>CALURL010000011.1 GCA_944323155.1 Candidatus Gastranaerophilales bacterium
GTAACGAAATGTAAATATAAATTTAAAATAGGCTGAAACCCGCTTATAGTCCCGGATAGGATAGGATAGGAGGCAGTATTGTCAATTCTTTTTAGCAAAAATACTTTATAAGAATATAAAAAGTATATAAAAATAATATAAAGATTTAGCTAATTAGAAAGGAGAACATTACTTATGACTTTGCAAGTAGATCCATCAAATGGTGATGACAAATGGGGTGTAGGCAGTACAAGAACACCTAAAACAGAAGAACAAAAGCCAAAAATTGAAGTTTTTGGCCCAAAATACAAAGAAGTTTACACAAAAGACGGGAAAAATCAATTAATGATTCTTGTCGAAGATAACGGTTCAAATCCCTTTGAAATCTTAAACAAATTGCAAGACGATTTTGCAAAAAATAACCCGAGCTCTCAGGCTGGGGCAAATGAGTCATCAGAAGACTTACCTCCTGAATTACAAGAAGCCTTTAATCGCAAGAATATAGAACTGCCTCTGAATGAGGAAGATGAAGCATCAGATGTCTCTAACACACCGAATGCCAAAGGTAAAACACCAGCCCCCAAAGATGACCCGGAAATAGAACTTGACCCGCCTAAAATAAACCTTCCGGAACCTCAAAAGCCGGAATCTTCAGGAGCTGCTTCGGGAAGAATTAACACCGTACCGGACAATATAGATGCCGGAAAACCTGTTGAATACACCCCGGCGCCAAGTGAATATAATGCAGAAAATCCTCATCCTAAATCAGGAACAAAAACAACAGGAGAAAATGGTTATTCAATGGTTGTTCAGGATGATGGAAGCTACAAGTATTACAATCCGGACGGACAAGAAATTTCGGCCGAAGAATTTAGGAAATACAATCACAATATGTATTCAACCAGCCTCTCACAAAACTGGGGCCCCATGGATCCAAAAGATGGTACGCGCAAACGAGGAAATGTAGTAGTATCAGACTACAATTATCAACTTATTAAGACATATGGCGATCCGGCACTGTTCTATATAACCGAAAACGGAAAGTACGTAAATTCCAAAGGCGAAGTTATTAATGAATACGTATATAAGCAGCTTTGTGAAGCTTATCAAGATATCACAACATAAAACTTTTAAGAGGTGCTTCAATGCACCTCTTTATTTAATTTTTAAAAAGAGTGGTAAAATTAACCGCTCTTTTTTATATTTACAATTGTCATGTTTATAGTATAATTGCCACAGGAACATTTTTAGAGAGGGATATTTTATGGCAAAAAAGATTGCATTTTTGTTTCCTGGTCAAGGGTCTCAGGCTGTCGGCATGGGAAAAGATTTGTATGACAATTTTGAATCAGCAAAAGATGTTTTTGATGAGGCTGATAAAGTTTTAGGAAAAAGTGTTACAACTTTGTGTTTTGAAGGTCCGGATGAAGCCTTAAAACAAACAGTTAACACTCAACCCTGTATTGTAACAATGTCAATTGCTGCTATGGAAGCATTAAAATCAAATTTTGATATCAAGCCTGATTATGTTGCAGGACATTCGTTGGGTGAATATTGCGCAATGTATGCGGCAAATGTTATGTCTTTGGAAACAACATTAAAAGCTATTCAAAAAAGAGCTGATCTGATGGGTGCAACAAAGGGTGGTGCAATGGCTGCTGTTTTGAATGCACCGGAAGGCGCTTTGGAAGAAGCGTTAAAAGAAGCTTCTCAGATTGGTTATGTAGATGTCGCAAACTATAATTCTCCTGCACAGGTTGTAATTACAGGTGATGAAGCTGCAGTTGCAAAAGCAGGTGAGCTTATTCTTGCAAAAGGCGCAAGACGTGTTGTTCCGCTTGCAGTTTCTGGCGCATTTCATTCAAAATTTATGGAAAATGCCGGTCATGAATTTGAAAACTTTGTATCAACTCTGGATTTGAATAACGCTGAAATCCCTGTAGTTACAAATGTTGATGCGGAACCTACAACACAAAGTGCTGATTTTAAAGTAAAAATGCCAAAACAAATTTATTCATCAGTGCATTGGACTCAAACTATTCAAAAAATGGCTTCAGACGGTGTTGAAATCTTTATTGAAATCGGATCTGGAAAAGTTCTTGCAGGTTTGAACAAGAAAATAGTTCCAGAAGCTGCTGTTTTCAATGTTTTTGATAAAGCTTCATTAGAAAATACAATAGAAAGTTTAAAGGAGATATTATGTCTGAAAAATTAGCATTAGTAACAGGTGCATCACGCGGAATAGGTAAAGCATGCGCTTTTGAACTTGCAAAAGCAGGTTATGACATAGCAGTTAACTTTGCTGGAAACGAAGAAGCTGCAAACAAAACTGTTGAAGAAATAAAAGCACTAGGCGTTGATGCTGCTGCTTTTAAATTCGATGTTTCTAATCAGGAAGAAGCTGCAAAAGGTGTTGAAGCTGTTATAGAAAAATTCGGAAGAATTGATATTCTTGTTAACAATGCAGGGATTACCCGCGATGGCTTGTTTATGAGAATGAGTGCAGAAAACTGGAACGCTGTAATTAATACAAATTTATCAAGCGCTTTCTATGTATCACAGCCTGTTGTAAAGGTTATGATGAAACAAAGAAGTGGTGCTATTGTTAATATGTCAAGTGTTGTCGGAGTTTCTGGAAACGCTGGTCAGGCCAACTATTCAGCGGCAAAGGCAGGACTTATCGGTTTGACTAAAACTCTTGCAAAAGAATTAGGTTCACGCGGTATTAGAGTTAATGCTATTGCGCCTGGATTTATTAATACTGATATGACAAAAGATCTTGATACTTCCAAATTTACAGACTTTATCCCGTTGAAACGTCTTGGCGAACCGGAAGATATCGCTAAAGCTGTTAAATTTTTGGCTGTAGACGCAGATTATATCACAGGTCAGGTTCTGGAAGTTGATGGCGGTTTAATTATATAAAAAATTATGGCAAGAATTCTAAGTACATAGAAAGTTTTTATGAAACTGAGTTGAAAAGTAAAGATTTTTAACAATGTAACCTTTGGAATGTAAATACCTTGCAAAAATTTTTTGAACTAAGTATAATTATATAGTTATTATAGAAATATAGTGTAGTAATACAATTAAATTATGAGGTAAAAAACATGAGTACATTAGAAAAAGTTAAAAAAGTAGTTGTAGATCAATTAAGCGTTGACGAATCTTTAGTTACTCCTGAAGCAAGCTTCACAGCAGATTTGGGCGCAGATTCATTAGATACAGTAGAATTAGTAATGGCTTTCGAAGAAGAATTCGGCTGCGAAATTCCTGATGAAGAAGCTGAAAAAATTCAAACTGTACAAGACGCAGTTAACTATATCGACTCTCACAAATAGACTGCTTGTGCGGTCACTTGAATATCTTTTCTAAGATATTGAGTGAGAATTCAAAAATGTTGCGAGGGTGAAAATTGAATATTATTTTCCCCTCGTATATTTATCAGAATAAACTAAAAGGTAAAGAGATGACAAAAAGAAGAGTAGTTATCACAGGACTTGGTGCAGTTACACCATTTGGTGTCGGTGTTGATAAATTTTGGAATAGTCTTGTAGAAGGAAAAAGCGGAATTAGTATATCAGAGCTTATTGATGTTTCAAAGCATGTTGTAAAAATTTCCGGCGAATGTAAAAATTTTAATCCTGAGGAATATATTGACCCAAAAGAAGCTAAAAAAATGGACAGATTTATTCAGTTTGCAATGATTGCTGCTGATGAAGCCGTGAAAGATGCTAAACTTGAAGAAGTTCATGACGTTGATCCTTACAAAATTGGTGTTATGGTAAGTTCTGCAGCAGGCGGTTTCAGAACTTTTGAAGATAACCATGTAAGAATTCTTGAAAAAGGACCTAATAAATGTTCTCCTTTTACAATCCCTATGATGATTGTCAATATGGCATCAGGCAGGATTTCTATGAAATACGGATTTAAGGGAATTAATAAAGTTGTTGTTTCTGCTTGTGCTACCGGAACTCATACAATTGGCGATGCATTCCGTTCTATTCAATATGGAGATGCTGATATAATGGTTGCAGGCGGAGCAGAGGCTACTATTTGCGATGTTGGTATTGGAGCCTTTTCAAGCGCAAGAACTTTGTCCAAACGTAATGATGAACCTACAAAAGCTTCACGTCCTTGGGATGTTGACAGAGATGGTTTTGTAATGAGTGAAGGCGCCGGAGTTTTGGTATTGGAAGAGTATGAACATGCCAAAAAACGCGGTGCAAAAATTTATGCAGAAGTTGTAGGTTACGGGCAAACTGCTGATGCTTATGATGTTGTTGCTCCTGATCCGGAAGGTCAGGGTGCTACTCATTCTATGAAATTTGCACTTGAAGATGCAGGATTGAAACCGCAAGATATAGACTATATAAATGCTCACGGTACAAGTACAGGACTTGGTGATGTTGCCGAATCAAAAGCTATTGAAGGTTTGTTCGGCAGCAAAGATGTAAATAAAAACCTACTTGTAAGTTCTACAAAATCAATGCATGGACATCTTCTTGGTGCAACTGGCGCTGTAGAATGTATCGCTTGCGTAAAAACAATTAATGAAAAAATAGTACCTCCGACAATCAACCTTGATAATCAAGATGAAAAAGTTGGTAATCTTGACTATGTTCCTCATAAGGCAAGAAAAGCTGATATTCATACTGCTTTGTCAAATTCATTTGGTTTCGGCGGTCAAAATGCTTCTATTATTATTAAAGAAGTAAAATAGTACAAATAAATTTTTTAAAATTTATAATAATAAAAAAATACCGCTTTTATTTAAAGCGGTATTTTTGTGTCTGTTTGTAGCTATCTACACATTAGCCAATTCTTTTGCTCTTTCCAATTGTAATGTGCAAGTTGTAACATCACAAACGCAAGATGGTCCAAAGTATTGAATTGCACCTGGGAATAAATATCTGTCATTCATTGCCCAGTCTTCTCTGTTAGCTTCCAACACTTTGAATACAGGCCCATCAAGTTTTACCAATGCTTTTTGAATTACTGGTTTGAATTCACCGTGACGTTTTTCCATATTCATCATCATTGTCAATGGAACACCGCCTGCAACCCATTCAGAAGCAGGAGCTGTCAAATTTCTAACTGATGACAAATAACCTGTTAATCCAAAATTGATTAGAGCAAATGCATTAAAGCCTAAAGAATAGCAGTAATCAGCATCAAAGTTTGATGGGAATGCACATCTTCCTTCATAGCCGAAGAAGTGTGATTGTGCATTGAATTTGCCAATGTAATCACCTTGAGATTTCAATTCGTCAAGTCTTGTTGAAATCATTTCAATTAAAAGTTTTTCAGTTTCTATTTTAGAAACTTGAACATTACCATGCGGGTCTCTATCTGCCAACAATTGACCTTTAATTAAAATAGGTAATGAAGCATAAACTTTTGCATTTGCAGGATCCAATCTGTTTTCTACAATATCAAATTTTTCTCTGATTGTTGTAGCATTAACAAAGTCAGGATCTGTTTCTAATGACGCCATAATATCATTCAAGTTAGCAATCATAGATTTCATTTCCGGAATAAATTCAATCAAACCTTCAGGAATAATTGCAATACCGAAGTTTTTACCCTGATCAGCACGTTTAACGATAATATCAGTAATATAATTTACAACTTGTTCCAAAGACATTCTTTTTTCTTCAACCTCTTCAGAAATCATTGTAATATTAGGCTGAGTTTGCAAAGCAGCTTCCAAAGCTACGTGAGAAGCACTTCTTCCCATAATCTTGATAAAGTGCCAGTATTTTTTAGCAGAATTTGCGTCACGCTGAATGTTGCCGATTAATTCTGCATAAGTTTTTGTTGCAGTATCAAAACCGAAAGAAATTTCGATTTGTTCGTTTTTCAAGTCGCCGTCAATAGTTTTTGGACAGCCGATAACCTGAATACCTGTGTTATTTTTAACAAACCATTCTGCAAGCAAAGCTGCGTTTGTATTTGAATCATCTCCACCAATAATTACGACTGCAGAAATGTTTAATTTTTTACAAACTTCCAAAGATTTTTGGAACTGTTCTTCTGTTTCAAGCTTTGTTCTACCAGAGCCGATAATATCAAATCCGCCGGTATTTCTGTAAGCGTCGATAAACTCATCAGTGAATTCAATATATTTGCCGTCAATAATACCAGATGGACCGCCTAAAAATCCATAAAGTTTGTTAGCAGAATTTGCCTGTTTCAAAGCGTCATATAAACCGGCGATTACGTTGTGTCCGCCAGGTGCCTGGCCGCCTGAAAGGATTACACCAACGTTTCTTGTTGATGATGTTTTTGCATCACTACCTGCATTAAAAGTAACAACAGGCTTTCCATAAGTGTTTTTGAATAATTCTTTAATTTGTTCTTGATCTCTTACTGATTGAGTCGCAGAACCTTCAGCCATTTCAAGGTTATTAATTCCGTTAGCAAGGCTGGACGGAAGTTTTGGCTGATACTTTAATCTTTCGATTTGTAACGGTGAAAGTTTTTCCATGTTCTCTTCCTTATATTAAATAACACTATTTACAATTAATATTCTACAATAAAAAATATATTTTTTACATAGAATTATTGTTTTCTTACAGATGGCTTAACTTAAAAATTTTATTATATAATAAATTTTCCGTTTTCATAAATCAAAACATCATCCGCATAAATCTTACCGCCTTGTGGATGTGTTTTTGTCGGCTTCATATTTTTAATCATGTCCCAGTGAAGGCCTGAAATATTTTTGCCGCCTGTTTCAGGGTATGACGCTCCAACTGCCATGTGAATTGCCCCTCCGATTTTTTCATCGAATAAAATGTTGCCGGTAATCTCCTGAATTTCATCGTTTGTCCCAACGGCAATTTCGCCTATGCCTTTAGACCCTTCGTCCATATTAAGCATTGCTTCTAAAAAGTCTTTGCCTGTTTCTGCTTCAAATTTTACAACTTTCCCGTTTGCAATCCACAGGTGAACGCCGGTTGCAGAATTGCCGCGATAGTTTTGTGGAAAATCAAAGTAAATTTCTCCATTAATGTCATTTTCAACGGGGGATGTAAAAACTTCTCCGTCAGGATAATTATTCAGACCTGAACAGCTTATCCATTTTCTGCCTTCTACGCCGAATGTAATATCTGTTTTTTCGCCAACTATGTGTAACTTTTTGACGCCGTTAAGATAGTTTGCCCATTTTGTTTGTTTTTCGTCTAATTCACGGAGTTTTTTTACAGGGTCATCCAAATCAAGATAGCAGGATTTAAAAAGGAATTCAGAATATTCATCCAGAGACATTTTTGCTTCCTGCGCAAGTGCGTGAGTCGGAACATCTGCAATTACCCATTTGGCGTCTCCTTTTGCAGAACGTTCCATAAGCATTTTAGAAAGTTCCTGTGTAGCCTTACCGCGTCGTCCGAGTTTTGTCAAATCGGCACGCGCCATATTTTTTGTGTTCATCGGAGCTCCAATTGAGATAAATTTGTCAATTTTTTCATATTCTAATTTAGTAATTGGATCAATATAGTCAAGCTGTTCATCTGAAGCATATTTTATGAAAATATCAGACATATCTTCAATTGAAGTTCTTACAATCGGATGAGCACCTTTTTCTAGAACTCTTTTATAAACTGCTTTTACAAGGTCTTTTGCATAAACGCTGGTTGCTCTGATTTGTACTAAATCACCTTTTTGCACATCTGTTGAGTAGTCAACCAGAACTTCTGCGTATTTATCCCAAATAGTTTTCATATAATATTCCCTCTCTTTTTTAATAATTCTGTTTATTATTTCATGTTAATATAAAACTCCCTTCTCTTGCAATAGTGAGAAGGGAGTATAATTTTAGATTATTGTTATTCTTCGCTTTCCAAAGATTCGTGACCGCTTTTGTGTGTTTTTAAAAGCACTCCGCGTTTGGATGTTTGAATAAATTCAATCATTTTTTCGATGTATTCATTCATCGGAATTTCAGCTTTAATTTTTTCGATAGCCTGAGTTGTGTTTAAATCTTCAGAAATTAGAAGTTTAAAAGCTTCGTTAGTTGCCGTTCTGATATCCTGCGGCACTCCGCGGCGTTTCATTGCAATAACATTAAGTCCGCGTGGAACAGGCGGTCTTCCTTCTCCTTTTGAATATGGAAGAATATCCTGACGTGAAGCTGAAAAGCCGCTTATTATAGCCATATCACCAATTCTTATATTTTGATGGAATACGCTCATTCCGCCGACAAAAGCTCCAAATCCCACATGAACGTGTCCGCCTAAAGTTACAAGATTTGCAAGAATTACCTCATCTGCTAAAACGCAGTTGTGGGCAATGTGAGAACCTACCATAAGCAGACATTTCTTACCGATTCTTGTTGTATAGTCACCGCAGGCTGCACCTCTGTGAATTGTTACGTTTTCTTTGATAATTGTTCCGTCTCCGATTACAACCTTAGTAGGCTCTCCTTTGTAGCCTAAATCTTGTGGTTCTGAACCTATAGTTGCAAATGGAGAAATTGTACAATCGTCTCCTATTTCTGCAAATTCAATATAAGCATTTGCGATTACTCTTGTTCTGTGGCCGATTTTAACGTTTTCACCGATTACAACATATGGGCCGATAATTGCATCATCCGCAATTTGGGCTGACGGGTGAATTACTGCGGTTTTATCTATCATAAAATCCCTCTCTTTCAATACTATAGCTCAATTATAGTACAAATTACGGTGATTATCTATATTTTAATATTTTTTTAATAAGGGATTTGTTGCAACCTGCTCTGAAATATATTCATATTCTTCATTGAGAATTTTATTTAATTCAGGAATATATTTGTCTAAATTATTATTAAGCATATAATTAGCAACCTTTAAATATAATGCCTGAACTTCATTGGTTTGATATACTTTTGGAATAAATTCTCCGTCTTTTTGGGTAAACATTGAGCGATGTATTAAATCTAAAGCCTTTAAGAATAATTTTTCTTCTTCATTTGCCTTGCGCAAATTTATAGTTTCTTTCATTTTATTTGCAAATATCGCAATCGTGCTGAAATAAGTTGAAGCCATTATATCTGATTCTAACAGATGACAATCAGCAAATTTAGTAACAATTCTGCTTGAATTTTCATCTTGAATTACAACATTTGTATATTTATTTACCAGATTATCAAAATTCAGATTTTCAGCTGTTATACCTTTTTGCTGCGCCCAGGCTGTAATTTTTAACTTTAATTTTTCTGGAATTTGATTGACTGTTATAAAAGTATTGTTTTCTTGTTTAACTTTTTTCCAGGCATATTCCATATTTTTAGAAAAAGATTTTCTTGCCCATTCATTTGCAGCCCAAAATTGTTTCATTGCGGATAATTTTGGTTTGGAGATTCCCAAAGGATTTTCAAGTTCTTTTGGTGTAAAATCTTTAAATCCTTTCTCTTTCATAAATTTACTCATGGCTGTTTTAATTCTGTCTGCTCCAAAAACATTCCACGCTTTTTTTGCAACTCTTGATATGATTTCTGCTTGTTCAGGATTTTCGCGATAAAATTCTTTTTGACGTTCTGACATTTGGAGAAGTCTTTCAGGATTTTCTCGATAGAATTTTAAAAGTGCCTGTGAGATGTGCTCTTTTTGTTCTTTTGACATTGGCCCGCGTTTTATATAAACAGGTTCACCATCAGCTTTTTGTGCACGTCTATCAAGCGATTCTAAACGTTTTGCTGTCATCTCTTTTGTCAGGCGTTCATTATATTCTGGATCGGATAATTTTAGGACATGACCGTATTCACGCTCTACAGTCGGAATATTGAATTTTTTTATTGTGTAATATAAATCTTTTCCATTTGTATATTTTTTCAAATCATTAAGAGAAAAGCCTTCTCCCCAGTATAGTTTTAAAAGCTGCAAAGATAAATCTTCATCTTTGTCAAAGAATTCTAATTCGCCGTTTTTAAAACTTTCAAATATCGTACCTTTTGAAAAATCGACTTCGTTATCTGATAGGACATCTTTAAATTCCGGGAATTTTTTCTTTACTTCTGCAATCGAAAAACAATCTTTAAGGCTTGAGTAGAATTTTTTGTGAATACTGATTAATGTTTCTTTTGCTTTATTGCCTTCTTCCAAAATCATTCCTGCCCATTCTCTAATGTGAGGCGGGTATATGTTTGGTTTCTTTTCAGCTAGAATATCTAATCTTTCTATTGTTTTAGCCAGATCAATACTATATCCGCCGTTAAAACTTACAAGATATTGCTGCGTGCTGGGCAAGGCTGTATGATAATTATTAGATATTTCATTGTTAGTTGCTGATTTTCTGTTGGTTGTGCTGTGAGTATAGTACGCTCTTTTTGTATTAATAGGGGTAATATTGTATATTTTCATAAAATTAAGTTCTCCAGAATATATAAAAAGTGTAAAAATATTTTTTGCTAAAAAGACCGGAAAATATGCCGGTCTTTTTAACATTTATTTATATTTAAAAGTTATTTTAGTGCAAAAGTCATATCTGCTTCTACACAAACTTTTCCGTCAACTTTTCCAACGCCATGTGCCTTACATACAGGACCTTTCACCTTTGTAAGTTCTACTTCCATTTCAAATTTATCACCAGGTCTTACGATATTTTTGAAACGAACACCGTCAACTCCTGCATATAAAGTTAATTTCCCTTCAAATTCCGGCATTGTCATCAAAATTGGAGCAGAACATTGTGCCATAGCTTCAAGCTGCAAAACTCCGGGCATAATCGGGTTTCCCGGAAAATGTCCCTGGAAAAATTGTTCATTCATTGTTAAATTTTTATATCCTTTTGCATATTTGCCCGGAACACATTCTGTGATTCTATCTACAAGCAAAAACGGATAACGGTGCGGTATCATTTCCATAATCTGCATTGTGTCAAATTGCAAAACTTCTTGTTTTGTTTCTTCTGTCATAACTGTACTCCTTATTTACATTCAATTAATTTATCTTTCAATATTTTTGCGGTTTTAACATGAACTGCATGTCCTGCTTCTTTTGCCAAAATCTGGCATTTCAAATTAAGCGGATTTACACCTGTTAGATAAAAATCTCCGATTAAGTCGAGAATTTTATGTTTAACAGGTTCCAAATCAGAACGTAACTCTGATGTGAAACCGCCGTCATCCAAAAATCCTAATGTATTTTCTACATTTACACCGCGTGCAAAACCAAGCATCTGAAACTTTTTCAGGTCTCTATAAAATCCGAAAGTTCTTGCTTCTATAATTTCTTCGCTGTTTTTGTTATTATAAGCAGCCCAGCGTCGTGTCATAGCCGGATGATCATAGTTAACAGCGTACGAAATATACAATTCTTTATCCGGTAAAACCACAAGGCTTGTTTTTCCGTTCAGATAATAAACAGGCTCTGATACGGTATAATATTTAGGTTTTGTAAATATATGTTTTTCAATACCTGCTTTTTTCAAAAGTTCAACCCATTGTTTTGAACTTCCGTCAAGAGCCGGAACCTCTTCTTCTGACATGTGAATATCAATTGAATCTATTCCGCAAAAAGCAAGTGCTGCTGTTATATGTTCTGTAAGTATTGCTTTGGATTTTTTGTTTCCTATAACAACGCAATGATCAGTTGACAAAACATTATCTACGCAAGCCTCAAACGGCTCGTTGCCTTTCACAAAATATCGAATCTTGCCTGATTTGGACGGTATAAATTTCATTGTGCAGGGTTTGTTTTTCATTAAACCGTTGCCTGAAATTTCTGTTTCTTTAAGAATTGTGGTCATGATTTATATTGTCCTCAAATTCTTTTAACAGCGGTTCGTATTTTCTGAATTTAGCAAAGATTTCTTGAGCGTCTTTCATTGTTTTCAACTGTTTGATGAAATCTTTTCTTGGAACAGCAGGAATACCAACTATAATTGATTTTTCAGGGAATGATTTTGTAACACCTGCTTTTGCTGTGATAATTGTATCAGCACCGATTTCAATGTGATCAGCAAGACCTGCTTGTCCAGCAATAACTACTCTATCGCCGATTACGCAGCTTCCTGCAATACCTACCTGTGATACGATTAAGCATCCTTTGCCGATACGGCAGTTGTGGCCTATCATAACAAGGTCGTCAATTTTGGTGTTATCACCGATTATTGTATTTTCGATTGTGCCGCGGTCAATTGCTGTATTAGCACCAATTTCTACGTTATTGCCGATTACAACAGAACCGATTGAAGGTATTTTAAAGATAACATGTTTTGCGTTTGCTTCTTTAATTTCCCCTTCTTTTCTTGCCTGTTCTATGTTGTCAGGATTTTCTGTAACAAAGCTGAATCCATCTGCTCCAAGAGAAACTCCGTGATGAAGAATTACATCATCTCCGACTTGAACTCTGTCGCCGATATTTACGCCGGGATGGAACAAACAATTTTGGCCGATTTTTGCACCGCCGCCAATGTAGGTGTTGGCTAAAATCTTTGTATTATCACCGATTACTGCATCATGTGAGATTACAACATTTGGGCCTATTTGAACATTTTCGCCTAGTTTAGCTGTTTCATGAACAGTTGCTGTTGGATGAATGCCTTTGTTAACTTCTGGCGGAGTATAGAATAAGTTCAGCAATTTCATCATAGCAAGTCTAGGTCTTTCCACTTCAATTGTTGTAATACTGTCAAGGTTTACACCAAGAGGAACTAGAGCTGCTTTGGCTTTTGATTTTGAAAGGTTTGCAATTTCTTCTTCGCCAAGTGCAAGTGCAAGAGTGTTTTCATCAGAAAGCAGTGGCGGTGCTATTTGAGAGATTTTTACATCTTCAACTTTTGTGAGCATACCACCGACAATTTGTGTAATTTCTTCTACTGTGAAGCTTTTCATATATTTTCTCCTTTTTTAGATTTTATTTGTTCTTTATCATGAAGCTTGCCTTCGTCATTCCAGATTTTTAAGATTTTTTCATGTAAATCTGACAAGTCAGGGTTATCTGATTTTATCAATTGAAGTAAATCTTCTTTTGGTAACTGTTCAAGCTCATTTTTTCTGATAATTGCATCTGAAAATTCTTCAAATCTCTCATAATATGCAAGTTTATTTGTTGGATATTCATCTTTATAGATATCATTAGTTTTATTTTTTAGCTCATGCATGTGCATTAAAAGATTAGATGTTTCTCCGATTATCAGATTATTTTCCGGTTTGTCAAAGAGTATGTAGACATATTCACTCATGAAGATTTATCCCTCCTTCATTTTTTCAATAGTGTTTGTAGTGGATTTACCTTCGACAAATTTAATAAATTCTACTCTTGTCCCATTTTTTTTCATAATATCTGCTTCAGGCAGAGTTTCCATTGTATAATCTGCACCTTTTGTATAAACATCAGGTTTCATTTTATCTAAGAGATCACGAGGACTATCTTCATCAAATAATACCACATAATCTACATATCTCAAAGCGCTTAACACTTCTGCTCTGTCATTTTCGTTATTTATTGGACGTTTTGACCCTTTTATTGAGCGGACAGATTTGTCAGAATTTAGCAATACTATGCAGTAATCTCCGAAAGATTTAGTTTGCTGCAGGTATCTAACATGACCTACATGAAGGATATCAAAGCAGCCATTTGTTGCAACAACTGTTTTGCCTTCATTATGGATTCTGTCTATCAAATCTCGTAAATCTTCTCTTTTTACTAACATTTATCCTCTATAAGTACACTACCCTTATTATAATTTTATCAAAAACACATGTGAAAGTTGTAGAGTTTTAACAAAAAGTAATATAAAAAGTAAATCCGCATAATATATGCGGATTATACTATCTGGTTCAAAATTTTTCCAACAACATCTCCGAGTTTGTATTTTGATATATTTTGAGTTTTTGAAGTTATTGCTTTATAGTATTTTTCGGCTTGTTCTACAGCAATATCATTTCTAATATCATCAAAACGTGTCGGAATATATTGACTTACTTGTACAAAATTTTTGGTTTTAGAATATTCTTGCCTTAATTGACTTAACTTCATATTTTTAAACTTCCTTTATCTATGTAAAGAAAGAGTTATGAATATAAAAATTGCCATAATATTAACTTTTATTAATAGAAAAAGTTTATATTATTTTTTTAAGCAATCTGTAATGTCTCATCAAGAAAATCTGATGTAAGTCTTGGTAAATCAATATCTGATTTTAATTTTTGTTCTTCTGATTTTTTTGATTTTTCTTTCGCAAGTTCATGTTTGCATTCTTCAATTTTTTTCATAATAATATCCCCCATATTTTTCCCCGTATATATTTATAAAAAATTTTATAGAGGAAAAATTGACTAATTAACTATAAAATATTAAGAATTGTAAATGTATATTAACCAAAAAATTCAACTATTTTTCCACCTAAAACACGTGAGTCTTCTCTTGCTTTGAGTGCATTTGGGGCAATATAACATTCATTATTAATATATGAAGGAACATTATGTTCTTTCATAACTTTTTTCACCAACCTTTTGGGAATTGAAGCGGTATTTAAATTTGCAACACGTGTAAGTTCTGAATGTAAAATATTTTTACATGGTTTTTGCAAAACAATTTTTTTTGTTGCGGGGCTGTGAGGTAATATTGTCAATTTTGAAATATTCATTCTGTCTCCTGTAAAAAAATATATAAAGATAATAATTTATCTTTATATATATATATTATATCTAAAATAAATCCATTTCAAGTACTTTTTGGCAGATTCTGACAGTATTAAGCGCCGCGCCTATTCTGAGGTTATCAGCAACGCACCAGAGTGAAATACCATTGTTAAACGCCAAATTTTTTCTTATACGTCCGACAAACACAGGATTTACGCCAGAGGCATCGTATGTTGTAGGGTATTCATAATTTTGCGGACTATCTATAACTTTTATACCGAATGAATTTTTTAAGATTTCTCTTACTTCTTCCGGGGTAATTTCTTCTTCAAATTCAATATCAACTGCTTCTGAATGTCCGTTATAAACAGGTACTCTCGCGGCTGTACATGATATTGGCAAATCTTCTGGAAGATGAAGAATTTTTCGAGTTTCATTCACGACTTTCATTTCTTCTTTTGTGTAGCCATTATCCAAGAATACGTCAATTTGTGGAATTACGTTAAATGCTATCGGTTTTTTGAAGCATTTATTGTCAAAAGTCTCGCCGGCAAGACGTGCTTTTGTGTTCTCTGTTAATTCGTTTATTGCAGCAAGTCCTGCACCAGAAACCGCCTGATATGTTGATACAATAAGACGTTTCATTTTAACTTTGTCAATTAAAGGTTTCAAAACGAGCATAAGCTGGGAAGTTGAACAGTTCGGATTTGCGATAATACCTTTGTGCTTTTTCAAATCTTCATCATTAACATAAGCAATAACTAAAGGAACATCATCTTCCATTCTAAAAGCTGATGAGTTATCAATTAGAACACCGCCTCTTTTTACAATTTCCGGAGCAAACAGTTTTGATGTTGCTGCGCCTGCTGAAGCAAGAACAATATTAACATTGTCAAAACTTTCAGGTTTTGCTTCTTCTACGATGTAGGTTTTTCCCTGGAAATCAATTTTTTTACCTGCGCTTTTGGCACTTGACAGGAACTTTATTTCGTTAAATTCAATTCCTAACTCGTCAACGATTTTTGTAATTTCTCTTCCGACAACCCCTGTTGCTCCTAAAATTGCGATGTTTGCTTTTCTCATTTTAACCCTTTTCCTTACATTATATTATCTAAACCGTATACGAAATCATTATTTTTTGCAACATGTTTTACTGCAAGCAAAACTCCTTGCATGTAACATTTTCTATCCATTGAATCATGTCTTATTGTCATAATCTGACCTGATGAACCGAAAATAACTTCTTGAGAGGCAATGTAGCCTGGCATTCTAACTGAATGTATATGAATATTAGAATATGAATTTCCACCTCTGGCACCTTTTATGGTTTCGGTTTCCGGACAGTTATTTTTTGTGAAATTTTCTTTAACTTCAGCCATCATTGCCGCTGTTTTTATGGAAGTTCCTGATGGAGCGTCTTTTTTCTGGTTGTGGTGAAGTTCAATAATTTCTGCATTATCAAAATATTTTGCGGCCTGACGGGCAAACATCATCATTAAAACTGCTCCTGTTGAAAAGTTTGGCGCAATTAGGCAGCCTGTATTTTTTTCTTTTGAAAGTTTTTTTAGATATTCTATTTCTTCGTCTTTAAGCCCTGTTGTCCCGATAACTATTTTTATTCCGTTGTTTAAGCAGTATTTTGCGTTTTCAAAGATAGATTTCGGCTGGGTAAAATCAATTACAATATCAATTGATGCTGCTTTAGAAGCTTCTTCAATTGTATGGTACATATCTTCTCCTGCAATATCAATTTGTGCAGTTAATTCTGTTTCAGGGCATTCTGTAACAGCCTGAACAACTTCTTTCCCCATTTTCCCTAAAGCCCCGCATACAGCAACTTTTATCATAATTCTCTCCTTATGCTTTCAAAAATAAATTTTCTACAACTCATTTTATCAAAAAAATATTTTCTATGCTATTATAATATGGTAATTAAGTAATAAGGAGAGAAAAATGGCAGACGCTAAGATTTTGGCTACAATTGAAAGAAGTGAGACTGAACAGTTACAAATTTCTATCAGTGAATACAAGGGCAGAAGTTATTTGAATATGAGAATATTTTATACTACAGATGATGGTGCAACATGGCTTCCTACAAAAAAAGGCGTAACTTTTACTCCTGAACAATTAGACTTGTTAGAAGAAGCTATTCAAGATGCCCGTAAAGAGTTTATGGCAGAAGAAGCTTAGTATTTTGAAGAGTGAAAACGCGGCGGGTGAAGTAGAAATAGATTTGAGGCAGATTTATGGTTGAAGAAATAGAATCTAATAAACAAAATCCACACTTCACCCCTAACGTTTCCCATAAATACGCATCTGCGCTTGTTAATATTAAAGGTTTAGGGGTTAAAACTTTCAGTTATCTGATTCCCGAAGAAATGAAAGACAAAATTCAAATCGGGCAGGCAATTCTTGTCCCGTTTGGACGTCAAGGTTTGATAAATGCGTTTTGTGTCGGGTTTTCTGACTATCTTCCGGGTGATTTTAAGGTTAAGAAGATAAACAAAATTCTTGATGAAACTCCGTTATTTTCGATTGATTATCTGAAACTTCTTGAATGGGTCGCAAATTACTATTGCTGTGATCTTGTTACTGTTTTGAATGCGGCTATTCCTTTGAAACTTATTGAAAAGGCTGCAAAAACAGAGTTTGCAGTTGAATTTGTGACATTTGATAATGCAACCAAAAGGCAGAGGGAAGTTCTGGAACTTTTGAAAGAAATGGGTAAGACTCCATTAATTATTTTCGAAAAAATGGCAAAGACAACCCGTGCAACAATTAAAAAACTTGAAGAACTCGGTTGTATAAAGCTTACTCAGGAAGAATTATACAGAAATCCGCTTGATATTTTAAAAATAACTGAACGAGAACCGCTTTTTGAATTGTCAGGAGAACAGAAAACTGTTTATGATGGAATTTCTAAAACAATAAAAAATAATTCTTCTGCTCAAATTCTGCTTCACGGGGTAACTGCATCTGGAAAAACAGAAGTTTATTTTAAGCTGATTGATGATACGATTAAGGCAGGTAAAAACGTACTTTTTCTTGCTCCCGAGATAGCGCTGGCTTCCCAGTTGACAAAGCGTCTGGCAAAAAAATTCGGAACAGAAGATGTTGCAATCTGGCATAGCAGTATCTCTGACGGAGAAAGATATGATGTTTGGCAAAAGCTTTATAAAAATGAAATAAAAATTCTTGCCGGTGCGCGTTCTGCTGTATTTGCACCGTTGAAAAATATTGGCTTAATAATAATAGATGAGGAGCATGAAGGGGCTTATAAACAGACAACACCGACGCCGCGTTATGATGCGCGTGTAGTTGCAAGAAAATTGGCAGAATTCCATAATTGTCCATTGCTTTTGGGGTCTGCAACTCCTGATGTTTCAACATATTATAGAGCGCTGAATTCCGGTAATCTTTTTGAACTTAAGCATAGATACAACAATGCAAAAGTTCCGCCTGTAAGTGTTATTAATATGCAGGATTACGGACGTGCTGCTTATAAAAATGTTATATCTAAACCTTTACAGACAGAAATTTCTGAAACTCTCGAAAAAGGACAACAGGTTATTCTTTTGATAAATCGCCGCGGATTTGCGACATTCACGCAATGTCAGGCCTGCGGGCATGTAATTGAGTGCCCTAACTGTGCTATTCCAATGATCTGGCATGCAAAAGACGGTTATTTAAAATGTCATTATTGTAATCATATTTCATATTTCCCGGATTTTTGTCCGGAGTGTGGTTCTGATGCTTTTAAAATCAGCGGGACAGGTACTCAAAAAATTGAACAATATATCAAAGATTTATTTCCTGATAAAAATGTTGAGCGTATAGATAGTGATATTCTTGTTAGAAAAGGCGAGCATATAAGGCTTTTAGAACGTTTTCAAAAGGGTGATATAGATATTCTTGTAGGTACGCAAATGATAGCAAAAGGCCTTGATAATCCAAATGTAACGCTTGTTGGGGTAATCTCTGCTGATGCAAGTTTTAATCTTCCTGATTTCAGGGCAAGCGAAAGAGGTTTCCAGCTTTTAACTCAGGTTGCAGGACGTGCAGGGCGCGGTGAGTTTGCGGGAAAAGTTTTATTCCAGACATATAATCCTGATTTTTACGCACTGGAAAGTGCAAAATCTCAAAATTATAGTGAATTTTTCCAAACTGAAATTGCTGCCCGTGAAGAATTTGATTACCCGCCGTTCAGCCAAATTATCAGGCTTATAATAAGTTCATTGAATAACTTCCGTGCAGAAAAATCAGCTCAGGAAATTGCTCTAAGACTATGCACAATGATTGAAAAGTTCGGAATTTCCGAACGGTTGGAAGTTCTTGGCCCTACACCTTGTGTAATCGAACGTATTAACAGCCAGTATAGATTTCAAATACTTATTAAAAATAAATTAGGCGACAAGGGACATCAATTTGTTTCCAGTTTTTTGAGCAAAGTTATTATGCCTAAAGATATAAAGCTTTCGATAGATGTTGATCCTCTTGATATTTTATAATTATTTCATCATTTGTTCACGATAATTTATTATTCTTCCGCTCATACGCTGCCACCAGCGTTCAGCGTCAGGTTTTAGCGGCATGTGAAGAAGTTTTGTATAATGCGGAATATCTGTTCTGTCCTCGCGCAAAATATCATAATACATCTTTTCAATAGGATTTTGTAAATCTACTTTTTTAAATCCAAGCTTTTGATAAAAAGGAACAGCCCTGTTGTAACCTGCAAGAATTACGTCTGTGTAAATATCTTTACCGGCCTGAAAAACTTTTTCCATAAGGATTTTTGCTACGTTGTTTCGTCTGTATTCCTGAGCAACTGCAAGAGAATCTATGTACATTGTTTTTGAATCACTCAATCCACGAACTTCACGGAGTTTCGTTGTAATTATTGCTCCTACAATATTATTAAATTTATCTTTTGCAACAAGAATATTTGAATTCCCGTCGTCTTTTTTGAAAACGCTTTCTATAAAGTAGTTAAAACTTAACACTTTATTTCTATACATAACTAAATTTTCATGTCTGCCAAATTTTTTCCAACCGGGACTTGTTGAGCCTTGAATAAAATTATCTACAAAAAATTTTGATAATTGGGTTAAATCATGTTGAGAACTGCAATTTTCCTGCTTGAATTCTCTAACAACAACATTGCCGAGCTTTGTCTTGATTTTAAAGGCTCTGATAGGGTTATTTATTGAAGTAAATGTTGTTTTTTGATTGACTGTTGTGGAGAGCATACAGTATTAAAACTGCTGAATAAATTTTTTTGTTAGTTCTCTTATATTTTTATCAACTTCAAAAATTTCTTCGATTGTCGGATTTTTTATAACAGTGTGCTCATCCATCATTTTTTTTGTAATTTCATATATATTGTAGAGTTTAATTTTTCCGTCAAGAAAGGCAAAAACGGCTTCTTCGTTTGCCGCATTCAAGCAAACAGTTGCAGTGCCGCCTGTTTTTCCGGCATTATAGGCAAGTTTTACTGTCGGAAACTTTTCAAAATCCGGCGCTAAAAAATCCAGTCTTGCAATTTGAGCAAAACTAAAACTTTTTGATTTTATCCCCTCAAATCTTTCAGGGTATGTTATAGCGTACTGGATAGGAATATGCATACTCGGAAGTCCAAGCTGTGCTATTACACTGCCGTCTTTGTATTCTATTGCAGAATGAACTATACTTTGCGGGTGAACAACGACTTCAATTTTGTCATAATCCATTGAGAATAAATGATGTGCTTCAATTATTTCAAGCCCTTTATTCATAAGTGTTGCGCTGTCGACTGTAATCTTTTTCCCCATATTCCAGCGTGGATGGGCTAATGCTTGTTCTACCGTTGCCTGTTTCATTTCATCAATACTTTTGTTTAAAAACGGGCCGCCTGATGCTGTTATTATTAATTTTTCTACCTGATTAATATCTTTAATGCATTGGTGAATTGCGCAGTGTTCGCTATCAACAGGAATTATTTTTACTCCGTGTTTTTTAGCTTCTTCCATTACAATATCACCGGCCATAACAAGAGTTTCTTTGTTCGCAAGTGCAATATCTATGCCGTTTTTTATTGCTGTTAAAGTCGGTTTTAGTCCGATTCTTCCTGAGCACGCCATTAAAATTATATCATTTTCTTTGTCACTACAAATTTTTTCCAAACCTTCTTCACCTAGGCAGGTGTAATGAGGTTTAAATTTTTTTGCCTGCAGGTCTAAGAGTTCTTTGTTATGACCGCCGGCAAGCGCGATAATTTCAAATTTATCCTGTAACTTTTCAATAACTTCCAGTGCTTGAGTTCCGATTGAGCCTGTGGAACCTATAATGCTTATTTTTCTCTTCTTATTTTTATCCATATATATATTATATGATAAAAAGATTGTTTAGCTTGATATTTAATAAAAAATTTGTTATACTTAATAACAGTTATTGAAAGGAGATATAAAATGGAAAAATTTAATTTTAAAGCTGCTCACGGGGGGGGGGCACGCGTCAGAAGCTGGTTTTAGACAGTTTTATCGGGCTGAAAATTCAACCTGCATTTTTTATTCCTTCCGAAATTTCGTACTGTCAATTCAGTAAAACTTATAATATTGCTTTTACTCTTGCAGAAGTTTTAATTACTCTTGGTGTTATAGGAGTTGTCGCTGCCTTAACCATTCCCAATGTTATTGCAAAGTATCAGGAAATGGCTGCTGTTGTTAGATTAAAAAAGTCTTATTCTGTTGTAACAAATGCTATTAATCGAGCTATGGCAGAAGAAGGATATTCAAATTATGCAGAATTATTTACAGGAACTAATGCCGAAGTTGCAGATAAAATATTCAAATACATGAATGTTATTGAACGTTGTAATAAACTTGATGCTCATGGATGCGGTACACGTTATACCATAAAAAATGCATACAAAGTTAATGATGGTACAGGCGGGGTTGCTAATGATAATGCGCATGGCGAACGTGCATTACTCATAGACGGTTCTTTAATTAGAATTACGAAAAATGACGATGCTGTGATTTCTGGAAATAGCTGTTCGACAACTTATGAAGCTCATAAGAAAAATCCGGATGGCAGTTATATCCCTGACGGTAACGGTGGTTATGAAATGGAAACTTACACCGTTCCTATTTGCGGCGCTATTATGATAGATGTTGACGGACCAAAAGGTAAAAATCAGTTTGGTTATGATAATTATGCAATCAGGGTTACCGGTACTAAATTGACAAATGATTCATCTGCATACGGCAATATTTTTGAAACAATGCGAACCGGCAAATTATCGTATGTGAAATATAATTTTGACGATAAATATGAAGATTAACAAAATAAAAAACGCCCATTTCAAAGGGCGTTTTTTATAAGTTTAATATGTGAATTATTGTTATTCTTCTTCCATATCTTTAATATGCTTACTTTCGTTAACGTAGTTAGTAACCTGTTTAAGTGCCGGTTTCATTGCGTTAACTGTAGAATTACCGCCTAAGCAGCCGCCTGTGCAGGCCATAACTTCGATTAAATTACCAAGGTCACAAACTCCGTTTTTAGCGTATTTTTTCAAATCTCTTACGGATTGTTTTGTAAGACCATCGATAATTACAGGATGTGTCGGCAAATCTTCCGGCAGCAATGACTGAACAGCTTTTGCAACACCGCCTGTTACACAGTAATTCCTTGCTTCTGCTGAGGCTTCGGTTTTAAATTCACTGCCTTCACATTCTGCTACCTGAATATTGAGAGCAATCATCCATGCACCGACTTCTTCGTAATTCAGAACATAATCAATATTTTTATCATTTAAAGCTTCACGTTTTTTTGCAACGCACGGGCTGAAAAATACTGTAACAGCTTCCGGATGTTCTTTCTTTACGATTTCTGCTGTGTAATATAAAGGTGTTTTTGTATCTGAGCGGAATGGTTTCATTTCAGGAATATGTTTGTCAACAAGTTCATTATATCCGGCACAGCAGGATGTTGTCATAAATTCTGCACCTTTCATAAGTCTTTCTTCAAACTCATGGGCTTCATTTTTTGTTGTAATATCAGCACCTTGCGCAACTTCATAAACATCTGCAAATCCTAATTTTTGGATTGCATCTTTAAGCTGCTGCGGTGTGCATGGGAGCTGGCCTATCATTGCAGGAGCTATCATTGCTATAACTTCTTTTCCTGCTTTAATTTGTTTTAAAACATCTATAATCTGGCTTTTTTCATGAACTGCACCAAATGGACAGGCAGAAGCGCATTTGCCGCAGGAAATACACTTGTCAAAGTCAATTTTTGCATGACCTTCTTCATCTTTTGCAATTGCTCCGACCGGGCATGCATTCTCACAAGGAACAATTATTTTTGTAATTGCCTGGTAAGGACATACTTGAACACACATTCCGCAATTTTTACATTTTTCCGGATCAATTACGGATTTGCCATTTTTAACAGAGATTGCGCCGAATTTACATGTACTTTCGCATGGTCTTGCAACACAGCCCTGACATAAATCTGTTACATATATTCTTGCAGGAACGCAGCCTTTGCAGGCTGTGGTAAGTACTGTCAATGGGTGGTCTTCCGGCTCTTCTCTATCTAATGCTTTTTTTGCCAAATCTGAAAGAAGAATACTGTCATCAGCTTCTTCTATAGAGTAACCTAAATCTGCTATGGTTCTATCTCGAAGAATTGCTCTTTCTTTATAAATACAACATCTATAAGGTACTTCACTGCCTTTTGGACGCATATCATAAGGGATTAATCTTGTTCTTTCTTCAAAATCATCACTTAAGAATGCTCTAATTAATCTTACTAAGATTTCCCTTTTTAAATGTGATGTCTGTTTTGGGGAATTTGTATTCATCGCCATTTTTCAACTTCCTTATATTAATATCTCATTATTTCCATTATGGCATGAACATAATTTTTTTTCAAAACTTAGCCCTAAAATTGTAAAATTTCTAATAAAAAATTAGAGGTCATTTTTGACCTCTAACTTGTTTTATTTCTTTAATTTTTCATCGATTGCTTTTAATACTTTTTCAACAGTTGCTTCTTTAATTATCTCGTCATCAACCTTAACATATGGTGCTTTAGAGAATTCCCAGTCAATTGAACACAACCCAAGACACGGAACACCTGAAACTTCTACTTTGTCACCATATTTGGCCGGTACTGTTTCTATTAATTCCTGCAAATTTGAAGAACCCATTACAAAGCAGGTTGTTCCTAAACATACATTAACACTAATTTTTTTGTCCATTTTTCTATCCTTCCTTACATATACTGAATATTTACCTTTTTAAAATATTTGTCTTGCAAAACTGCTGCTATTTTCTTTATAATATTTTTTCTAATTTCAATTTCGATAGGCAGCGCTGGATCATAGTGTGCCTGATTAAGTTTTGCACCGACCATAAAGTTTATGCAATCACTGTCTAAAAAGAATTTTACCAGCTTTCCTGCGGCGTTGTCAATATCAGGTGTGTTTGCTTCTAAATATTCTAATGCTTTAGTAAGAGTTAAAATCCCTTCTGTTACAAGATCTACACCATCCATATAAGAACAGGCCGGAAGTTTGCCGATACTTATTGTAGTATCCATTGTTATTGGTCTGTTTAATTCTCTTGAGATAAGATTTGCTGTTGTACCGCCACAAATTGCTTTTTTACCTTTAAAGTTTGCAAAAATTCTTGCATATTCTGAATCTTTTTCCTGATGAAATGGCGGTCCTGTGAATACTAAAGCTTCACGCGGTTCTCTGAAATACAATACGCATGCCGAAATATCATCTTTTGGAAGTCTGTCTGTTTCAATATTTCTTGCCTGATTAACAATATATTGTGAGAATTCTGTACTTGAAATATCCGGATGTTCTTTTAATTTATCCTTTAAAAGAACAATAAGTCCTTCACGTCTTAAGCCAAGTTTTAACCGCCCGCCGCCGAGCCCTGCCTGCGTTACACCGTCAGAACAAAATATTAATCGGTCTCCAAGTTTTAGATTAATTTTATAAACACGCATTTTTCTGTTTTTAAATGTTTTGGACGGTATTGTGTCATAATCAGGCTGAATGACTTCATTATCTCTTATCCAGATGAATTCAGGATTTCCTTCTTCGACGATTTTTGCATTGCCGTCATCATCAACTTTTATTGCAGAAAATGTTGAATAACTTATTTTTCTTATCTGGCAGACAGGTAGAGAATTCATAATAATTTCTGCGGCTTTTCTGATTGGAATTTGCCCGCCTTCAATGAACCTCAAGAGCATTGTTGCAGTCATACAGGATAAAATATTTGCTTTAATTCCGCTTCCGAGTCCGTCTGATAGAACTGCAATCAGCATAGCTTCATCGGGATAGCGTTTGGATACAAAGTAATCCCCGTATGCATTCTGATTATATTTTTTCATTTGACTGCAATCTATATCTATAAACATTTTTTACCTTACTTATTTTCTTCAGTTGTTGATGTTGTGGTTTCGTTGTCGTCGTAATCATTTGCGATTGAGTTCAGAAGTGTCTCTGTTTCTACCATATGTTCACCGAGTAATGATGCAATTTCTTGAACAATTGAAATATTTTTAGAGATAACCTCCTGAGCTTTTTGAGAAATTTTTTCTCTGTTTGTTTCGGTAGATGTTACATCTGTAATTACTGCACCAACAATTTGATTTTCTTCAATTGTGAAGGCAGAAATGTCATATAGACGATTTTTGCAATGATAACGTTCTTTATGCAAATCTTTGCCGGTTTTAAGAATAGTCCGGAATATATCTGCAAAGTCAACAATTCTTTCTATTCCAGCTCCGGCAAGTCCGTCAGGACGAGCTTTAAATACCTCATACATGTCACCGGTAAACATTTTCATAAAGCTTTCATTTGCTTCTAATATGTTCATATTATTGTCAACCATAACAACTGCAGCCGGCATGCAACGTATCATTGCGTTAGCTTTTCTCATTGCGATTTTTCTCATATATGATACACACATAGAAGTTTCTGCATCGCCGTCAAGTAAAGCTTTTGCAAGATCACGGCATGTGGCATAACCGCATCCGCCGCAATTTAATTCATCATCAACAGTGTGTTTGCCGATTTTTTTCAAAGCCATTAAAATTTCTTCTAACGGGTAATCTGTATTAACTACTTTTAACGGTTTCATTTCGTAATCTACTACAGTGGAAGCTTTTTTAGGGATGTAATCTCTGTTTTTAACTTTAGAAAGTACATCAGAAATTAATGATATCCCTGCCTTGTTTGTAGAAATACAAGGACCGCCTATACATCCGCCTTCACAGGATAAAGCTTCTATAAATATAGGTTTGTCAATTGTATCTAGATTAAGATTATTTAGTGCATTTTCAAAAGCCTGTAAACCGCATACTGATATCAATTGAATATTTTCTTTAACCCCAATGCGTTTAATCGTCTCATTCATTCCCCCGTCAATAGGGTATAATGTACCTTCATATGCAGTGTATGGTACAAATTGATTTTCGTTTTCTGATTGAATGTCTGAAACATCAATGTCTTCATCATTAACCCATATTTTTAATTCTTCAAAAGTTAATGCTACATCAATTAAATCATTATAAGTTGTTTCGTTTTTCTTTCCAATGCAAGGACCGATAAATACAACCGCAATATCATTTCCATATTTTTCTCTTAAAATTTTTGCATGCGTCATTGCAGGTGAACCTATTGGAGTTATGCAATTTATAAATTCCGGACGATATAATTTAATGTAATCGACAATTACAGGACATGCGCTTGATATGAATAATCCTTTTTCTGCATTGTTAAGAATTTCTGCTGTTTTGATTGAAACTTCCTGAGCACCGAGTGCTGTTTCTGAAACACCTTTAAAACCAAGTGCTTTTAAAATCGCTATCATTTTTTTAGGAGAATGTTCAAATACTCCGCTCCAGGATGGTGCAAGAGAAACGTAAACATCTTTTTTTGCAAGAATTAAATTTTTAGCCTTGTCAATATCGCTTCTGACGCGTTTAGCGTTTGCAGGACAGCATTTGACGCAGTTTCCGCATGCTATGCAGCGCTCAGGAATTACTGACGCATGTCCGTTTTCTATTTTAATAGCTTTAACAGGACAATTTCGGATGCATTTATAACAGTCATGACATTCATTTGTCAGAGTGTATACAGGATATTGTTTATTCATTTATAACTCCTAAATAATAAAAACAAATTATAGTTTTTTTACTAATTCTGAAAGAATTTCTTCCAATTTTTTTTCATCAACATTGTTGTATTCAACATCGTTAATAACAACGATAGGACCTCGAGAACATTTATTTTCGCATCGTGCACCGGCAAGGTTAATGTTTGCCTGCAGGTCGTGTGCCTGAATATATGCTTCTAAAAATTCCAGATTTCTTTCATTTCCGCGTGCAAAGCACGAACTTCCCATACAAACAGTTATATTAATCTTTGGCATAAATTCCTCTTTCTATAAAACTATAATATATTATTTTTTCTGTTATTTCAAGAGTTGTTTTTATGAATTTTAGTTGACTCAAAATGTAAAATATGGTATTCATAACTTGTTGGAGCAGTATAAGGAGAAAATAGCAATGCTAAATATTAAGAATTATGAAGTCGGGGGGGGGGTAACTCTTTAAGCCTGATAGCAAGGCTTTTCGGGGGTAATACTGATTGCCCAAAAAAGAAAATCTTTTATAATAGTGATATTTTACATCACTATTATAAAAGGAAACTTATATTGAAAAAAGGGTTTACACTTGCAGAGGTCTTGATTACATTAGGGATTATTGGAATAGTTGCGGCTTTAACTTTGCCTAGTTTGATAGCAAATTATCGAAAAAATGTCGCTGAAACTCATATAAAACGTGTTGTATCAACATTAAATGAAGCATTTAAATTTGCCCAATTAGATTATGGGGAAGCCGAATACTGGGAACTTTCAGGTTCTCCTGATTTTATAAAAAAATATCTAATGCCTTATGTACCTGGCAGTAGTTTTATTAATGAGTCTAATATGGGGGCTATAAAGGTAGAAACATATGATGGCAAATCTTCTTTTGCTTTAAGCGGCGGATGGTCAAGCGGTTTTAAATTAAAGACAGGTGAAGTAATTGGTGTTCAGACTGCAGATCCAGCAGCTCCAGATTTTATTGGACATCAATTAAAAATTTTGTTACAGGAAAATAAATATAAAAGGTATATTTCTGGTAAAGATTATTTTGTATTATATTTTAACCCCAAAAGAGGTGTTGTAGATAATATTAGTACATGGGGTGAACATTGGAATGTTGATTGTTCTAAAGCATTACATGATTCACATGAATATAACCAATGTGTCACATCAGGAGGTCATTCTGCTATGTGCGCTATGATAATCCAGTGTAATGGCTGGAATATTCCTGATGATTATCCGATAAGATTTTAATTATAGAGTTTAGAGAATTCTTGAATATATTTCATCAATATTTTTCAAGAATTCTTTTTTTTCAAAGATTTCGTCGATTTCAACAGGACTAAGCAGTTTTGTAACATCTTTATCATTCAAAAGATTAACCCTGAAATCGCCGTCGTTTTCAAAAGCATCAAGAGCGTTGCGCTGTACAAGTCTGTATGCTTCTTCTCTTGTTAATCCTTTTTCCACAAGTTCAAGCAGAACTTTTTGCGAGAATACAATTCCGCCGAATTTATCTGTATTTTTGAGCATATTTTTTTCATGGACAACAAGATTTTTTACAATTCCGTTGAAACGAGTCAGCATAAAATCAACCAGAGTCAGGCTGTCAGGGAAAATAATTCTTTCAGCAGAACTGTGTGAGATATCTCGTTCATGCCAGAGCGGAACATTTTCCAGTGCAACAATAGAATTTGCTCTTACAACGCGGGCAAGACCGCATAAATTTTCTGATAAAACAGGGTTTTTCTTGTGCGGCATGGCAGAAGAACCTTTTTGATTTTTGCCAAAACCTTCTTCCACTTCTAAAACCTCTGTTCTTTGTAAATGTCTGATTTCTGTCGCAAACTGTTCTAAAACACTTGCAATTAGGGCTAAAGACTGCATAAAGTATGCGTGATAATCTCTTGCAATTATTTGAGTAGAAATTCTTGCAGGTTTAAGCCCCAAATTTTTGCAGGTAATTTTTTCAACTTCCGGAGATATGTTGCTGTAAGTTCCAACAGGCCCTGAAATTTGTCCAACACGAATTTGATCAAGCGCGTGAATAAAGTTTGCTCTCTGACGTTCGAGAATATCTATCCAGTTACAAATTTTTACGCCGAATGTCATAATTTCTGCATGCACGCCGTGTGAACGCCCGATACATATAGTGTTTCGGTGTTTATTGGCTAAGTCTTTTAATGATTGAATAGTTTCATCCAGATCGTTAATAATAATTTTTCCGCTATCTTGAATTTGGAGCGCGAAAGCTGTATCAATTACGTCAGAACTTGTCATACCAACATGCATATATTTTGCTAAATCGCCCAGACTTTCGTTAACACATGTCAAGAAGGCGATTACATCATGGCGGACTTCACGTTCTATTTCGTCAATGCGTTCAATATTGAAAGAAGCCTTTTTCTTTAGTTTTTCAATATCATCTTTTGGAAATTCTCCAAGTTCTGCATATGCTTCTGCAACGGCAATTTCTACATTCAGGTAGTATTGGAATTTAGATTCCAAGTCCCAAATTTTTTTCATTTCTTCTCTGGAATATCTTTCAATCATAATTTTATTTTAGCACAAACTTTATATTAATATATTCTTTATAATTCTTTACAAAAAAGGCAATTATTCAAATATTAAATACTTTATATATATAAGAGTATAAATTTTGAGGATTGTTATGTCTAAGATTAATCAGATTTCAAAAGAACAATTTGAGGTTAATAAAGAACTGAAAGCAATGTATGGTTCTTATGAAAACTACATGGCTGCTCAAATGAAACAGTTAAAATTAGAATCAATCCATACTTTTGCAAAAAATCAGCCGGCTTATATGTCTAATCCTGCCGAGAATTTTTTTAATATGAGAATGGAAGCTTATGACAAGCACCTCGCTCAATCAGAAAAATTAATCGAAAATTACAAAATTCTGGAAGCTCAGTATGAGGCTTTATTAAAGCAACAGAGTTCAATTAATGCAAGTCTAATGTCAAAATATCAGGTTTCCAGCCAGAAAGATTTGATAACTACAATGAATGATAGTAATTCGTTTTATGATCAGGGAGTTTATAATAAAACTTCAAAGTCCGTAAATGAAGCTTATTCCAAATTTATTGCAGCATTGCAGACGGCAAATTATCAAACGCACAGAATAGTTTAGAATCCGTAACATATTTCTAGTTTCATGCTTGCATTTTTTCCTTTATATATTATCATGCAAGTTGTAGAGTGCTTACGCCAATAATCACTCAACAAAGTAAAGGAAATTAAATAATGCCAATTAATTTAACAAAAGAACAAAAGCAAGAAATTATCAAAACTTACGGTAACAACGATAAAGATTCAGGTTCTACAGCAGTACAAGTTGCTATGATGAGCCAGAAAATTTCTGAACTTACCGAACACTTAAAATCAAATAAAAAAGACTTTGCTACAAAAAGAGGTCTTTTGATGATGGTAGGTAAAAGAAAAAGATTACTTGCTTATTTGAAATCTCAAAACCTTGAAGAATACAGAGAATTAATCAAAAAACTCGGTATTAGAGGTTAATTTTTTCAGATTACAATGTTTTAAAAGGCTGTCTGATGACGGCCTTTTTTAGTAAAGAAGGAATTTTTATGAAAGCTTTAAAATCAATGCGTTTACATATTGGTGTTTTCGGGAAAACTAACGTTGGAAAATCTTCTCTGTTGAATAAGATTACTAATCAAGATATCTCGATTGTTTCGGAAATCGCAGGTACTACAACTGATGTTGTTGAAAAATCAATGGAACTTTTGCCTGTCGGACCTGTAACATTTTTGGATACCGCAGGAATTGATGATAATACAGAGCTTGGATGTAAACGTATTGAAAAAACTATGAAAATTATTAATCGTATTGATGTTGCTGTGGTTGTATGCGATTATAATGGACTTGATATTTTTGAAAAAGAGCTTATTGCAAAATTTGATGAGCTTAAAATTCCATATCTTGTTGTTGTTAACAAAATTGATGTTCAAAAAGTTGATGATGATAATTTAAATAAAATTAAGGCATATACTTCTAATATTATTGCTACATCGGCAAAAAATGATAATGAACTGGTGTATAAATTTAAGAATATGCTTGTAAAATTATTGCCTGATGATTTTGTGAATTCTCCAAAAATTGCCGGAGATTTAGTTGCAAAAGGCAGCACAGTTGTTCTTGTAATCCCGATAGATAAGGAAGCGCCAAAGGGAAGAATTATTTTGCCTCAGGTGCAAACTATTCGTGATTTGTTGGATTCTGAGTGTTTGACGTATGTCGTTAAAGAAACTGAACTGAAACAGGCAATTGATAATCTAAAAAATCCTCCTTCTCTTGTAATTACAGATAGTCAAGCATTCCGGCAGGTTGCCGAAATTGTGCCTGAAACAATACCTCTAACATCGTTTTCAATTCTTTTTGCAAGATTAAAAGGGGATTTAAACGCGTTTATCAAAGGGGCTGAAGCTATAGATAAACTTCAGGACGGCGATAAGGTTTTAATTCTTGAAAGCTGTACACACCACGCTATAGAAGATGATATCGGACGCGTTAAAATTCCTAATTTACTGCGGAAAAAAACAGGCAAAAAGTTAATTATAGAAAATTATGCAGGACATGATTTTCCGCAAATTGACGATTACAAGCTAATAATTCATTGCGGCGCATGTATGACAAACAGAAGAGAAGTCTTGTCAAGAATTCTTATTGCAAACAGCAAAAATGTTCCGATAACAAATTATGGAATAACAATTTCATATTGTCTTGGTATTTTGCCGCGTGCAGTTAAGATTTTTTCATAAACTTCCTCTATAAAAGTGGAATGTTTCCATAAACCAGTTTGCAAGATTTTCTGGATTTTCATCTGGGTTCATGTAAAAATTTTGTGTTTTGTTATTGTCATCAATCTGCATATATATATTTTCGCGTTCAAAACGGTCTGATACACGTTTTGTTATCGTTTTTTTATCAGAAAAAAATTCTTCATAAGTGCCATTTTTTACAAAGTCAGCTTTTGAAGGATGAAGCGGGGCTACTTTCAGGTATTTATGTTCATGGCGCGGGGCAAGTCGTTCTTGTATTATGTTTAATGCATTCCGTAAATTATTTTGTTGATTTTTAAAATGAAAACTTTCAATATATTTGGTCATCTCAGGTGTTTCAACCAGTTTTATACCAAAATTTGGTCTGTAATAGTTTCTACTTTGATAAGAATATATTTTCATATAAATCCCCTTTCTGGTTGCAGTATTCTATCAGTTTAATATAAATATTCAAAAAAATAATATAATATTACTAAAATGTTACAATAGTAGTAAAAATATATTATTCCCTGATTAGCGGTGGTCTAGAGAATATATTTCCATCAGGAATATGATATAAAATGTTCTTTCTCTGGTAAAATAATATTATGTATGAATATGAATCGGAAATAGAAGATAAGGAATTAAAAAAAGTCGGGCTGGAACTTATGTTTATGACACCCGAAAAATGCTCAAGCACGGACGGTATTACTGCTGTTGAGCTTGCAAAACTTGTTGATTTACCGATTGATATTGTAAAAAAGAAATTACAAATTCTAAAAGATGCCGAACTCGTTCGTGTTAAGGGGATTAATCCGAAATACTGGAAGTTTAATGAATACAATTTTCAAAGAATTGATGAAAATGATGATGTTTACAGGCTTTTGTGCAACTTTGACGATGTAGATTTTGACAGATTTTTTCAGTATTAATTATTTGCCTATACAGAAATGGTCAAAAATATTATTTAGAATATCGTCTGTAATAACTTCTCCTGTTATTTCATCTAAAAATAACAAAGCTGATTTCAAATCAATTGAGATTAAATCCTGCAGTTGGTGAATTTTTGCGGCTTCAAGTGCCTGAGTAAGGCTTTCTCTGCATTTGACAAGGCAATCCTGCTGGCGGTTGTTGGTGATGAATTCTGTATCTTCTAAAGAAAAATTATATGCAGCCTGTTTTATTTTTTCTTTTAATTCTTCAAGGCCTTCTTTAGTCTGCGTTGAAAGGTAGAAAATGTCATTTTTTCTTTCTTTTATCAAATCGCATTTATTTGCAATAATGATATGATTTTTGTCTTTGATCAAGTCGAGAATAGCCTTATCTTCGTTGTCCATTCCTTTCGCGGCGTCATAAAGGAATAGAACTAAATCTGCTTCATCTGCAGATTGTTTTGAATATTCAATTCCAATTTCTTCAACTTTACCGACTTCTTTGTTGTCTCTAATTCCTGCTGTATCTATGAGAGTAATTGCCACATCCCAATCAAGGGTTTCTTTCAGGACGTCCCTTGTCGTTCCTGCGATGTCTGTAACAATTGCACGCTCTACATTCAAAAGTGTATTAAAAAGTGATGATTTGCCGGCGTTAGGTTTGCCGACAATTGCAATTTTTATTCCCTGACGCTGGACATTTGAAGCTTTTGCTGAGGCAAGAATTGTGTTTATTTTATTTAAAGCCTTTTCAAATTCTTCAATTAAGTATTCATATTCAGGCTCTGCGACATCTTCCGGAAAATCAATTCCTGCAACGATTTTTGACAAAACATTAAAGATATCTTCTCTAATTTCTTTAATTTTTTTACCTAGAACTCCTGATAAATTTTTTGCAGATTTTTTTGCGAAATTCTGTGTTTTTGCATGAATTAAATCTGCAACAGCTTCTGCCTGCGATAAATCCATTTTTTTATTAAGAAAAGCACGTTTTGTAAATTCTCCGCGTTCTGCAGTTCTTGCACCGTTTTTTAGGATTAACTCAAGAATGTTTCTGACAACATTAATCCCACCGTGGCAGTGAATTTCAATTACATCTTCTCCTGTGTAGCTGTTTGGTTTTTTGAAGGGAAGAACAATAACTTCATCAATTTCTTTGTCGCAGTCCAAAATCCAGCCGTGAGAAATTTTTCCAGCTTCAAGATTGTGTTTAGAATAAATTTTGTCAATAATTTTAAAACTGTCATCTCCGGATATACGGATTACTCCGACCCCGCCTGTTCCGATTGGTGTTGCAATTGCAGCTATTGTATCAAATTCCTGTATAATATTCATACAATAATTATACATCAAAAAAACGGGCTTTTTTAATTAAAAAAGCCCGTACAAATATTATATAAATTCTTTACCAACCTGAATAGCTGCAGCGGCTGCCATTCCATACGGTCCCATAAAACTTAATGCAGAAGAGGCAAGGTTTGCATAGTTGTCTAAAGAACTACTGGCACCTTGATTTGCAGCATAAGCTTTTGCATTATAGTCATTCCCGGCTGCGCTGTTTGAGGAAGCGGCATTCATATAGTTAAGCGCATTATTATATGTGTTATTCTGTATATTGTATAAGAAATTCAAATAATTGTATTGTTGAGTAAGCTCGTTATTAACGAGATTGTTACTTTGTGCCATAACATCGTTTGCAAGTGCACTCATTGCATCTGAACGTTTATCTTCAAGTGAACTTAATTCATCCATAAATGCAGAGTTATCAAAGTTTCCAAAACGTCTTGCAACATCGTTTTGAAGGTCTTTGATGAGCGGAGTGTATGTGTCATTAATAATTTTCATACCGTTTTGAGTGTAGGCAGAGAGCTGATTGTTTAAATTTTGTCTTGTATTAGCATCAAAAGTATTCAGCTTTGGCAAAGATTCTGCAAAAGAGTTTTGAGCATAATCAAATGCCTTTTTTTCCGCATCAGACATGTTGTAATTTGTATAAACAGTATTGCCTTTTCTGTATGAAGACGCTTTTTCTTGCCCGTTTAATGTCACAGATCCGCCGGAGTAGGCAGGGTAACTTGATTTTCCCATAAATTGTCCTTTCTTGATTTTTTATCAAAACAGGGACAAAAATTTAATGAATTTAATAAAGCGTTATTTTTATTATAACATATGTTCGCAAAATCTGTAAAGTTTCAGTTTGTTTAGAGTATAATATTTGTATGAGTGAGATGAATTTAGATAATATAAATCAGTTAATAGCTGATAAAAAGTTTACGGAAGCTAAAAAAGAATTACAAAAATATTTGGATAATGATGAAAAGAACGTAGAAGCTTTGAAATTACTCGGGCTTTGTCATGTTAACCTTAATGAATTTAAGGAAGGTAAAAGCGTTTTTGAAACGGTTGTTAAATATAAAGATGACGCCTCAAGCTGGTTTTATCTTGCAAATTGTTATGACAATCTGGAAGATTTTCTTCATGCAATACCTGCGTATGAGGAAGTTATAAGATTGCGCGAAAACTATATTGACGCTTATAAAAATTTGGCAATTGTGTATGTTAAAAACAAAGAACCACAAAAAGCTGTTGATTTGTGTAAAAAAGCTTTAGAATTTGAACAACAGGATTATACGCTCTACTATATAGTCGGAACTGCCTATATGTCTATGAAAAAGTTTGAGGAAAGTGTTTTTTATCTGGAAAAAGCGCTTGAACTTAATCCTGAGCACTCTCAGCTTTATAATAACCTTGGAACATCCTATGTTACTATAGGCAATCTTGAAAAAGCTTACGAAAACTTTATAAAAGCAAGTGAGCTTGATCCTGATAATTCTATTACATACTATAATATAGCTTCAGTATTGCAGCTTCAAAATAAACATGAAGAGGCTTGCAAATTTTTTGAAAAAGCTTATCTAATTGAACCTCAGGACAGCTATATGGTTGCTCTTGCACTTTCTGAAGTTAAATCAAAACAGTTTGAAAAAGCTATAAAGCATTACAAACTTTTGATTTCGCATCATCCTGAAAAGCCTAATTTTCAATATAATCTTGCCTGCTGCTATGAAATGACAGGTGAATATACTTATGCAATTGGAATTCTGGCACATCTTGTTATGCTTAATCCAAAGTCAACATCTATGGCTCAAAAACTTGCAAGTCTTTATATGAAGATTAACCAGCCGTTAAATGCAAAAGAAATTTATGAAAAGATAATTCTTGCAGGAACAGTGTCATTTGAGGTTTATTATACATTCGCTCAAATTTGCGCTAAGACTGGCGATATGGACAAGGCTGAAAAAATTCTTAAAAAAGTTATTGAGCTTAAACCAGAATTCGCACTTGCACATAAAGATCTCGGTGTAATTTATTTAGGTAAGCGTCTTTTTGATTACGCAGAAGATGAATTTAAAAAAGCTCTTGAATATGCACCTGATGATTTTTCAATTCTTTTTGAATATGCTAATTATCTTCATGCAACAACTAACTTTAAAGGAGCTGACGAATATTATCAAAAGGCTCTTGAAAAGGAACCTGATGATGTTGATGCTCTTGGATTTTCTGCGTTAAATAAAATTCAATTGAAGGATTTTGAAAAAGGTTTTGAGCAGGTCGAAAAAGCAATGAAATTGAACCCTCATATGAGTTTTCTTCAGTATATAGCCGGAAAACTTAAATTTATGATGGGAGACTTTGAAAACGCAAAATATTATCTGATTAAGTCTTATGAAACAGAAAAAACTCACGACGCCGAAAATCTATTGGGATTATGCTACTTTGAACTCGGAAATTATGAGCAGGCAAATCAGATTTTTGAAAGCATGTTAAAGGAAAATCCATTAAATGTAAATCTTCTTTTAAGCAGTGCAAGATGTTATGAAAAATTAGGCAATAACGACAAAGTGTTAGAACTTTGTGACAAAATTACAGAAGCATTTCCTGAGTGTGAAGAGGCACAGGAAATGATAAGGCGTGTTTCATAACAAAAGATAATTTAAACAGCACAAAAACCGGCCTTCTAAGAGGGTCGGTTAAGTGTTAAAATTTCAAATTTTAATCTCTGATATCCTAAACTATATAAGACCTAAAACTTTTCTGTACCAGGTGAAAGTTTCTAATTCAACACCGTTGAAAGTTGTTTTCATGCATTGGTTCTTTAAATAGTTTTCGAATTCATCGTTAAATTTTGATTTAACCCTTTTTGCTTTTGTTGCTTTTGATGCTAATACTGTCATAGACCTTCTCCTTTTTGATTCCGCGTTTCCATTAGTAATACATTAGTGCCCCATATATCTTGTTTAAATTATAACATTTCTGGTTATGTTTTTGTACCATTCTTAAGAATTAATACCCTCAAAATTAAACCATAATAAGTGTTTCCGCAGTTAAGTTTTATGAAGTTGATTGTTTATTTAAAAATTATTATACTTTATAGCTAATGCTAGATAATCTGCGGGATGTTTAATATCTCCTGCCGGGAGATGTGAATATGATTTTTGAATTCTTTTTATAAGCCTGTAAGGATTTTTATCAAAATAGATATCTGAATACATTGTTACTCCGTTTTTAACAATGTTTTCTTGGGCAGAATTGTAAATGTTCGGATATTTTTTCTCATAAGTCCTGTGAGCCATTGCGTTAAGAGCCAGACAGTTGATTTCTTCCTGTATTGAACTGTCGCCGTCATTATCTTTTGCATGACCTGCTTCATGCAAAATTGCCTCTGATATTGCGAGAATTACTGCTTTGTTTCTGTTATTCTTGTAAATTTTGTTGATATTAATAGATTTTTCGTTTATGTCCCACTGCGCATGAATATCGTTTGACGGAAGTTTTGCAAACTGAATTTTTATGCCGGAATTTTTTATAAAATCATAAGCTTCTTTCCCGTTTTTAAATGGCGGTTTAGCTCCATGTCTTTTTATAAAATTTTTATCATCATTTGAAAATTCCAGATTTCTTAGTTCTTCCACGGCAAGATTGATTGTGTCAGGCGATTTCCTGAAATTTATTTTATAGGATGTAGAATTTATAGCATGTGGACAAACTTTTATCATCAAGATAATAATATCATGTTTTAGGTTAAATTTGAATATTCGTGTTAGAATTTTTTTATGATTTTAATTGGTGAAAATATTCATATTATTTCAAAAACCGTGCGGGATGCACTTGTAAAGCGTGATGAGAACTTCTTAATAGAACTTATAAATATCCAAAAGAATATGGATTATCTTGATTTGAATATAGGGCCTGCAAAGGGGGAGCTTCAAGGTGTTATGCCTTGGCTAACCAGTTTAGTTGAAGAGAATTGCGGGCTTGGAATTTCTTTTGATACAACGAATGTTGAGGAGATGAAAACAGGGCTTGCTGTTTGTAAAAAATCTGAAAACGCTTTTATTAATAGTACTTCAAAAGATGAAGAACGTTTAGAAGTTCTTACGGATTTGGCGGTTGAATACGGTTGTAATTTAATAGCGCTTACATTGAGCAGGGAGACAGGTATTCCAAAAACTTCAGATGGCAGATTAGAAATTGCATTTGAGATTTATGAAAAGTGTATTGAAAAAGGGATTAATACGGAAAAATTGTATTTTGACCCTTTGATATTGCCTCTGTGTGTAGAACAATCACAAGCTTTAGAGGCGCTCCATACAATTCAGATGGTAAAAGAAAGTTTTGAGCCGCCTGTTAAAACTGTTATCGGCTTATCAAACATTTCAAACGGCTGTCCTGCGGATTTGAGACCTTTAATAAACAGGGTATACGGAGTTCTTGCATATGGTGCCGGGCTTGATGCTGCGATTATTGACGCAAAAGATTGTGAGCTTGTGAGAATTTTTAGAATGCTTGAAACTTCAAGACCAGAAAAATCGGAAGATGAATTGTATATCCGCTTAGCAAATATGATAAAAGAGTTTTCTGATATTGAAGATATTGAATTCAACACAAATTCGTATGAGGAACAGCGGATTTTAAAATGTGCTCAAATTATTTTGAATAAAAAAATCTATTCCCACAGCTTTACACAAATTTAGTTTTTTGTTAGAATGTTGTTGTATAGGTTTTATAGTATATGGGTATCAAAAAAATTAAAAAACAACTAATTTTATCGGCATTATTTTCATTAGTATTAACAGGTCTTCCAGCAAGCAGTGCTATGACTCCGGAAGCGAATACATTATATCAGCAGGCTTGTTCTGCTGAATATCAGCAGGATTACAAAACCGCAGAGGCAAAGTTAATTCAGGCTTTGAATATTGCCAAAGATGATCCTATGCTTATGACAAAACTCGCCGGAATATATAGTGATACGGATCAATATGATAAGGCTTTGGAAATTTATAATAAAGTACTTCAAATCCGTCCGGATGATGCATTTGTTTATATTAGCGTAGGCAGTATTTATGAAAATCAGGGGAAATATATAGAAGCTTTACAGGCATACAACAAAGCTATGGAAATTTTCCCGAATTATAAATATAATTTTTTGAATATCGCAAATGTACAGTATCAGTTAAGAGATTACAAATCTGCAATAGAGAATTACAATCAATTTTTATCAACCTATGCACAACACTGGGAAGCAAGAGAAAATCTTGCTAATTCATATCTGGCAAATAGTGATTTTGAAAAAGCTGTTAGTGAATATGATATTTTGTATTCAAAAAATACTGCAGCCTTTAAAGATTTTGCAAATTACGGGCTTGCGTTATTCGAAACTAAAAAATACGATAAAGCGGCTGAAATGCTTGAAAGAGCTGTTGCAAATGATCCTGATAACACATCGGCTCATGTTTCGCTTGCCCTGTCATATCAGCAATTAGAAAAAAATGATCTTGCACTTGCCCAGTATGACGAGGTTTTTAAACAAGCTCCAAATTTATATTCAATAAGGCTTGATTATGGAAATCTTCTTGCAGATTTAGGCAGAAATGATGATGCTGTAGCAAGTTACAAACTGTATATTGAACATTATCCAAAAGATGCACGCGGTTATCAAAATCTTGGTATAGTTTATAAAAGACAGAAAAATTTTGATAGTGCAATTGAAAATTTTGAAAAAACATTAATTCTTCAAGCAGGAAAGAAAAACTTGCCTGTTATGCAGGATTTGGCAGAATGTTATCATCTGAAAAAAGATTATCCTAATGCTTTGAAATATTACAATGCTGTTTTGGCAAGCAAGCCGAATGATTATGATTTGAAACTAAATAAAGCACTGGTTTTACATGCTATGAAGGATTATAACGAAGCTATTGCTTTATATACGGACTTGTTGAAAACAAAAGAAAGCGAATCTGTTCAGAATAACTTAACTTCTGCATTAATCGCTCAAGGGTATGTATTTTTTGATGAACAAAATTACTCTCTGGCAACCGGATGTTTTGAACGTGCTATAGAACGCAAGACAAAAGACAGCGGGGCTTATTTCGGGCTTGCAAAATCTTATAGAGCCTGCGGCATGAACGACAAAGCAGCAGAGTTTTATGAAAAAGCTATTTCTATGGCGCCGGAAAAGAAAGAGTACAGCGCAGAATATACCGAATTTATTGCAAGTTCTTACAAGCCTGATGTCACAACAAATTCTACGGATGTAAAAGGTATTTCAGAAGTTAAACTTTCTATGGAAGAAACTCCGGATGCAGCTGAAAAAGCTAACCTTGAACATAACAAGAATTTGATAGCTATCGGTGATGAAAATTACAAGAAGAAAAATTATGATGTTGCAATAAAAAATTATCAAGACGCTTTACAAATAAATCCGAATGATGCAGAAACACTTTTAAAACTCGGAAATATTTACAAAATGCGCGATGACAACACAAACGCCCAAAATTTTTATAAAAAAGCAGTTGTTGTAAATCCTAATTATGCAGACGGCTGGTTTAATCTTGGCCTTGTGTATGCGAATACAAATAATCTTTCCGGTGCAAAAGAGTCGTTTCACAGAGTTATAACTCTTGATCCTAATTACGGCTATGCATACTATGCGCTTGCCATAGCTTATGAACAGGACGGAAACAAACAGGAAGCTATTAAAAATTACAAAATCTTTTTAGTGCATAACAAAGACGCTGCAACAGCAAACGTTGTTCAAGATAGAATTAAAGAGTTGTCAAAATAATTTATGAAAAAATTCCTTTTAATATTAACCTGTTTATTTATAATGCTTTCAACAAGCGCATGTTCTGACAGGGCTGGAATTCTATTCAACCAGAATCCAATAACTGAAAAAAATGTTCTTGATAATTCGTCTGTGTTTTATCCAGGAAGAAGAATTTATTATTTGATATTGCTTCCGAAAAAAGTTCATTCGCGCTATCTTTATATTCAGGTTGTAAAAAAAGATAATGATTACGGCCGGCTGGGTTATACTCTGTACTGGACTAAAAATATACGCCTGAAAGATGAAGAAGTCAATTATTTTACCGATTATTTTGTAATAGGTGAGGAAGGATATTATATTATGCAGGTGTATTCAAAGGATAAGCCGACAAAAAAGCTTGCAGTATCTGAATTTTACGTACAAAATCCTTAATTGACACAAATAAAGATTTATGTAATGATAACATTCAAAGGGATTTAAAAACAAAAAGAGATTTGTATTATGTTATATAAAAAATTTATTTCATTTACTCTGATGTTATCAATGGTTGTTAATGCTTCCTGCAGTTATGCTTACGGGGGTGGGGCAAACGCCGCCGCAGCTGACGTTTCAGCAGTCGATTCAAGACCGCATTTAACAGATAAGATAAAAGAAGCTGTTCAAAAAAATGATAATGTTAATCAAGCTCAGGAACTAGTTCCTAAAAAGCTTGAAAATGAAATGAAAGATGCTATTGCTCATATATATGGCAAAAATCAGACAGATGAAATTTATTCTAAAGTTTTACAGAGCATAAAAAAAGCAAAATCTCAAAGAGGTTCAAGTCTTTATAGCGATGATTTGAACAGAAGTTCAGACTGGTACAAAGAAGAAGTTATTTATATGTTTTATGCAGACCAGTTTGGAGTCGCAGAAAACGGTAAACCAAATACATTTAAATCTCTTATTCCTATGTTAGACTATTTGAAAGATTTAGGTGTAACAACGATTTATATTTTACCATTTGCTGATTCTCCAATGTCTGATGCCGGTTTTGACGTTAGAAATCCGCGTAATGTAAGAGCTGAATTAGGCGGTATGTTTGAATTTCAACAATTTATGACAGAAGCAAAAAAACGTGGTTTTAAGATTAAAGCAGATTTAGTTTTAAATCATTTTTCAGATCAGCATGAATGGTTTCAGGCTGCACTTAAAGGCGATGTAAATAAGCTTAATTATTTTGTTACAAGAACTGAAATGCCTCAATACAAAAAATATAAAGATGATAAACTCGGTTACGTTGTTGAGTATACAGAAAATGACGGAACTATTTCAAAAAGACGCTTGATTTTCCCTGAAAATACTGATAATCATTATCGTAAAATTACAGTCAATGGTAAAGATTATTATGTATATCATACTTTTTATCCTTTCCAGCCTGACATAAACTGGGAAAATCCGGAAGTTTTATATTATGTTCTTGATACAATTGCTTTTTGGGCAAATATAGGAATAGATATTTTCAGAATGGATGCAATACCATATCTTGATAAAACTCCTGGTACAAATGCCGAAAATCAGCCAAAAACTCATGCAGTTATCCGTTTGTTAAGTGCTTATCTCCAAACAATTGCTCCGCGTTCAGTAATTCAAGCTGAGGCTTGCCAGTATCCTAAAAAAATTCTTCCATATTTCGGAACTGAAAGAAAAGTTGATGAAGTAATTAATGGAAAACAAAAAGAACTAGTAAGAACTGATGAAGTTCAAATAGCTTATCATTTTCCGTATATGCCTGCAATTTGGGCATCTCTTGTTGAGGCTGATAATCAATATTTTTGGAAAGCTTATAAAAATACCCCGAAAATTCCTGATTCAGCTTCATGGGCATTGTTTTTGAGGGTTCATGATGAGTTAACTCTTGAGATGGTTAATCAGAAAACTCGAGAATTATTATTTGACGATTTGTCCCCGAAAGGTGCAGAATTCAGAAAAGGCTTTGGCGTTTCAGGCAGAATGGCGAACTTCTTAGATAATAATCCAGATAGAATTGGTATGGCTTTCTCTATTTTAATGTCTTTACCAGGAATTCCAATAATTTATTACGGTGATGAAATTGGTATTCAGAATAACTTTGCAAATGCTAAAAAGTCTGCAAAGTTACGTGAACTTCGACAAAAGTCAAAAAATAATAAAAATAAAGTTTCTTTATTAAGCTATTTTGATAGCCGTGATATAAACAGAGGGCCGATTTCTCAAAAAACATTCTATAATGCAATGCATAATCCAAATAGTTTTAATGGAAAAGTTTATGCAAGAGTTAAAAAGTTAATTAAAACAAGAAAGGATTATCCGGTAATTACACGTGGAAGTTTTGATGAGGTTAAAGCTGACTCCAATGAAGTTTTCTCATACTTGAGAACATTAGATAACGACAGAATAATTATAATTAACAACCTGTCTGATAACAGGATAAGGGCTACGGTAAATCTGGTTAATGATGATTTCGGCAAAAAAGAAAAAGATATTTATCTAAAAGACCTGTTAACAGATAAAATGGTTAGAGTTCGTGTTCAAAATAAAAAGCTGACAGTGCGTTTGAAACCATATGATGCTATGTGGCTAAAATTATAATTCTGTTAAATCATTTTTTATTAGATTATAAAATTTTTTATCAACAGAATTTGCGTCAGTAAAATTTACTATATAGGGTAAATAACTTGTATCGAATTTTTCTTTTAATTCAGGGATAATATTTTTCTGAGATTTTACAAGTATATCCAGATCTGAAAGTTCAGAAAAATCTCCTTTAACTCTTGAGCCATAAGCATAAAATTTTGCGTTATATTTTTGCAGAATATTTTTTATTATTTTATATTCTTTTTCGTTAATTCCTTTAATCATTTTGGGAGCTTTTCCTCAAGATTTTTAACTAAAACATCTGTATCCTGAATGAATAGCGGAATTATTTCAACAAGTTTACGAGATTTTTGGAGATTGTATTCATGCGCTGTATTGTTACGTTTTTAGTTTTCCCAATTATCAATTAATTTTCATCCAGCAGACTGGTTTGCGAAACATTTTGTTCAATATTAGACTTTATAATTTTTTATTTTCAGCAGGTGGTTTTGTCATTTTATTGAGAGCATAACCGCCGAAGATACCTACTATTATAAGTAAAATAATTTGAAGCATTAATCTCCTTCCATTTTGTTTATATACTCATCAATTAGTCTATCTAATTTTATGTAATTGGTCAATAGTAAAACACTATAATATATTCCAATAATAAGTAATATAATTGTTTTGATTTGAAGAGGTAAAAACAACAAACCAATAACTCCACCGGTTACGATTCCGAATAATTGAATAGACAATTGTCTTTTATTTATTAAATTTTTAATCTTAATTTCATAATTATTCATTATTCGATATCATTTCCGTTCAGCAGACTGGTTTGCGAAACATTTTGTTCAGCCTCCTGTGCCTCCATTGCCGCAACATCTTTTTTTACCTGATCATCGTCGTCCGGATTTACAATTTTGTTTACGGAAACAACAGTATCATGATCTGTTAAGTTTTGAGCTCTTACACCTGTTGCAGGTCTTCCCTGACGTGAAATTGAGCCGGCATTTAATCTTGTCACAACACCATTTGCTGTTACCATCATGATATCATCTGATTCTTTTACGATAGTTAGAGCAACAAGTTTTGATGATGAAGATTTAAATTTAGTTGCAATAAGACCTATTCCGCCTCTGTTTTGGCTTCTGAATTCAGAAAGTTTTGTACGTTTTCCAAATCCGTCAGAAGTTACAACAAGCAAATCAGCGTCATAATCGCGCGGCACAATATCACAACCTACAATTTCATCGCCTGTACGTAGTTTCATTGAAGTTACGCCTCTAGCGCTTCTGCCTAAAGGTCTCAAATCTTCAATAGGAAAACGAATTGCCATACCGCAGGAGGTTCCGATAATAATTTCGTCTCTTGCTGTTGCAAGTTTAACCCAATCTAGTTCATCATTTTCTTCCAAACCGATTGCGATAATACCGTTTCTTCTGATATTTGTGAAGTTATCAAGTTCTATACGTTTGATGTAGCCTTTTTTAGTAAGCATAATCAAATTCAAATCATGAGAGAAATTACTTACAGGTACAACTGCTGTAATTCTTTCATCCTGTTCTATCGGAAGAACATTAACAATAGGCAAACCTTTTGCCTGACGGCCGCCTTCCGGGAAGTCGTAGACATTAAGGCTGTATACTGTTCCTTTTGAAGAGAAGAACAATACTTTATCATGCATCATTGCTGTAAAGAAGTGTTGAATATCATCATCTTCTTTTGTCTTAATGCCTGATTTGCCGCGGGTTGCACGGTTTTGGCGTTCAAATGTGTCAAGTGAAATACGTTTCAAATATCCTTGATGCGTAATAAATACGGCCATAGGAGTATTTGGTGTAAGGTCTTCTATTGTGACTTCACCTTGTTCCGGTAGAATTTGTGTTTTTCTGTCATCGCCGTATTTTTCTTTGTCTTCTAATAATTCACCTTTGATTATGTCAAGAATTTTTTGACGGCTTGCAAGAATTTCTTCGTATTCAGCGATTTTCTTAACGAGTTCATCGTATTCGGCTTTAACTTTGTCTTGTTCTAAGCCTGTCAATCTTCTTAATTGCATTTCAAGAATAGCATTAGATTGATCTACATCCAGCCCGAATCTGCTCATCAAACCGACTCTAGCGTCATCTGTTGTTTTTGATTTTTTGATAAGTTCAATAACTTCGTCAATTGAACCCAGTGCAATAATCAAACCTGCTAAAATATGTGCTCTTATTTTAGCTTTTTTGAGGAAGAAAATAGTTCTTCTTGTAACAATTTCTACTCTGTGTTCAACGAATTCTGATAAAACTTCATAAAGATTTAATAATCTTGGCTGTTTACCGCAAAGAGCAAGCATATTTACGCCAAATGAAGTTGATAATTGAGTATATTTAAACAAGTTATTTTTAACAACATCCGGTTTTGCGTCACGTTTCAATTCTATAACAATACGCATTCCTTCTCTGTCGGATTCATCACGGATGTCGGAAATTCCAGTAATTTTTTGTTCTTTAACAAGGTCAGCAATTTTTTCAATAAGCATTGATTTATTAACTTGATAAGGAATTTCAGTAACAACAATTGCAGTACGAGCTTGTCTTCCGCCACCGCCGGCAATTTCTTCAATACTTGCGACTGCCTGCATTTTAATAGAGCCGCGTCCTGTTTCGTAGGCTTGTTTAATATCATTTAATCCTATAATAGTTGCAGCAGTCGGGAAATCAGGCCCTTTTACATATTCCATCAATTCTGCAACGGTAATATTCGGATTATCAATTAAAGCTATTGTTCCGTCGACGATTTCGCACAAGTTATGCGGCGGAATATTTGTTGCCATACCGACTGCAATACCAGAGCATCCGTTTAATAGGAGCATTGGAAGTCTAACAGGCAAAACAGAAGGTTCTTGCAAAGAACCGTCAAAGTTCGGTTCAAATTCAACGGTTTCACAATCAATATCAGCAAGCATTGATTGTGTAATTTTATGCATTCTTGCTTCTGTATAACGCATAGCAGCAGCGCCGTCGCCATCTACTGAACCGAAGTTCCCATGACCATCAACTGTCAGGTAACGGGTAGAAAAATCTTGAGCCATACGGACTAAAGCTTCATAAACAGCTGTATCGCCGTGGGGGTGATATTTACCGAGAACTTCACCAACGATACGTGCGCATTTCTTGAACGGTTTGTCTGGAGTCATGCCAAGTTCATTCATTGCGTATAAAATGCGTCTATGAACAGGTTTTAGCCCGTCTCTTACGTCAGGTAAAGCACGTCCTACGATTACACTCATTGCATAATCTATATATGAACGTTTCATCTCTTCTCTTATATTAACGGGAACAATTTTCCCATCACTAAACATACTCTGCTGATTACTCATCTTTTTTATACCCTCATTGCCGGTAATATTTACTAGTTAAAGTATAGCATAAAAACACTCAAACAGCCAATTTTAAAATAATCTTTACAAATCTACTTTTATTTAATATTGGGAAGAATGGCCGCTAAATAGCCTATTGGGACGATTAAAGACAGAGCAAATAAAACATATTCAAAAATTTCTTTACTCAAGGGGCATTCTTTTTGCGGCTGTCCCAAAATTTTTTTTTTAATTTAATACAATCAATTACAAATAAAATAATTTGAATGATGAAAAAGTTTGCTACAAGTATCACTCCTGCATTCAAAAGCAGAACTACAACAAAGAATAATCCGTAAGAGGGTTCAGGAGCTTGTTTTAATACATAAAATAATTTTTCTGCTAGTATTGTTATGATTCCTGATACAGCACTTAATAAGTATAACAGCCCTATTGTTTTGCCAAACTTGAAAGTTAATGTGTTACGGAACATGATAAAACCCTTTTTAATTTAATTTTTGAATTTTATCATTTAATTAAAATTTAATCAACTTTGTATTGGGGTGCTGTTTTGTCTAACATTTCCATGTATTTTTTACTGTTATCCTGTGCGAATTTTATTGCGGCTTTTCTGGCACCTTCTGTACCTTCGTGTTCGTTTGCGTAGAAACGTTTTGCGAATTTGAACATATCAAGACCTTTTGTTGCAGCTGGTTTGTAGATTAGGGCGTTATATTCATAATAATCTCTTGTTGTCGGGAATGTTATGTATTCCACCATCGCAACGTCCGGAAGCACCAGAACTGAAGCACCCGGAGTTTGCTGTTGAATTTTATGAGCGTATTCTGCAGCAGCTTCTGTTTCGTTGGTTAATTCTGGGTGGTTTGATAGTGTTATTTTGGAATGCCAGTTCTCGGGAGTTTCGTCTTTTAAAAAGTATTCATAAGGGTTTTGTGTAGAACTATTGAGCTTATAAACATCTTTATCAAACTTAATTTTTTCAACCTGAGCTAGAACTGGGTTCATTGATATTAACATTAACAGAGTGCTAAAAAGTGTTATAAATTTTTTCATAAAATCTCCTCTTCTGTGTAAAATATTATGAACATTTTAGACAAAATATTAAATTCCCTTTGTCGGTAATATATTTTTGTGTATATAATATTAATCAATAATGAGGAGTTGATATGCCGTTTGAATTTGAAAGATTAGCAATAAATGATGTAATTCTTGTTAAGCCAAAAGTTTTTGGCGATAGTCGCGGTTTTTTTATGGAAGCTTATAAAAAGTCGGATTTTTTTGCAAACGGTATAGATGTAGAATTTAATCAGGACAATCATTCAAAATCGGTTAAGGGTGTTTTGCGGGGTTTGCATTATCAGGAAAAACCTTACGGGCAGGCAAAGCTCGTAAGATGTTCAAGAGGCAGGATTTATGATGTCGCTGTTGATATCAGAAAAGAATCTGAAACTTTCGGAAAGTATGTGAAAGTTGAACTTTCTGAAGAAAATAAACACATGCTTTTTATTCCGGAAGGTTTTGCCCACGGATTTGTTGTTTTATCTGATGAGGCTGAACTTTTATACAAAGCAAGCGGAGAATATTGCCCGAGCGCAGACAGAGGTATTCTCTGGTGTGATAAAGATATTAATATTGACTGGGAAATTGATTTTGAACCTATTTTGTCAGAGAAAGATAAGGTACAACCGCTATTGAGAGAGGTAATAAAATGAAAATACTTGTAACTGGCGGAGCAGGATTTATTGGAAGCTGCTTTGTAAGGCATATGTTGAAAAATCATCCGGATTACAAAATTATTAACCTTGATGCCCTTACTTATGCCGGTAATATTGAAAATCTTAACGATGTCAAAGACAATCCGAATTATACATTTGTCCACGGAAATATTTGTGACAAAAAACTTGTGCCTGAACTGGTAGAACAGGTAGATGCTGTTGTTAATTTTGCCGCAGAATCTCATGTCGACCGCTCAATTACCGGGCCAGAAATTTTTATAGATACAAATGTAAAAGGTACTTTGAATCTTTTACAGGCTGCAAAAGAATTTAAAACAGAGCGTTATTTGCAGGTTTCAACAGATGAAGTTTACGGAACTTTAGGTAAAACAGGTTATTTTTATGAAACAACACCTCTTGCACCGAATAGTCCGTATTCCGCCTCAAAAGCAAGTTCTGATATGCTTGTCAGAGCTTACCATGAAACATATAATATGCCGGTTTTAACAACAAGATGTTCAAATAATTACGGGCCGTATCAGTATCCTGAAAAGTTAATTCCGTTTTTTATATCACAACTTTTAAAGGGTGAAAAAGTTCCTGTATACGGCGACGGTTTGAATGTTCGCGATTGGTTATATGTTTATGACCATTGTGCTGCAATAGATACGGTGCTTCATAAAGGTAAAATTGGCGAGGTTTACAATATAGGCGGGCATAACGAAAAGACTAATCTTGAGATTACGCATATAATTTTAAAGGCTATGGGAAAAGATGAAAATTCAATAAAGTATGTTCAAGACAGATTAGGACATGACAGACGTTATGCGATTTGTAACGATAAAATTCAAAATGAACTCGGCTGGAAACCGTCATTAACTTTTGAACAAGGTATAAAACTTACAATAGACTGGTATTTAAACAATCAGGAGTGGATAAGACATATTGAGGCTAAAAGGGAATTAGTATCATGAAAAGAATACTTGTAACAGGTGCAAATGGAATGCTCGGACAGGATTTATGCCCGATATTAGAGGATTCTGGATATGAAGTTATAGAAACAGATATTGACAAACTTGATATTACAAATGCCGTACAGGTAGAACAGGTTTTAAAAGAAAATAATCCTGATATAGTTATTCACTGTGCAGCTTATACCAATGTTGATAAGGCTGAAGAAGATTTGAAAACAGCAGAACTTATTAATGTTACCGGTACAGAAAATATTGCGGAAATATGCGGCAAATCAGGTATTACTCTAGTTTATATTTCAACGGATTATGTTTTTGACGGTACAAAATCAGAGCCTTATACTTCTGATGACAGGCCGAATCCTATTAATAATTATGGAATGACAAAGTATGAAGGAGAGGAAGCTGTCAGAAGCTTATGTGATAAATATTACATAGCCCGTACAAGTTGGCTTTACGGGCATTACGGAAAGAATTTTGTTGAAACAATGTTGAATTTGGCAGACAAACCTGAGATTAAAGTTGTTGACGATCAAACCGGATGTCCTACATGGACTGTTGAACTTGCAAACGGTATTATTAAATTGCTTTCTAAACCGTATGGAACTTACCATGTTTGCGGTTCAGGTTCAACAACATGGTATGGTTTTGCAAAAGAAATATTTAATCAGGCTGGTTTGGACGTAAATTTAAAACCATGCATAACAGAAGATTTTCCACGTCCTGCAAAGCGTCCTGAATACAGTGTTATGGATAACGGTGGTATTTGCAGAAACTGGAAAGCTGCGTTAAAAGATTACATGGAACTCAGAAATATTTAAACTATTTATATGTTTGTATGATATTTATAATATCATCACTGAATTGTGGTAATTTGTCTTTAATTGTTTTCCAGATTATTTCATAATCAACACCGAAATAATCATGAATTAGTTTATCTCTCATTCCGGCTATTTGTCTAAATGGTATGTTTGGATATTTAGCTTTGAAATCTTCTGGTAAATTTTTTACAGCTTCTCCAATAATTTCGAAGTTTCTTTCTACTGCATCCTTAATCATATCATTGTTAATAAATTGATTATAGTCTATATCTTCGGTATATTTAAAAATTTTATTAAGAGAATTTTTTATATCTTCTAAAAAAAATAATGGATCTTTTTTACTCATAAAACAATAGCTTCCTTTAAAATTTTGTCTTTAATAAATTTTTTGAGACTGTTTGATGTTCCTAAATCAATTTTTTTATTAAAAAGTTCAGTAAGATAGTCTTGTAAATTTATAAATTCAAACATATCAATCGGTTTTGTAAAACTTACGAGTAAATCAATATCACTGTCAGTTGTTTGCTGGTTTTTTGCGTATGAACCAAAAAGCATAAATTTATCAACAAAAAATTTTTCTTGAAAGTAATTTTTGTTATTTTCAAGAATATTTCTTATTTCGTCTATTGTATAAATTTTGTTATTTTTCATAACATTATTATAACATATTTTTTAATTTTTTTACTATTGCAAATCTATAGAATTTTAACTAAAATATAAAAGTAAGTTTGATAAGGTTTTCAACCCAATGTAAGAGGTGTTTTATATGAAAGGTATAGTATTAGCAGGCGGTGCAGGAACAAGGTTATATCCTTCTACAATAGCTGTTTCCAAACAATTGCTGCCAATTTATGATAAACCAATGATTTATCATCCTATTTCTGTCTTAATGCTTGCCGGAATTCGTGATATTTTGATAATTTCAACCCCTCAGGATTTAGGGAATTTTAAACGCCTTTTAGGTGACGGAAAACAGTTTGGACTTGATTTTTCTTATGTTGAACAGCCTTCACCGGACGGGCTTGCACAGGCATTTCTTCTCGGAGAAGATTTTATTGGATGTGATGATGTTGCTTTGATATTGGGTGATAATATTTTTTATGGCCCCGGGTTTTCAGGAACTTTGAAAAAAGTTGTTAAAAATATAAAAAATAACGGCGGTGCAACAGTTTTCGGATATCCTGTGAAAGATCCTCAAAGGTTCGGGGTTGTAGAGTTTGATAATTGCGGGAAAGTTGTTTCGCTGGAAGAAAAACCGCAAAATCCAAAATCTAATTATGCAGTCACTGGTTTATATTTTTATGATAATAAAGTTGTTGAATATACAAAAAATCTTAAGCCATCTGCGCGTGGAGAACTTGAGATTACTGATTTGAATAATATTTATTTGCAAAATAGCAGTTTAAATGTGGAATTATTAGGCCGCGGTTTTGCGTGGTTGGATACAGGAACTCATCATTCGCTGCTTCAAGCGAGTCAGTATGTTCAAACAATTGAGGAAAATCAGGGGATAAAAATTGCTTGTCTTGAAGAAGTTGCTTTCCGCATGGGATTTGTTACAAGAGAACAATTGCAAATGTCAATTGAAAATTACAATAATAACGAATATTTCAATTATATAAAAAATATGCTTAACAAGTTGTCATGATTTTTATTTTTGCCTATAATTACCATATAGATTTTAGGGAAATTTGTGAGGTGATTTATGAATTTGGAAAATATAAAAAAGGTTGATCCTGAAGTGGCTCAACAGATTGAACTTGAGTTTGAAAGACAGCAGAACACTATTGAGCTTATTGCGAGTGAAAATATTACATCCAAAGCGGTTATGGAAGCAGCCGGAAGTGTTTTGACAAACAAGTATGCAGAAGGTAAACCTCACAAAAGATTTTACAATGGGTGTGAGCATGTTGATGTTATTGAAGAATTGGCACAAAAACGTGCTTGCAAGTTATTCGGCATGGATCATGCAAATGTTCAGCCGCACAGCGGCGCTCAGGCAAATATGGCCGTTTTTATGTATTTGCTCAAACCCGGCGATAAAGTTTTAGGCATGGATTTGTCAAATGGCGGCCACCTTTCTCACGGTTCTCCTGTAAACTTTTCAGGCTTATATTTTGATGTAAAAAGTTACGGCGTTGATGAATACGGCAACATAGATTACGAAAACGTCCGTAAAATGGCTCATGAACATAAACCAAAATTAATAATTTGTGGTGCAAGCAATTATTCTAAAATTATAGACTTTAAAAAGTTTAGAGAAATAGCTGATGAAGTTGGGGCATATTTACTTGCAGATATTGCACACATCGCAGGTCTTGTTGCAGCCGGTTTACATCCGTCTCCTGCAGGTTATGCTCAATTTGTGACAACTACAACGCACAAATCTTTAAGAGGACCAAGAGGCGGAATTACTATGTGCGACGCTGAGCATGCTCAAGGAATTGACAAGGCAATTTTTCCAGGTATGCAGGGTGGACCTTTAGAACATATTATTGCTGCTAAGGCTGTTGCGCTTTTGGAAGCTTCTAAACCTGAATTTAAAGAATATGCAAAACAAATTCTTAAAAATGCAAAAGCTTTAGCTCAAGGGCTTATGGATGAAGGCATGGATATCGTTGGCGGTATGACAGAAAATCATTTGATGACACTGGATTTGAGAAAAACAGGTAAAACAGGAAAAGATATGGCAAATGTTCTGGAAAGAGTAGGAATTACTGCTAACAAAAATACAGTTCCAAATGATCCTCAAAGTCCTTTTGTTACTAGCGGTATAAGATTAGGGGTTCCAGCCGTTACAACTAGGGGCTTCAAAGAAGATGATATGACTGAAGTTGCAAAAATTATTGCATCTGCTATATTTTCATCAGATAATGAGTTGGGATTACAGAATTTAAGAGAACGCTCTTTGAAATTATGTAAAAAATATCCGATATATCAATAGGGAAATAAATTAAAAATGTTAATAAAATTATCACACGCACACGTTATTGGAACTGTAATTGCCTACTTGATAGGTGTATGTCTGGTACCTTTAGTAATAAGCTTTTCTAAAAAAGAGGGGCTTGTTGATATGCCGAATGCCAGAAAAATTCACACTAAACCTATTTCGAGAATAGGCGGAGTGGCTATCTGGGCAAGTTTGATGTTAACATTTTTATGTCTTGTATGTCTAAGTTATTATCCTTACGGCAGCTTATTATCCGGAATTCTGCTCGGCGGATCTTTAATGTTTTTGCTCGGGCTTGTGGATGATATTTATAATCTTGACGCAAAGTTTAAATTATTTATTCAAATTTCAATAGCTACCCTTGTATATCTGCTTGGTGTTCAGATAAATAATGTGCCTTTTATCGGCAATATTGGAATATTTTCTTATCCAATTACATTATTGTGGATTGTTGGAATTTCTAATGCCTTGAATTTTATAGACGGAGTAGACGGGCTTGCAGGGTCTGTTGTGACAATTAATGCCATAACTTTAGCTATAATTGCAGTGTCCATGACTCCTCCAAATCCAATGAGTGCTTTAATAGGATTTATTCTGGCCGGATCAATGCTTGCGTTTTTGACCTACAATTTTAACCCTGCAAAGATATTTATGGGGGATTCCGGCGCATTATTTTCGGGTTTTTTACTTGCAACAATTTCTATTACAGGAGTTATGAAGGCTGCAACACTTGCGATTTTGCTGCCATTTTTAGTGCTTGCAGTCCCTATTATGGACATAACTTTTTCTTCATTCAGAAGAATTGCCAAGGGACAATCTCCTTTTGTTGCTGATGCTGAACATATTCATCATAAACTGTTGCATGCTGGTTTTTCGCAAAAGAAAACAGTTATGATATTAACCTCAATTGCAATTATTGCTGGGGCTTTAGCCTCTCTGTTTATGGGCTCTGATACCATAAAACACTATTTTATGTATATAATTGCAATAGTAATTATTATGTTTTTACTAAACTTTATAAAACTATTGACAAAAAAATAGGCTTGTGATAAAATTCGAAAGGATTTAATTACTCAGTTTTGAAACGATGCTGTATTAAGCAGGATGAGAGTTCAAAATATTTAAGTGTAAATCTGCCATATATATATCTTTAAGTCGGGTTTGACTTATAAAAAACCTGACGAAAGGGGTGTTAAAGGTATATATATTACATGTAGTGTTAGTTAAGTAAAGGTTTATTAACTATGACAGTAAGAGCAGTTGATATGTACAATCATGACAGATCCGCATTCCCGACAGTATTAACCGGGACAGTATTGGGTATGGGTGTAGGCTATATTGCAAGAAATGAGTTGCCTGTTACTCCTTCTGAAAACAATTTTAATATTGATACTATCAAAACATCCAGCTATAAGATAGCAAACAGAAATATGGTACAGGATATCAAGACGGCTGCTGCTAAAGCACAAGGGCTATCTGAGTATAAGCCAGGTACCAAGCTTAATCTTTCTTTAGCTCAGGATGAGTTCGTAAAAATGATAGAAAATAAAAAAGGTAATAAAGGTTTCCTTGCAGAAAGCATCGAAAAAACCTCAGAAGCTCTTGAAAAGAAAGTTCCTGGTGCAGGCAAAGAATACAAGGAAATTATTGCAAAAGCTAATGAAGCTGCAAGCAAAAATGCAAATCGTTTGATAAATGCTTGTAAAATCATGATAAAAGGCGAAAGACCACTTGCAGGATTTTTAATCCCGGGTGCTATAGTTGGTATGGCCACAGGAATTATTGTTAACGCATTTAGAGATAGCAGACAAGCATAATAAGAAAGTTTTATATTTATAAATTTCACCAAATAAATTAAGGCCGCATAAATTCTATCCGGCCGTTTTCATTTTTTTGCTGGCAGAGACTTAGATGAACGTTTTTATTTATACTAATTCCCCTTTAAGATACCAGGTTTTTGCTCCTGAAATTTTAACGTTGATGAATTCTCCTGTTAGGTCTTTGTCGCAGGGAACATGAACTGTTTTGTTGTTTCTTGTTTTGCCTGTAATAATATTTTGGCCTTTGTGATTGTAAAAGCTTTCAACAAGAATTTCCATCTCGCGTCCTACGTACTTCAAGTTTGATTTAAGGCAGTTTTCCTGAATTTTTTTATTTAATCTCTGAAATCTTTCATCTTTTACATCTTCAGGGATATACTTGTCAACCCATTTTGCGGCAACTGTTTTTTCTCTGGGCGAATACGCTGCAACGTTGCAGTAATCAAGTTCAAATTCATCAATTGCAGTTAGGGTTTCCTGGAACTGTTCTTCCGTCTCTCCGGGGAAGCCTGCAATAAAATCGCTTGTTATCGTAACATCCGGAACCATTTTTCTTACTTTTTCATCGATTTTAGCGTAAGTTTGTCTGTCATACCTTCTGTTCATAGCCTTCAAGACTTCACTGCTGCCTGATTGCATTGGAATATGAAAATATTCACAAACTTTATCAAGTTCGACAACTGTTTCTATTAGTTCATCTGTAATGTCTGTTGGATAAGATGTTACAAAACGAATTCTGAATTTGCCTTCAAGTGCGTTCAAGTCTTTCAGAAGCTGCGCAAGACGGTATTTGTTGTCAGGAGATTTTGTCTGAAAATCTTTTCCGTAGCTGTCTACGTTTTGCCCAAGTAATGTAATTTCTTTAAAACCTGCATTTAGTGCATCTTGTGCCTCTTTGATAATAATTTCAGGTAATCTTGAGCGTTCTCTGCCTCTTGTATATGGAACAATACAATATGTGCAGAAGTTATTACAGCCTTCTGTAATTGGAATCCATGCATTAACACCTTTTACGCGGTTAATCGGATATTGTTTGGCAAGGTTATCTTCTGTTGCGTGGGTTTCATGGCATTCACAAATTTTTTCACCATTTTCAACCCTTTTAATAATTTCCGGAAGCGAATAGATTTTGTGAGTTCCTAGTACAAAGTCGACATAAGGAGCACGTTTAAATATTTTATCAGCTTTTTGCTGGGCAACACAGCCGCAAATTCCAATTTTGATATTTTTGCCTTCCTGTTTCCACTTTCCCCATACTCCGAGCTGGCTGAATGCTTTATCTTCAGATAATTGTCTGATTGAACATGTATTAAGCATTAATAAATCTGCTTTTTCCTGTTCTTTTACTTCTTCATATCCGAGGCAGGAAAGCATTCCAAGCATTCTTTCCGTGTCGGATTTATTCATCTGGCAGCCCATTGTATCTATGTAAACGTATTTCATATTTCGACTTCCCTTATCTTAATTTTTATATTAATTATTGTATCACAAAAAAATGTTACATAGCGTTTAATAACTTGACTTTTGGGTATAAAAATAATATTGTGAAAATAGGGTCTTTTTATAAAATAATATAGTGTAGAGGTGTTTATTAATGGGATTAAGAAGCAGAAACATTTTATCATTGCTGGAAGATAAGACAAACAATTATTCAGACAGGGTTGCGCTTGGAATGAAAACCCAGATGGGCTGGAAAGAATTTACCTATAAGGGTATTGGTTTGATGTCAAGAAAGCTTGCATATTACCTGATAAATGAAGTTGGGGTTAAAAAAGGTGAAAGGCTTGCAATTCTATCAGAATCCAAACCTGAATATGGTGCCTGTCTTTTTGCGTCAATTCTTGCCGGAATGATAACGGTTCCGTTGGATGTGAAACTCACTGAATTTGAACTAACTTCGATATTACTTGACTGTGAACCTACTGTAATGCTGGTTTCTCAAGCCTCTGTTCAAAAGGCTATTGATTTACAAAAGAAAATTCCGTCTCTTAAGACAATTCTTATTATGGATGAGCCTTCTTATAATCCTGCTTTTACAAGTATTTATTCACTGCCGGATAATTACGAATGTAAATGGCGTTTTAGAAGTTCACGCTCAACTGCTTTGATAATTTATACATCAGGAACAACAGGTGCTCCGAAAGGTGTTGAAATATCTTTTATGAATATGTTTACACAGCTTGAGGATTTGCAGCTTGCACTTGAGAAAATTCTTCCATACCAAAATGTAACAATACTTTCAATCTTACCAATGAATCATTTATTTGAACTTACTGTAGGTTTTTCGACATTTTTGAATTTTGGATTTTCTGTTTATTACACCCAGAGCTTAAAACCAAAAGATATTCTGAGTATAATGCGCGAAAAACAGGTTGAATTTATGATTGTTGTTCCGGCATTTTTAAAACTTTTGAGAACAGGAATTGAGACAGAATTGAATAATTCTTCCAAATTTGTCCAGATTGCATTTAAACTTATGTTTGCGCTGGCGAAATTTATTCCTTCGTATACTGTAAAAAAATTAATGTTCAAAAGGATACATGACAAATTCGGCGGGTATTTTATCGGGTGTATTTCAGGCGGCGCGCCTCTTGATGTTGAGGTTGGAAGATTTTTTGAAAGAATTGGTATAAAAGTTTATCAAGGATACGGACTTTCTGAAACAAGCCCTGTAGTTTCTGTTAATGTTGACAGGCGCAGTGATATCGCATCTGTTGGTCGTCCTTTGAAAAGTTTTGAAGCTAAGATTGATGAAAATACCGGAGAACTTCTTTTGAAAGGCCCTTCTGTCATGAAAGGTTATCACAACCAGCCGGTCTTAACAGCAGAGGTTATAGACAAAGACGGCTGGCTTCATACAGGTGATATTGCAAAAATTAAACACGGACATATTTATATTACAGGCAGAATAAAAAATATGATAGTTCTTTCGGGAGGCAAGAAAGTTTTTCCGGAAGAAGTCGAGGCAGTTTTAGAAAAAAGTCCATACTTTGCTGAGGTCTGTATTCTTGGTGTATCTCGAACTTTTGGCTCAAAAGACGGAACAGAAGATATTGCAGCGGTTATTGTCCCAAAAGATGATATTATCGAAAAATACGATTGGGAAACTGTTGAAAAACTTATGCGTCAAGAGGTTAAAAATTTGTCTCAACAGTTGACAGCTTACAAACGTCCTATTAATATAGTAATAACAAAGAATCCGCTTCCTCGAACTACAACAAGGAAAATAAAACGGAAAGAAGTACGTGAGCTTGTAAAAGCGTAATTTTAAAGAGGTAAAGATGAAGTTTTCAAAATTAATTTTGTTATCAGTATTAGTTTTAATTGCCCTTTTGCCGGTGTTTGCAGATGGTGAGGCAGAGCAGCCTATACAACAGCAGTCTGAAGAAATTCAGCTTCCTTTGGTAACAGAACCTAAGTGGGAAGAGTTTTGCGAGATAGGTTATGAAAATGCTAAAAAAACCGATAGGGAAGATGTTTTTGACGTTTTCAGTTTTGTAAAAGCAGAGCGTGTCAAAAAGAATTACTGGGCAGCAAGACGTGAAAGCTTTGAAAAATATTTAAGCACCTGCAACGCAATGACAAATGAGACGAGCAAAGCTGAATGCTATACTGAACTTCGCAGGATAGAAAAGTCAAAAAATGATGATTATTCTCATCAGCGAAAAGAGCTGCTCTACCAGAGAAATATTATAATTGACAAATAAAAAATCGGCTTATACCGATTTTTTTATCTCAGATATTTTCTGTAATAATATCAATCTCCTCGACTGCAAGGTTCAGAATTTCGAACATAAAAAAATTAATAAAAAAGCAGACGGCTAATAAACCGTCTGTTTTTGTTATATTTTAACTTTGCTTATGAAAAATATCTTTTCAAAAGACCGTCAAAACCTTTTCCATGGCGAGCTTCGTCTTTAGCCATTTCGTGAACTGTGTCATGGATTGCATCATAGCCTAATTCTTTAGCACGTTTTGCGATTTCTAATTTGCCTTCGCAAGCGCCGTGTTCAGCTTCTGCACGTAATTCTAGGTTTTTCTTTGTAGAATCTGTAACAACTTCGCCTAACAATTCAGCAAATTTAGCAGCGTGTTCTGCTTCTTCAAAAGCATATCTTTTGTAAGCTTCTGCAACTTCAGGATATCCTTCTCTTTCAGCAACTCTAGCCATTGCAAGATACATACCAACTTCTGTGCATTCGCCTGCAAAGTGTGCTCTTAAACCTTCCATAACTTCTTTATCTTCAACTTTACCGTCGCCAACTTTGTGTTCGCAAGCGTAAACTTTTTCACCGCCGCTAATTTCTTTAAAAGTTGTAGCGCCGCATAAAGGGCATTTTTCTGGTGCTTTATCAGCTTCTGTTGACCAACCGCATACTGTACATACAAATTTTGCCATTGTTTACCACCTTTCTTAATTACATTTAAAATTTGAATTAATCTCTTCTACAAAAATTATTATACAATATAACAAATTTTTTGTAAAGTAGGAATTATTCTCATTTTGTTTTTTTAGTTTGGCAAGTGTGCCCAACCTATGAATAAACTTGTTGGGGTTTCAACCCCAACAAATAAAAAATCCTCTCTTAAAAATTTATGAAAAAGATTTTGTTAGTTGGACATACCTGCCAAACAATTTATGTGCTCAGCGCAAAAAAAGACCTCCTTTTTTGTTTTTATTCAGAGGTCAAGGTTGGTTATTTTGGTTATGTTATAGTATTATTATGAGTTAATTAGTTTTTAATATAGTGTTTGCATTTGTTTAAATGCCTCTGAAAAAAAATTTTTGCTTTTTACAAATGAAAACTTTACAAAACTTTATGATAAGATGTAATTATGTTTGAAAAGTTAAGAAAATTCTTTTTGTCAAAGATCTTACGCAGAAAGTATTACAGGACAGGCAAATGTAATGCTTGCGGAAAATGCTGCACACAAATTTATGTAAAACATTATAAACATGTTATTCAAGATGAAAAAGAGTTTGAAAAACTTCAATATCTTCACAGATTTTATACTTATTTGAAAGTCATTGGCAAGGATGATATTGGTTTAATTTTTGAATGTCAGAATTTGGATAAAGATACTCACAAATGTAAAATTCACAAAACCCGTCCGGGGATATGCCGCAGGTATCCGCAAGAGGAATTATTTTCAATGGGCGGAGCATTGTCTGATGATTGCGGGTATAAAATGGAACCGATTATTCCGTTTAGTGAAGTTTTTGATAAGCTTTCTAAAAAGCATATTAGATAATATCTGTATTGTTCAATTCAACAATATCAAATGCATCTTCAAGATTACATGTATTTTTGTTGAGAGTAATATTAAGTTTTTCTGTAGTTGGGTGAAGCAAAATATTTTCAAAACCAGCTTTGCTTCCGGCGAGAATAGATGTATCAATGTCTGGTTTGTCGCATAGGATGTCGGCAATTTCATTAACTTTTTCTATGGTATTTGTGCCTTTGGGGCTTTCAATTTTGCTGCCTCCGATAATCCATGCTGTTAGTTTTTCTTTTGAAGTTTCTTTTAACTCATCGATTCTTTTTGCAATTTCTTCAATAATTTCAGTGACTCTTCCACTAACAGGAACATGCTTTACGAAACCATTTTTACCACTTTTCACAATAACCGCCAGATTGTCAGCGTCTATATTAGTTATATATTCATATCCACTTCTTAATTGTGCCTGATTATTACCACTTAAGCAGCGATGTGCACGTTTAACTGTAGGTAATGATTTTTCGAAATTTTTAGAACTTAAAATTAAGCTTGAATGCCCTTGAAAATTGATATTTTGCATGGTTTTACTCCTTATATGGCTTATATAAAATATGTGAAAAAATTTTTTTGCTATTTAATTTAAAAATTAAACTTTTTGGCAATGAAAAATTGTCTATTGTCGTTTATTCTGATACTGTTGGATATTTTGAAAGGTTGGTAAAGTATGAAAAAGTTTTTAATAGTCATGTGTCTAATATTTGGGATTTCACCTGTTTTTGCAGCATGTAGTATAACAGGCGGTGCTTGTACTATGTCTGTTAGATCAAATTGGGATTCATTACCTTTGCAGGAACGTGTTTTGCCTAATAATCTTCAGGAAATGCAGAGGTCTAATGCATTTCAGCCTACATATATAAAACCGTATTATAATGAGTTAATTAATACAAAACAAGATACGCTTGTTCCACAGAGTGATTATAATTCCAATTGTCAGTTTGGGGTTTGTTTACCGGGGCAGACTACAGGTGCAGGGGCAGAGGTTTCCGAATAGAGGATAAAAAGCGGGCTAGTCACCCGCTTTTTTTGAAAAAGTCCGTTGGGGGGGGGATATGTTTTTGCCATATTATCAGACCTTCGCCATCAGTTATTTGCGCAATTATTAATTTTTTGTTTATTTTTTTTATAATTTTAAAAATCAGTGTTATAACATAAATATAATTAATGGAATTTAAATTATTAGTAAAGGAGATAATTAATTATGGCAAAAACAATTGGTATTGACTTAGGTACAACAAACTCCGTTGTAGCAGTCATGGAAGGTGGTAAACCAACCGTTATTGCCAATGCAGAAGGTTCAAGAACAACCCCTTCAATCGTTGGCTTTTCTAAAACAGGTGAAAAATTAGTAGGTCAGCTGGCTAAACGTCAAGCTATCCTTAACCCTGATAAAACTATTGCGTCTATCAAAAGACACATGGGCGAAGATTACAAAGTAAATATTGACGGAAAAGATTATACACCACAAGAAATTTCAGCTATGATTTTGAGAAAATTGGCTGATGATGCTTCCAATTATTTGGGAGAAAAAGTTACTTCCGCTGTAATTACTGTTCCTGCATATTTTAACGATGCTCAAAGACAAGCAACTAAAGACGCAGGCAGAATTGCAGGCTTGGATGTTCTACGTATCGTAAACGAACCAACTGCTGCTGCTTTAGCTTACGGTCTTGAAAAAGAAAAATCAGAAAAAGTTCTTGTATTCGACTTAGGTGGTGGTACATTCGATGTATCTATCCTAGAAATCGGCGACGGTGTTCATGAAGTTCTTTCAACATCAGGTGATACTCACTTAGGTGGTGATGACTTTGACCAAAAAGTTATGGATTGGATTTGCGATGAATTCAAAAAACAAGAAGGTATTGATCTTCGCGGTGATAAACAAGCTATGCAGCGTGTAAAAGAAGCTGCTGAAAAAGCTAAATGCGAATTGTCATCAGTTATGGAAACAAATATTAACCTTCCATTCATTACTGCTGATGCAAACGGTCCAAAACACTTAGATTTGAACCTGACTAGAGCTAAATTTGAGGATTTGTGCCGTGACTTGTTGAATAGATGTAAAACTCCTGTAGAAAATGCTTTGAAAGACGCAGGTATTACTAAAAATGATATCAACGAAGTTGTATTAGTAGGCGGTTCAACACGTATTCCTGCTGTTCAACAGCTTGTAAAAGAATACACAGGAAAAGAACCTAACCAATCAGTTAACCCTGATGAAGTAGTTGCTGTTGGTGCTGCTATTCAAGCCGGTGTTCTTGCTGGTGAAGTTAAAGATATCGTGCTTCTTGATGTTACTCCGTTGACTTTGGGTATTGAAACATTAGGCGGCGTTATGACTCCGCTTGTTCCAAGAAACACTACAATTCCTGTTTCTAAATCACAAGTTTTCTCAACAGCAGAAAATAACCAAACAGCAGTTGATATTCATGTTCTTCAAGGTGAAAGACCAATGGCTAAAGATAACAAATCTTTAGGTATGTTCAGACTTGATGGTATTCCACCGGCAATGAGAGGTTTACCTCAAATCGAAGTTACATTCGATATCGATGCTAACGGTATTGTTAATGTTTCTGCTAAAGATAAAGCTACAAACAAAGAACAGAAAATTACTATCACAAACTCTTCTAACCTTTCAGAAGCTGATATTGATAAAATGGTTAAGGAAGCTGAAGCAAACGCTGCTGAAGATAAGAAGAAAAAAGAAGAAGCTGAAATTAAAAACAATGCTACAAGCTTGATAGGTTCAGCCGATAGAATCGTAAAAGATTTTGAAGGTAAAATTGATTCTGCTGACAGAACAAAACTTGACGAACAAAAAGCTGCTTTACAAAAAGCTTTGGATGAAAATAAACCTGTTGATGAATTGAAAAAATTGTCTGAAGAATTGCAGCAAACTATGTTCTCAATTTCACAAAAGGCATACGAAGCAGTTCAAAAAGAAGAACAATCAACAGCTTCAAGTGAAAGTGCTTCAACAGAAGAAAACAAAAAAGACGGTGGCGATGATGATGTAATCGATGCTGAATATACTAAAGAATAAATTGTTTAAGCATTTTATATATAATCAAAATGCCTAAACCTAAAAAATACGGACTTAAAAAATTTTTTAAGTCCGTATTTGTCTATTATGTCTATGTGATTTTGAGTAGAATTATTTATTACAAAATGTAAAGTTGGATTTTAAAATGGCTAAAACCTAGATATAATGCCTTATAGGATAGGATAGGATAGGATGCGATGCCGATTTGTCAATAATTTTCAGCCTTTCGTTTTTAATTAAGTATAAGAATTATTTAAATTAAGAATAGGAAAGGTCGGTTATTATGGCAATTACAGTAAAAGATTTATTTCAGTATGATCCGAATTTTGCTCAGGCAAAGATTAGACGTTTAACAGGAAAAACAAATTATAAAAAATCTGATACCGTGGATTTATCTAGATTAGCAGCTTTAAATGATAAAGGATTATCTATATTTGCTGCTAAAAAAGAGGGGAAGACATTTATAAATTCAATACAAGATGATAATATGCGAACTCAAATAGCTGAGGCGGTACATATAAAAAACGAAGAAAAAGCTCAAAACAACAATAATGCGGCTTCTTCTGTTATTCCTATGGACAAAAGTATTTGGGACATAGAAAGAGCAAAAATGGCATAATTTTATAATTGCATTATTTATATGACTATATAATTTTTCAGAATTTCAGCCTGAAATGTTTTGGGGAGGTTATCAAATTCGTGAATATCAATAATAAATGGAATATTACTCTCTGACAACAATTCTTTGAGTTCAAAAAGTGATTTGTCCGAGTCATTGAAATTTTTTACAACCAAATCCAAATCGCTTCCGGAATGTGCCCCGCCGGTGAGTCTGCTTCCATATGCCCAGATTTCCGCATCAGGACAGTATGAAATCAAAATGTCCTTTAACATTTTTAAATATTCCGGTTCAATAAATAATTTATTCATGCTCAATAACTTCCTTAAGGTGTTTAACATCTTTCAAGAAATCATCAATCAATAGCAATGTTTCTTCTGCAAAAGCTTTGCCATAATCGTGAGCGGTATTATTTCTGTTATCTCTGTATTTGAACCATCTGCTAACTTCTTCTTGGTTTAGGAGTGAATGTTTGTGTGCTTCTCTGAATAGATTTTTAAAAGTAAGCTCATCTACTGCCTTTTTACTTGCAAAGTAGTCTGCAAGTTTTTTTCGCAAAAGTTTTCCGCTCTGCTCAAGAGTCATTTCAAAGCTTTATAGTCAATTGAGCCTTCTTCTACTGATTTTATACAAGTATAGGATTTCTCAAGTATTGCAATATCTTTTTCAAGATATTCAGTATTAAGCATGAAATTTCCTCCACTTCTTTTGCAGAAGTTTATATATTTGCAAGTTTCAAATAGTAATCATTTGCACGTTCAAATTTGTGGGCTGCATTGAACAATCTGCTTTCCTGCAATTGCGGAGCAAGAATTTGCAAACCAATTGGCATTCCGTCACGGTCAAAACCGGCAGGAACACTTAGTCCCGGAATTCCTGCAAGGTTAGCAGAAATTGTTGCTATATCAGTTAAATACATTGCCAATGGGTCAGAAGCTTTTGCACCAAGTTCGAATGCCGTATTCGGGCATGTTGGCGAAATTAATATATCAGCCTTTTTGAATGCTTCTACAAAATCTTGTGTAACCAGTGCTCTCATTTGTTGAGCTTTTTTGTAATATGCATCGTAATATCCTGATGATAAAGCATATGTTCCAAGCATTATACGGCGTTTAACTTCAGGGCCGAAACCTTCGGCACGTGTTTTTGTGTACATTTCCATTAAGTTTTTTGCATCAGGTGTTCTATAACCGTATCTTACGCCGTCAAATCTAGCTAGATTTGAGGAGCATTCTGCAGTTGCCAGGATATAATAAATTCCAATTGAATGTTTTAGGTTCGGCAATGAAATTTCTACAATTTCTGCGCCTAATTTTTTATAATCTTCAATTGCTTTTTCAATAGCTTTTTGAACATCTTCTGACAAACCTTCTGTCATAAGTTCTTTTATAACTCCGACTTTCATGCCTTTAATGTCGTTATTAAGATTTGCCGCATAATGTTCTACAGGAAGGTTTAAAGATGTAGAGTCTTTAGGGTCATGACCTGAGATAACTTCAAGTAAGTTTGCCGCATCTTCAACAGTTCTTGCAAAAGGCCCGATTTGGTCTAGTGAAGATGCAAAAGCAATCAATCCATATCTTGAAACACGTCCGTATGTAGGTTTCATCCCTACAATTCCGCAGAAAGATGCCGGAAGTCTTATTGAACCGCCGGTATCTGAACCTAGTGCAAGTGTGGCTTCGCAGGCCGCAACGCTTGCTGCTGAACCGCCTGAAGAACCGCCTGGAACTTTTTTCAAATCCCACGGGTTATGAACTTTTTTGAATGCAGAGTTTTCGTTAGAAGAACCCATTGCAAATTCATCTAAGTTTGCTTTTCCAACGATAGGAACAAGGTTTCCTAACAATTTTTCTGTAACTGTAGCATTGAAAGGAGATACAAAGTTTTCCAAAATTTTAGAAGATGCTGTTGTTTTAGAGCCTTTCAAATTCATATTATCTTTCAAGGCAAGCGGAACACCTGCAAGCAGAGGTAATTCTTCTCCTTTTGCGATTTTTTCGTCAACTTTTTTTGCAGTATTTAGAGCGGTTTCTTTTGTCAAAGAATTAAATGCGCCTAATTTTTCGTCAAGTTTTTCTATTCTGTCAAAAGCCGCATTTGTTAATTCTACTGCGGAAATTTCTTTATTTTTTAAAGCTTTGCTTTGTTCTGCTGCTGATTTTTTCAAAAGCTCGTTCATAATATCTCCTTAAGGCTATTCGTTTTTATGTTGGCTTAATAAAGCCAATTCACTATTTTGCATATACTACATAAAAAATTTTAAGACAAAAATAACAGTATAGCAAGTATTAATCTTTGTTCAATATTTTTATAAAGGGCAGTCCTTATCCGTACCCTTGACAAAATGCGCAAAATCGTAAATAATATAGGTGTAGGAAGAGCCAGTAAGAATCAGTACTTCTCAAAGGCTCTCTTCACTCCTACGGATTACAATTTTAGTGCTATTACTGTAACCGCAAGTGCCAGTAATAGCATTATTATTTGTTTAACCATAGCGCCCTCCTTTCCGACCAATTCCTTCACTAATTGTGTGTCGGCGGAGAAAAGCATGAGCTTATCCTACAGGTAAAATAATATTATAACTCTAAAAATAATGCAATATTATTAAAATTTATAACTTCTTCATTTTCTTGTTAATCTGCGCGTGTATTTTGTTTGCGCGGTAAAGATAGTTTGTAAGTTTTTCGTAATTCGCTTTTGTTTCTCCATATGGAACTTTCATTGCAATTAATTCATCAACATTCTCATTTATGCTTGCAAGCGTTTCCAAAGATTCACTCAAATCTTTTATGGATTTGAATTTTTTTGAGATTTTCGGGAGCAATTTTCGTGTCATAAATTTTTGCAGTCGTATTATAAACGGCGGTTTAGGTTTGGGTTTTATTGAAGTTCCTGCGATTGTGTCAGTTAGCTTTTCTGATAGATTGCGTCTTGCGTATTGAACTTTTAACTCTTGTAATTCGTTTTCAAGATTTTTTGCCTGAATTTTTAACTCCATTACATCAAGAAGTTTGCCAAGCAGCTCCATTCCTTTAATTTTTGTTTGTAACTGAGCGAGTTCTTCTTCTTTTTTGGTAATTGTGTATTTTAATTTTATTGACTCATCGTCAATGTCTTTAAAAGAAGTTTCGTTCAATATATTCAGGTCGTAGTCGTTAATTTTCATAGTTATTCAATTGTGTAAACTTTTTTGTAATACAGTATAGAACCGAATAATGTAAGCACTATATTTGGCATCCATGCAGCGAGGAATGGATGTAGAGTTCCGGCTTCTCCAAACGAAATAGATAATGCTCTTACCAGATAATACGCGAATATAATTAGAATACTAAACAAAAATCCTCTGTTATATCTTACCCTTGGCGGGGTTATCGCAAGCGGAACTCCGACAAGCACGAAAGCAAGAGTCGTTAAAGGTAATGCAAGTTTATCCCATAGTTCTATGTGGATAACATTTTTTTGTTCTTCTGAAATTTGATTATGTTTGATAAAGCGAATTAACTGTGTAAAATTCATTTCTTTTGCGACATTTTTGTTTAATTCTTTTGACATATCAAGCCCGAATTTTATTACAGAATCGTCAAAAAGCGTTGTATTTAAGATTTTTCCTTCATCGCCGATTGTGTATACTGCACCTTTTTGGAAATTCCAGCCTTCTGGAGAGGTTTTACCTTCTGTAGCCTGTAGAACTTGTATTGAGCCTTCTTTGGCTGTATCAAGAACTGTAATATTATGTAAAACTTTATTTTTACAGTAGCCTACATAGAAAAGTCTTTTTAATCCGCCATCTTCAGACGGTTCTTTGAATACGAAATTTTGTTTCCCTTCAGGAATATTTTTTTGCCCTAAAGCCCACAATGCCAAATCTTTTGACTGCTTTGTTGTTACAGGAACAACACTCTCATTAATTACAAAGCTAAAAATAGACATTACAAGTGCGAAAAGGAATATGGGTTTGGCTATTCTATTTAATCCAATACCACATGCGCGCATTACTGTAATCTCTGATTTCAAGCTCAATCCGTTTAAAGTCATAACAGTTGCAAGCAGAACGCCCATGGGTATTGTCATTACTATAACCTGCGGAAGGTTTAGAATAATCATCATTAAGGCAACATTAAAAGGAATTCCGAAAAGGGAAATCTGTTTAATCAAAGTAATGAATGTGTCTGATGCAAAGATTATTGAAGTGAATACTGCAACACCCATAACAAACATTTCAATTACTTGTTTGAGAATATATTTGTCAAGAAGGCTGATATTTGAGTCTTTTTGTTCTTTTTCCAAAACTTCTGCTGCCATACTATTAATAATAGATTAAACAAATTGATTAAGCAAATATTTTAAACAAAGATAAAATGTTAGCAATACTAGAAATTTATGTTAAAATACAGTAGGTTAAATTGAAAGGAGAGAAAATGGAAAAAATTAATGTTAAACACGCTCACGGGGGGGGGGCATAGGCGCAGAGGCAGTTTTAGGTAATGGGGTGAAAGCTATATTTTTATTCCCTCTACCTATGGGAGAGGGTGCCCGAAGGGCGGGTGAGGGATACTACGTACGTAATTACCTTTGCCAATATTTGAAAGACTTTAAAAATTTTGGTGAATATTTCTACGCACGTAGATACCTGCATAAATTTTCAAAAAACTTTAAAATTTTTCAGAATATGTGCTGCCAATGCTTTAGCCATTTCCACCATCCGTCCGCAAACATTTTGAGGAAGTTAAATGTAGGTTGGGCTTTCAGCCCAACAAAAATCTCAGCCTTCACACTGGCAGAAGTCTTAATTACCCTCGGTATAATAGGTGTTGTTGCCGCAATGACACTGCCTTCTGTAATTTTAAATTATCAGAAAAATGTAACAGTAACCCAATTAAAGAAAGCGTATACAACAATAAGTCAGGCATTTATGATGGCTCAATCCAATTACGGCGATATGTCCGGCTGGGATTATGTAGGTTTTGATTTGGATTCCTCAGAAGTAAGTGGTACTTTGAACAATTTTGCAAATAAATATTTAATTCCTTATATTAAAAAAGTAGAAAGTTGCCCCTCCGGTACATCAGGAAGAACAAAGTGCGCTTATGAGATATATAATCGTGACGGTTCAGTGCGTATGTCTCAAAATCAAGGAAGTTCAAACGATTATCGTTTTATAATGAATGACGGTATGGTAGTTCAATTAGCATATAATAATGATAGCGGTGCTAATGATTCAGGAGAAGTGCATTTTGGGGATATTCTCTTTATAAGAGTCGATATAAATGGAAAAAAACGCCCTAATATGATGGGAAGAGATGTTTTTGATATCGTACTAGATCCAAATGCGACAAAAGTTTCTATGCTTGGTCTTAATGATCGCGCCCAAATAGCAGGTCATCAAACAAGAGAAAATTTGTTGAATAATAGTATGCGTGGTTGTAACAGTAATAATGCCTCTCAGGGAAGGACATATTGCGGCGCTCTTATTCAATATGACGGCTGGCAGATAAAAGACGATTATCCGTGGTAGTGAAGTGTTAAATAGATACAGAAAAACCGGCTTTATTAATCAGCCGGTCTTTTTATAAATAATAAAGCAGTTCATAAGCCGTGTTCTGTTTCTAGGTAATCATCTGTCTGGTATTACAATTACTTGTAATCTCAAGCGATATTTCTGAAGTTGGCGGACACCTTTAAAACCTTCAATTTAATCTTGCATCCGATTGGGGGTTACCTGGCCGATATCTCTCGATATCGCCGGTGAAGCTCTTAACTCACCGTTGCACCATCGCCTGTGATTGTAAAAATCCATCGGCAGTATAATTTCTGTGGCCCTTATCCACCGGTTCACACCGTCCGGAGTTTCTCCGGCAATCTGTCCTTGGATGCACGGACTTTCCTCACTTAATTTTAATTTAAGCGCGATTACCCGGCTGCTTTATTAAATTTTTAAATTATTTTTACTAGTTTGTAACTGATGCGTTGATTGTTACAAATTCTGCTGCTCTGGTATCAGAAGGATTTACACGCATTTTCCCGTTTGATTGAATATCTATTCTAAAGATATCAAAGTCATTTTTTTCATCTGCAGAACATTCCGATTCAAGTTTATTCGGTCCTTTGTCTTTACCGTTTACATCAATTACTAAAGTTCTTATATTATCAGAGGGGGCAACTACTGTACCTGTACTTTTTGCCCAGCCGTCGTGAATGCTGTTTGTAGCCTTATCAGAATCAAAGTCCCAGTAAATTCCGTCTGTTGTTGTGAATTTTGTATAACTAGTATCGTCTGCGTTAGCAACATTTAATTTTGCCGCAAAAAGTTTTTGGAATTTATTGTTTCCTGAATACTTTTCACCTTCATAAACTGCTTCTTCATCATCATCAAAGCCGTAAGCACAGTATATTCCAGCAGCAGGATCAGCCGCTGCCGGGTTTACACAAACATAGCTTCTATCTGTATATAATGAGGCGTCATTAATCAGACTGCTTACAATATTTTCTGTTGTATAATAAGCTTTTTTTATCATCATTTTATTTTTATTGGGTCTTGTTCTCATAATCGCAGGTGTAACAACTGCTACGATTATCCCAATAACTGCTAGAGCGACCATTAATTCTGTCATTGTAAAACCTTTAAATTTTTTCATTTTTATATCCTTCCTCTAGATTATACATTCTGACTAATTCCTCATCTTATATAATTATAATAACATGTATTATTGTATTTTTCAATTGTAAGATGTATTATTATGCCTTATATAATAAGGGTTTTAACCTAAATGTTATTTATGTAAATATTTATTAACATATTAGCAAAATAATTTATTTAGATGAGTTAAAATATTATTCAATCGTCTATCATGGACACAGGATAATGAAGGTAGTTGTAATTACTTTCAAGGTGAAACTAACACACTGAGGGTTAAAAATTTATGGTCGATAACAGATCAGCAGGATTTTTTGGAATTGGCGGCTCTTTTAATTTTAAAAGCGGCGACATATCAGGAACTGCGGCCAGAACCCAGGATGATAAAATGGGGCAGGGCGGAGAATATTTTGCTCAAGGTAGACGAGAAGAGGAAGAAGAAAATTCCGATAGCGAAAAATATACTGATAGAAGTGCTGTTTTGCGTGCAACTTTGAATTCTCTTGCAATGATGAATGTCGCAAATGTGATTAACGCTAAAAAGAAGGCGCTGGAAGAACAAAATTCCAATAAACGTCAAAATCAGCAAAATAAAAAAGGTGATAAAGACGAGGCTGAAACTAGACGTGAAAAGGCTGAAGCTGATCTGGAAGAAGAGTTTTACAACCTGACACGGGAAATCGAAGAAGACAAGTAGTAATTAAACTTGTTTTGAAATATTACCCATTTATAAAACCCTGAAACAAGTTCAGGGTGATACTTTTGGCTATTTTTAGCGTAAACTGCTATATAATGCATTATTAAAATACAGTGTTAAAAATATTTTTTGTGTTATCTTCTGTATCTTTGTCTTTCTTGATGAATAATAATTCACCTTTATAAGAAGGATTTGAACCGTGTTTATCTTTACCTGCAGCAAGGCTTATGATGCTGTTGAATTTTGCACCGGTTTCGCTTCTTTGAGCCTGTCCCTGAGATTCATTGAGTGCAATTGTAATTTTGCCTTCAACATTTTTTTGAACGTTTTGTGCTGCCTGTGTATTCAAATATTTTATGGAATTTAAAACTTCCTGATTAAGCTGGATATTTAAACCAGAGTTATTTAAAGCAATCTGGCGCTGAGTTTGAGCGTCAACTCTGCCGCTATAAAGGTCAATACCAATATCTTGAACTCTAAAAACATTATTAAAAGAACCGGTAGAAACTGTATTTTGACCGCTTTTTGCTGCGGCTCTTTTCATAATTTCCTGAGAAACTTCTTTTAATACGCTTCTATCGATTCCTGTGTTGAATGTTTGATTGTAGACATTAAGTGCCATTAGTATTATCCCTTTTTTCTGATTCCCTATGTTATTTTTATCGGCTTATTTTAAAGATTTCTTTAATATTTATTACTATTTTTGTAACATTCCTTAACAAAATATTAAATAAAGGCAATTTTTTATAATTTATATACTTTATATATATAAGTAACAAAAACGAGAGTATAATTATGAGTTTAGACAATGCTATTAATGCTTTGAGTAACGTTAATGCTATTTTGGGAAGCGGTTTGACGTATCAACAGCGATTACAAAACGGCGAAGCTTTAGGGCCTGCAACCACTGAATTTGGTATGAATATTTTTACCGGAGCGTTGCGAAATCAGGCTGCTAAGGATATTAAGCATTCAACCGGCAGTGATATTGGTTATTTAATCAATAACTTAGCAGGATACGGCACACCTGAAGCCAATGCAAAAGGAACAGCCGCGTTATTAGGAACATCGTTATTTGCATCTTCAATGATGTCACCTTGGGGATATGGTCCATACCTTAGCACCCCGATGTTTTATGGCGGAATCTTTAGTGCATATACACCACCTCCAATGCCTATGCCATATTTTGGAGGTGCCAGTTTCTTTGGCGGTGGCGGCTTTTGGTGCTAACGTGTAATTATTGCAAAGACTCTAACTTTTTAAAAACATCATCGAGAATTTTCTCGGTGGTGTTTTTGTTTAAAAGAATTTGCTGCACTGCTGTGTTTACAATTGTATTAATTTCTTTTTGGTCGCGTGCAGGAATTAGGGCAGGGTTTACGTGTTGAAGCTGTTTTGCGCTTATGACACGTGCTTTTGCAGTTAAATCATTTTCGTTATATTTTGTATAAAATTCGTTCTGGAGGGCTTTTTGATTTGTTGCGAGTATGTTTGTAAGTTTTGCCATTTCAATTTGATTTTCTTCATTTGTCAGGAATAGAGCGAATTTTAGTGCTTGTTCT
>CALURL010000012.1 GCA_944323155.1 Candidatus Gastranaerophilales bacterium
TGGGAGAAGGTGGCTGTAAGCCGGATGAGGGGAAGTAGAAATGTTGTTTACATATTGCCATATAATTTGTTGGGCAGGTATACCCAACCTACACAGAATGTCATTCCGAACTTGTTTCGGAATCTTACCCTTTGAAATGAAAACATTAAATCGCTAAGAAGCACCAGTCTTACTTGTTGGGGTAGAAACCACAACTTATAATTTTTTTAAGTCTTTTGAATATTGATACAGGTTCCTACGTGCTAGCACCCCTCACCCACCCTTCGGGCACCCTCTCCCATTAGGAGAGGGAAAAAGTTTATTTGTTGGGGTGGAAACCACAACCTACAATTTTTTGTTGCACTGGCTACATATAAGTATGAAAGAATGCTAATATGCATAGAAAAAAACTCCCGAATAGGGAGTTTTTCTTTAATTATGATTCTACATATTCTCTTAGTCGTTTGCTTCTGTTCGGGTGACGTAATTTTCTTAAAGCTTTTGCTTCAATTTGTCTGATACGTTCACGTGTTACGCCGAACAATTGTCCGACTTCTTCTAATGTTCTCTGGCGTCCGTCGTCCATACCAAAACGAAGTCTTAATACATCACGTTCTCTAGGTGACAATGTACATAGAACTTCTGCAAGATCTTCTCTTAAAAGTTCTGAAGCAACTGTTTTTATAGGAGCGTCAGCTTCTTTGTCTTCTATAAAGTCGCCTAATCTTGAATCTTCTTCTTTACCGATTGGTGTTTCTAAAGATAAAGGCTCTTGAGCAATTTTAATAATTTCACGAAGTTTCGGGATTGAAACATTCATTTCAATAGCAAGTTCATCTTCGGTCGGTTTTCTTGAAAGTTCTTGAGCAAGGCGTCTTGTAACTTTTTTCAATTTGTTAATTGTTTCAACCATATGAACAGGAATTCTAATAGTTCTAGCCTGATCAGCAATTGCTCTTGTAATAGCCTGTCTAATCCACCATGTTGCATATGTTGAAAATTTGAAGCCTCTTTCATGGTCAAATTTTTCTGCTGCACGGATTAAACCTAAGTTACCTTCTTGAATAAGGTCTAAAAATAACATTCCGCGGCCGACATATTTTTTAGCGATACTTACAACCAAACGCAAGTTTGCTTGAACGAGTTTTCTTTTAGCGATAGCGCCAGGTGTTCCGCCTTCAAGAATTTTTCTTGCTAATTCTATTTCTTCATTTGCTGATAATAGTTTTATTCTTCCGATTTCACGTAAATACAATCTTACCGGATCATCTACAGCTATACCTTTTGGAAGTTCAATATCAGTTTCTTCTTCTTCATGAGAAGAGTTCATCATGTAAATATCTTCAAGATTAACTTTACTTCCCATTTTTTCGGTAACAATATCCTCAATATTATCTGTGCTGATGTCCATATTCATATAATTGACACCATCAGCATCTTGAGCAAGAGCGGCATCATCTTCGATATCATGCAAATCAATATTTTCATCATCCATAATGCTTACAATAGAAGAACCTGTTTGTCTTTTTTTACTCATTCATTTTCTCCAATTTTAGTCTATTATTTATTCTATCTCTAAGCTGCATTTGAATTTTAAGGGCTTCTGTTTCGTTATCATTTGCGCTTTTATATAAATTTCGTATTTTTTCCTTTTCTTCTTCTGACTGACATTGATTTAATTTATTAATGTTTTCTTGAATTGCCGTTAGAAAATCTTTGTCATCCAGATTTTTAAATGTTTCAGAAATACTTATCAAATCGGTTATCAGGTTTTGTATTTCCGGCTCTTGAATGAATGCTGTGTATAGCTGTTCAATCAATTCTTTCACATTATTTACGGTACATGTTAATTTGTCAATTGTAGATTTTACATTTATTAACGTTTCGTCCGTAAACGGGGTATTGCCTATAATTTCTTTGATTTGTTCAAAGGAAAAATGACTGTCGGTTACAAGAAAAACACTCAACAAATTTTTTTGCGCTCTTTGGGCAATTGTTAAGTTTTTTGTTACAATTTTTTTTATTCCGCTATCGGTAACTGTGTTTACTGCGGCGATTTGAGAAGCTTTTCGCACTTCTCTTGAAAGTGCAGTTTCATCTATCGAAAGTGTATTAGCAACCATTTTTATGTATTCAGACTGAACAATGGCATTTTGAATTTCTTCAAGAAGCGGAATAATTTGTTTAATTAATCTGGTTTTGTCAAGCGGAGTTTTTACATTGTAGCGCTCTTTGAGAATACTGTTGATTTGAAAATCCAATAAAAGCGGGGCGTTTTGCATATATTCTCTGTAACTTTCTGCGCCGACTGAACGAATAAATTCATCAGGATCTTTGCCTTCAGGAGGGCAAATTACACGTATCTCGCAGGAATATTTGTCATTTGCGGCTGACATGTAGCTTTCGTCAAATTGTTTAATGTTGCCTAGTCCTGAGAAAGCTTCTTTTATTAACTCTGCGTTTCTATTTGTTGCTTTCTGGCCTGCATTATCTGTATCAAATGACAGATAAATTTTTCTTGATTGGGTGTATCTGGATAAAAGTTTTATGTGATCTGGTGTTAAAGCTGTTCCGCAAGAACCTACTGCATTTTCTATTCCGTTTGCCTGAGCGGAGATTACATCAAAATATCCTTCCATTAATATTACGCTATCATATTTTTTTATGGCCTCTTTGGCGCTGAATAGGCCGTATAAAAGTTTACTTTTGTTATAAATCAAAGAATCTGATGAGTTTAAGTATTTTGGATTTTGGTCTTTTTCAACAGCTCTTGCACCAAATGCGACGTAATCTCCAAATTCATTTTGAATTGGAATTATTACTCTGTGTCTGAATCGGTCTATAAATTTATTATCTTTTCCGCGGCTTATGAGTCCTGCTTTTTCTAGAACTTCATCTGTGAATTCATTTTTATATCTGTCATAGAATGCAGTATATGATTTGGGAGCATAGCCGAGGGAATATTTTTCTATGATATCTTTTGTAATTCCCCTGTCTGTAAGGTATTGTAATACCTTTGTAACCTCAGGAGATTTGTCCTGTAAAAGCCTGAGGTTGTAAAATTCAGCGGCCTTTGTGCAGGCTTTTACCATATCTTCTTTCAAGCCTTTTGATTGGTCTTTTGCAAAATTCTTAGGCATTTCAAGACCAAAACGTTCGGCAAGTTCTTTTATTACTTCAAAAAACTCTTTGTTTTCTGTTTTCATAATAAAAGTTAAAGCATCGCCTCCCTCGCCGCAGCCAAAACATTTAAAAATTCCTAAACTTGGATTGACTGAAAAAGAAGGTGTTTTTTCTTTGTGGAAAGGGCATAAGCCCCAATAATGCCCGCCTGATTTTTTCAATATTACTTTTTCTGAGACGACATCTACAATATCAAGCCGGTCTTTTATTTGAGCGATTAATTCTTCCAACGTGTTTGCCATAATTTCATTTTAGCATTAAAAAATCATAATTCAAAAGATTTCATTTATATGCATTACTCATTTATATAATAAGGATATAAATAGCCTGATAGGGTAATTGTTATCATAAAATCAATATATAACATATTTTATATATGCAAGAGTTATTTAGCAGGGCAGAAAACGAAAAAATTATTTTTGTTGAGGATTTTAGGGAACTTAAAGGGGTTAAAAATCTTGCTCTTAAAAAACTTTGCATAATTAAAACTGATTTTAAAAATATTAATCAGATAAAAAAATTTTGCAAAACTCATCCAAGTTTAGAGGTTTGGATAGCTTCTGAGGAAGTGTCACGAAAAAACATTCTTTTTGCTAATTCCTGCGGTGTAAAAAATGTTATTCAATATCCGGTTGATACAAAGATTATCCATGAGTTTTTTAAAAGAAAAGACAGAACACAGGATGTTCGAAAAGAACCTGCAGCAAGCTATTTTTTAAAAGGTCTTAAAGTCATGATTGTGGACGACAATCAGATGAATATTGATTTACTTGTTGAAACTTTATCTGATATGGGATTGGAGATTAAAACATTTACAAAACCCAAAGATGCCTGTGATAATGCGCAGCATAACAAATATGATTTATTCTTAATAGATATAATGATGCCTGAAATGTCAGGATTTGATTTTACCGAGATTATAAAGACTACTAAAATAAACTTTGACACTCCAATAATGTTTATTTCTGCATTAAACGATCCTGAAACTAAAATCAGAGGTTTTGATTTGGGGTCTTGTGCTTATATAGAAAAACCTTTTAATGTAAGTGTTGTAAGGTCGCAAGTGTATAATGTCTTAAAGACAAAATGTTTACGTGAAGCTTTGAATGACAGAAAAGAAACCTTTCTTGCAATGGTTACTCATGATTTGAAAACGCCTGTTAATGCAGAGATTTGTGCATTGGAATTTTTGCTTAAAAATAACGGGCTTGAGCTTAATTCTGTACAAAATGAAATTATAAAAGATATTCTCGGCGCTGCAAAATATATGAAGAGTTTAGTTGATAATATTTTGCATAAGTATAAGTTTGATAATGAAAGTTTAAATCTTAATAAAAAACATGTATCGCTGAAACTTCTTATTGCCGAGTGTATTGAAGAAACTAAGTATCTTTTTGAAGAGCGAAATCAGCAGTTAATATTTAATTGCAGTGTAAGAAACAGTGACGCAGTTGTTGATTGTCTTGAGATTAAAAGAGTGGTGCATAATCTTTTGTTTAACGCTATAGAATATGGTTTTAAAAATTCAAAAATAACAATAGAGCTTTACGAAACAAAAACGGAATATGTTTTTGGAATAAAAAATTTTGGGCACGGAATAGATTTGGCAAACCCTGATGAAGTTTTTGAAAAGTTTGTAACCCTTGCAAAGCAGAATAAAAAAGGTGGCACCGGATTAGGATTGTATATTTGTAAAAGAATTGTAGAAGCGCATGGTGGAAAGATTTGTGCAGAAAGTAAGGTTGATGATTATACCAAAATAACATTTACCCTTCCCAAATAGAAGTTTGTTATGACGAAAGTTCTGTTATATTGTATTGTTGGGCAGGTATGCCCAACCTACAAATTTACAAATCGTGTTGGGGTAGAACCCCCAACTTACAATAACTCTCCCCTAAATGGCGAGAGGATATTTATTCCCTTCTCCCATAGGGAGAAGGTGGCTGTAAGCCGGATGAGGGGAAGTAGAAATGTTGTTTACTAATTGCCATATAATTTGTTGGGCAAGTATGCCCAACCTACAAAATTTCACCAAAACCTTTAAAGGTTTTTGAATATTTGCACAGGTTCCTACGTGCGTAGTACCCCTCACCTGCCCTTCGAGGCACTCTCTCCCATAAGGAGAGGGGATAAGATATTAAAGTCTTTCAAATATTGACCGTAGCACACTTGAAATTTGCAAAGAAATGATTTATAATAAATATATAAGGGCGAGAGGATTGCCGTCCTCTCTTTAAAAGCCCAGGTTTAGTGTTTAAGTGCTAGCACTATCAATAAGATAAGTACTAGCGCTTTTTCAGTTACACTGAAATCCACTATTATCACCTCCTTTCCTTTGTGTTTAATCAAATTTGTAGTTTGTGCCACACAGGTCAGTTGATGATTTAGGGCTTACCCCAAACATAATAATAAAATAAAACTTCAGATAAATCAATAAAGAACGGAAATAAAATTAAAATAATCTAACAAGTTGAGCAAATTTACCCAACCTACATTTGCTAAAGTCTCTCGAAGATTGATACAAATATCTACGTGCGTAGCACCCCTGACCAAAACCTTTAAAGTCTTTCGGATATTGATACAGGTTCCTACGTGCGTAGCACACCTCTCCTGATGGGGGAGCGGATTGCGAGCAGAGGGCGAAGACGGTGCGCAGGCGACGGCGTTGCAGACCTGTTTAACGCGAACAACCAAGCAGAGCTAGGGTGGGTGAACAGTCATAGTTTTACTTGTTGGGGGTTCTACCCCAACAATGTAACTTTCATTTCTTGCAATCATCCTTTTTTTGCTTATAATTGAATTATGAAGTATAGAGAAAACGTAAGAAACTTTTGTATAATTGCCCACATTGACCACGGAAAATCAACATTGGCTGACCGTTTGCTTGAACAAACAGGTACTGTTGCACAGCGCGATATGCAAAATCAAATTCTTGATTCTATGGATATTGAGCGTGAAAGAGGGATTACAATTAAGCTTAATGCCGCCAGAATGAATTATAAATCTAAAAACGGCAAAGATTATATTCTAAATTTGATTGATACTCCGGGGCACGTTGATTTTTCTTACGAAGTTTCACGTTCTCTTGCCGCGTGTGAAGGTGCTTTGCTAATTGTAGATGCCACTCAAGGCGTTGAGGCGCAAACGCTTGCAAATGTTTATCTTGCAATGGAACAAGAATTGGAAATTATACCGGTAATTAATAAAATAGATTTACCTTCCGCAGATGTAGAAAGGGTTAAAGCTGAAATTGAAGAGGTTTTAGGTATCGATGCATCTCTGGCTATTCCTGTAAGTGCAAAAACCGGTGAAGGCATTCAGGATGTTTTGGAAGCTGTTGTTGATTTAATTCCGCCTCCTGTTGATACGACTGAAAAACCTTTACGAGCACTTGTTTTTGACAGCGCTTATGATCAATATCTGGGAACTCTTTGTTTCTTTAAAATTGTCGACGGTAAAATGAGACTTGGTGATAAAGTTAAGTTTATGGCTTCCGGCAAAGAGTATGAAATTGTAGAACTCGGTTATCTAACCCCAACACGTGTTCAGGTTGATGAACTTGTTTGCGGTGATGTTGGATACTTTGCAGCGTCTATCAAGGAACTTACACGATTTGTGGGTGATACGATTACACATATTGAGGCGCCCGCAACAGAACCATTACCTGGCTACAAGGAAGCCTTGCCAATGGTTTATTCTGGTTTGTACCCTGTGGATAATGATGAATATCAAGATTTGAAAGAAGCTTTAGAAAAATTGAAACTTAACGACAGCAGTATAACTTTTGAACCTGAAACTTCTTCTGCATTGGGTTTTGGCTTTAGATGCGGATTTTTGGGCATGCTGCATATGGAAATTGCTCAGGAAAGGTTAGAACGTGAATATAATCTTTCACTTGTCACAACTGCACCTTCTGTTGTGTATAAAGTTTACAAAACAAACGGCGAAATGGTAGAAATTGACAACCCTGCAAATCTTCCGCCGCCGCAGGTTAGAGATTATATAGAAGAACCTTATGTTAAAGTTCAGATTATTACTCCAAACGATTATGTCGGAACATTGATGGATTTGTGCCAGACAAAACGCGGAATTTTCAAGAATATGGCTTATATTGATAAAGTCCGCGCAACTCTGGAATATGAAATACCTTTAAGTGAAGTTATTACTGACTTTTATGACCAGTTGAAATCGCGTACAAAAGGTTATGCAAGTATGGATTATGAATTTAAAGATTACAAGCGTTCAAAACTTGTTAAACTTGATATTATGCTTGCAGGTGAAGTGGTTGACGCATTGTCTGTAATTTGTCATGAAGACAGTGCATTTTATATTGGACAAAAACTTACAACAAAATTGAAAGATATTATTCCCCGCCAGTTGTTTGAAGTTCCTATTCAAGCGGCAGTCGGCGGCCGTGTAATTGCAAGAACAAACATTAAAGCTCTTAGAAAAAATGTGCTTGATAAATGTTACGGCGGTGATATTTCACGTAAACGCAAACTTCTTGAAAAACAGAAGAAAGGTAAAAAACGTATGAAATCTGTCGGACGCGTTGATGTTCCGCAAGAAGCATTTATGGCTGTCTTAAGTTTGGATGAAGAATAATTGTTATTGTAACTTTATACAATACCTTTATCTTTTGCCTGCATTGCAGCTTCAATTCTGCTTTCAACATTCAATTTTCTGTAAATAGAACTGGCATGAGCCTTTACTGTATGTGTGCTTATGAACAATTCTTTTGCAATTTCTTTGTTAGTTAAACCTTCTGTAATTTTAACCAAAACTTCCAACTCTCTTTTTGTCAATTCAGTATTCTTATTTATCCCATAAGTGGTGCTGTAACCTGTCATCTGACTCCTTTCAGATTTTATTTACATTTTTATGGTAACAAATATCATCAACATAGATATTAGCCACTTGTCTGGTTTTTTTCCAAAAGCTTATAAAAAGAGTTATTATATATTATATTAATATACTTTATATAAAATATATATTAAGAAATATTACATATTATGTAAAAAATATATAGATTAACGCAATTTTGAAAAATGAAATTACTTTATATAAATATGGAAATCAATTTAAGAGGATAAAAAGAGTATAATAATGTAAACTATTGTAACAAAAACGGTAATAAATATGCTTTTTAATTAAAGTTTATTAAACAAGTAACCGATGTATACAATGTGAGTAAATATGGAGAACTAAAAAATGGTTGATGGAATCAATGGAAAATTTAACAAAAGCTTGAACTTTTTTACACAAAAAGAGTTAACAAAGGGTGAAGAAGCTAAAGAAGTCAAAAAAGATGTACCTGTTGGAAAACAGGGTGAAACAAAAGAAGTTGGCGACGAACTTCTTGATCCTAGATATTTTGCAAATGCTCTCGGTTTTGTAAGACAAACTTCTGCATTGCCAAAAGCAGATGCTGCAGAATTATCAGAAATGTATCAAATGGCTGGCATAAAAGCTCCGCTTCCAACAGCCGCTCAGTATGCTAGTGTTGCAAATATTACTACTTCATTCCAAAGAGGTATTGATACATTGTCAACAACAAATAATGCAGAAAGATTATTTGATTCAGAAGAATTTAAGGAATTAAACAAACAATTTGGTATTTCATAAACCAAAAAACTTATAAGTAAACATTTACTCACACATTTAAAGAGCTGAAATTTTCAGCTCTTTTTATTTTCATCTTTAGGGTCTAAATATTCTGTTTTGAGATAACCCATACTTAACATGTTATAAACGGCATTTATCCTGTTTCTTGAATTGCTTTTATAGACAATATTACGAATATCTTGTTTTATTGTGTTATAGCTGAATTTTAAAATTTCGGCTATTTCTCTGTTAGAAAAACCTTCTGCGACAAGCTGAATTACTTTAAGTTCACGGGGTTTAAAATTTATGAATTCTTTTTTCTCGTTCATAATATATACCTCAAAATTTATACTACATCTTATCGCGTTCGCGATAGTATAAATTTATGATACATACAAAATAAATATATGCAAGAGAAAAAGAAACAATTGATATGTTCATCTGTTGGAATTGTATATAAAGATTTACGTGGAAAGAAAAGTCAATACATAATCGGTGCAGAATATGGAATTCCCAGTTCTGTAATTAGCGAGTTGGAGCGTGGTAAGAAAGATCCACAATTGACTACAATTTTTAAACTTGCAGAAAGCTGTGGTATAAAACCGTCTCAATTGTTAGCTAAAGTTGAGGAATTATTACCTGATGACTTTAGTGTCTGTGATGATTAATGTTCAAAACTTAGAAGTTTAAGTGTTCTTTTTTGTTTTTCGTGTTTAACATCTGGAAGTTCATAGCATTTAATACATCTGGCTTCGTAAGTTTCATCACCGCCTATCATAATCAGTGGAGAATTTTTATCAGCAGGTTTGCCATCAATAAGTCTTTGTGTACGTGTTGCATTTTCACAGCCGCATTTCATGCATACGGCATGCAGCTTATCAACTTCTGTTGCAATACACATTAACTGTGGCATGCTGCCGAATGGTTCTGCTTTAAAATCAAGTTCTAAGCCTGTTCCGATTACTTTTTTGCCTTCTTCCATCAACTTTGAAATTACTTTAACAATATTACTGTCAAAAAATTGAAGTTCGTCAATTGCAACAACTTCATCCTCTGGCTTTACTACGCTGAGAATTTGGATTGAATGTTTAACTTTAATAGCATCAAGCCACAGACCATTTCTTGATTCTATGTAATCTCCTTTTGCACGGGTATCAACATCCGGTGATATTACTTTAACCTTTTTTTTCGCAATAATACAACGTTTAATTCTTCTTAACAACTCTTCGGTTTTGCCGCAGCTCATAGGGCCTGTGATTAACTCGAAAGAATACCCGTACATAACTTTTATCCCCTGTTTTCCCAAAATTTTTACTATAATTATTTTACATCTGTGAATGTGATTTTGAAAGTAAAATTTTGTAAAAAGTTGAGATTAGTGTAAAATTTTGTCGCGAAGTTTTTTTAATCCTGCGCCATAGAAATATCTAAGCTGTTCAGGGAAATGGTCTTCTATATCAATGAGGAACATGTCACGTGCAATGAAAGCTTTTATAAGATAAACAATTTCGGGATTTTTTGACCAAAGTGCGTCTGCTTCTATATTTTTTCTGGGTTCAACTTTACCAAAAATACCTTCTTCATTGTCTGCTGTCATGAATATAAACCTTTCACCTGAGTAATGTTCAAGCATTCTTGAGGTGTCGTTTTTAAAAACAGTTCCAAAGTTTGATGAAAAATTATCATAGCCGACTATTTTAATATCGAGACCTCTGTTATATGCATCAAGCAAATGACTTTCTATGTATTTGTAATCTTGAGACCAGATTTCAAGATATATATTTTTGCGTGCGTTGTTAATTATTTCAATAACTTTGTTAATAATTTTTGCTCTGCCGTTAATTGTGAGTATAGGTTCAGAGTAATTTTCTTTTACGTTAGGGAGTTTTTTTTCAAGGAAATCAATAGTAGAGTCTATTTTTCTTTTAAATCTTTTTGTTAAATCTTTAGGTTTTATAGGAGAATATGTAACCGGTTTTTCGCCGGATGATGTTACGATATGCTGAATTTCTAAAGCCTTGAGGGTATCATAAGCTCTTGCCTGTGGAATATCTGCAATTTTGCTTATTTCGTAACCTGTTGCGGGGTATTTTTTCAGAAGTGCAAGATATACTTTTGCTTCGTAACTATTCAGACCTAATTCTTTCAATTTTTCTACAATTTCTTCCATAGGCTGATTGTAGCAAATTTTAAGTATATTGGCAAACTATTTGAATGTATTTTCAAATTCTGTTAAAAATTTTGCTGGAGTTGTACCAAAACCTTTTGCAATTTTAATTAGAGTTTCTACTTTTACTCCTTGTTTTAAATTTTCTATACGACTAAGTGTTGCAGGTTCAATATTATTAGCCAGAGCAAATTTATTCAAAGAGACTTTCAAGCTTTCTCGCTTATCAAATATAAATCTTCCTAACTTAGTGTATTGCATATTTGTAATTATGCGGTATGCTAAAATAAAAATCATTGATATTTATCAATAGTTTTTGATTATGATTTATAAGGACAAAATATGAATGACAAAATAAAAAAAGAACAACTTAATCAGCTAGAGTTAATGAAAGAGATTTTAGTTCAAAATATGCAAGTAAATTATCAAACATATAGCGAAATATTATCTAAATTAGATATTCTTTCATATTTAATTTTAAGAACTAATGAAAAAGAGTAATTCAGTTACTTAGTTTGGCAGGTATGCCCAACCTACATTTTTGTTGGGGTGGAAACCCCAACTTACAACTTTCAGTTACTATCAAAGGGATAAAAAATTCCCTCTCCCAGGGAGAGGACTTGTGTCAATCTAAGCATTTTTTGTTGGGGTGGAAACCTACAACTTGATTGATAAATAGAACATGTGAGTAACAAACAGGATGACCTGGTGGCAGGACTTATATTTGGTTAGATCCCGAAATAAATTCGGGATGACATTATTGTAGGTTGGGGTTTCCACCCCAACAAGTAAAACTAGAAAATATCCTCTCACCCCTTGGGGAGAGAGTTAGAGAGAGGGGCTAATGTTGTTTAATTGTAGGTTGGGCATACCTGCCAAACAAAATTCTTTCTTTATGCTCTTGGATGTGCTTCATTGTAAACGTCTTTCAAATGCTGGGTTGATACGTGGGTGTAAATTTGTGTGTTTGAAATGCTGGCATGCCCCAAAAGCTCCTGCACAACACGTAAATCAGCGCCGTTTTCAATCAGGTGAGTTGCAAAGCTGTGACGGAAAACGTGAGGGGTTACGTGTTTGGGAAGATTTATTTTTTCAACAATTTCATTAATAACATTTCTTATTGTGCGTGTCTGGAGCCGGTATCCGGTATTATTGATAAATACCGGAGAATCTTCCGTTGGTTCTTCTACCGGAAACCCTTTGGGAATTAACGATCTTGCCGTTTCTATATAACGCTCCAGATATGATTTTGCCCTGTCTGTTACAAGAATAATTCTTTCTTTAGCGCCTTTACCAAAAACCCTGATTTCGTTATTTTCAAGGTTCAAATCTCCAAAGTTTAGCCCTGACAATTCAGAAACACGCATTCCTGTAGCCCACAAAAGTTCTAAGATAGTACGGTTACGGTAGCCGGATGGCGTTTCGATTTTTGTATTATTCAAAATTTGCTCAACTTCATCAGGTGTCAAAAATTTCGGCAATGATTTCGGTCGTTTAGGAGTGTTTAAGTTCATTGCAGGATTAGAGTCAATTTTTCTCTCACGATACAAAAATTTATAAAATGTTCTTATACTAGCAATTTTTCTTGCGATTGTGTTTTTCTTATAATTGAATTTCTGAATGAAGTGTAAATAATCTCTGATCTTTGAAAAGTTAACATCCTCGCAAGATTGCTCGTCCATCCAGACAAGGTAACTTAAAATGTCGCTGCAATAAGCTTTTGCAGTATGAGAAGAAAAATTTTTCTCAACAATTATATATGATTTAAAGTCCTCTAAATCTTGTTTTGATTGTGTGTTAATACTCATTTATCTACACCATTCATATTATTGCTTTTTGATAAAAGATATTATACAATACTTTTGTAAGAATTAGAATAGTACAACTCTAATCAACTTAAAAAATCTCAGGAGATGACATGAAATACAACAAAATATTAATAGCATCATTAATTACATCATTGGCATTTTCTGCCACATCCGGCGTCTATGCAAAAGAACTGCAGGCACAGGTTCAAAAAACAACACCTAAAACTGCAAAAACTGTTGCTGCAGCCCATGCTAAATATCCGGAAATTACTAAACTTATTGAATACAACAGATATTCAGAAGCTGATGCTAAATTAAAAGATATTTTGAACAAAGATCCTGATGATGTTACAGCACTTGCTCTAAGAGCTGTATCTTTAGCTAAACAATATAAACTTCAGCCTGCACAGCAGGAAATTGATAAGTTGATTAAGAAATATCCTAATAATCCTGATTTACACTATGCTCAAGGTATTGTTTATATGATGAGACAGACATCTTCTGACGTTGATTATATTAAAAATACCAGAGGTTTGATTAATTCTGCGATTAGAGAATTTGTAAAAACTGTTAACTTAGATACAAATTACTACACTGCATATAACGCAATGGGTGTTGCAACTTTGAAATTGGGTAACAGAAAAGACGCAAGAGATTTGTTTAACGCTTCTTTGAAAATAAATCCTTCTTACGCTGTTGCTTATGATAATTTAGGTGTTCTTGAAATGATGGGCGGAAACCTTGACGGGGCTGAAGCTTATTTCAAAAAAGCAATGCAGCATAATTCCCACAACCCGACAGCATGGTATCACATGGCTCAGGTTGAAACAAGACGAGGTAATTATTCAAATGCCTTAACCTGGATTAACCACTCAGTTCATGTTAACCCGAATTCTTCACCAGCTTTGAATTTGCAGGGTGAACTTTATTTGAAGCAGGGTAATCAGGCTGCGGCTATAAATTCATTTAAAAAAGCTGTTACTGTTAAACCGGAAAACTCCCGTCCATATTTAAATCTGGCTAATATTTATGAAAATAGAGCCGATGAAGAGTTTGCTATGGAACAGCTAAAAACAGTTCTTGCAATTAACCCGAATTATCAGGAAGGCAAGCTGAAAATAGCTAACCTTGCACTTCATACAAGAAAATATGAACAGGCTTTGGATTATTATTCAAGACTTCTTGGCGATGAAAATTACAATGAAGACGCAATAATCGGTCTTGCAAATACATATTACGAAATGTCAAAAGATAGAGCAAGCAAAGAAGGTATTACAACTAACAAAGAAATCTATCTTGCTTATGACTACGTAAATAAAGCTATTGAAAAATGTCCGGAAGATTTGGAACTTCACCTTGCAAAACTAAAACTTGCAAGCCTTACCCACCAGGCTGCTTTATCTAAAGACAGTTTGAACTATATTATTCAAGCTGCCGGTAATAATTTAATGGACAGCATTATCAAAGGTGAAGCTTATCTTGCTCTTGGCAGAGAAAAAGATGCTGTTTATACTTTTGAAAATGCAATTAATTTCTCAAACAGTATTGACGATGATTTATACTTAGCAGAAATTCTTGTTCACCACAAACAGTTCAGAACAGCAAGAACTGCTTTGAAAAAAGCCTTGATGAAAGATCCTGATAACGTTATTGCGAAAAACGGTATTGGGTATATTGATTTGTGCGAAATTAAATCAAATGAATTCTTTGATGTTGCTCAGCGTCAATTCAAAGAAAAGAATTACGCTTCAACAATCGAATACTGTAACCGTGCAATCGACTTTTATCACAACAGCCCTGCAATTGCTAAGCTGAAAGCTCAATCTTACGAAAAAGAATTGAACTACAGAGGCGCTGTTAAATATTATCAACAATATTTAGCAATGAACCCTAATGCATCTGACAAAGATCAGGTGTTGAAAAAAATTAATAAGTACAAACGTAAAGCACAGTAACCAGACTAATGAAAAAATTTGATATACGAAAATCATTCGAGATTTTTTGGAGAGAGCCCTTAAGCGTATTGACTGAGGGCTTGTTCCAACTTGTTAATGTCGAAGATAATATTTTTTCTAAAAAACCGTCGGTTAATGTTGATTTTGTTAACAAAAAAACACAAATTACAGTTGTCAATAGCGAGAAAATGTATAATATTTTTCAAAATGTCTTGTTTAAAAATAAACTGAAAGAACAAAAAGACAAAACGCTTATTACAAAGTAAATCCGTACGACATTAAGTGACTTGTGCCAGTGTTCGAAAAATTTAAGAGAATATATTCTCTCGCCCCTTGTGGCGAGAGTTAGAGAAGGGGCTAATGTTGTTTTATTGTCGGTTGGGATACCTGCCCAACAAATGCTATGGCAATAAATAAACAATATTTGTACTTCCCCTCATCCGGCTTACAGCCACCTTCTCCCATAGGGAGAAGGGAGTAATTGTAGGTTGGGGTTTCCACCCCAACACGATTTGTAAATTTGTCGGTTTGGCAGGTATACCCAACCGACAAATTAGTATCCAAAATTAATGTCTTTTATTTCTTTTTTTACGTGGTAAACTGTAATCGAAGAAATATGAAGGGAGTATAAAATGATTAACGAAAAAATGGAAAAAGCATTTAATGACCAAATTAACAAAGAACTTTATTCAGAATACCTTTATCTTTCAATGCAGGCTTATTTTGAAAGATTAAATCTTAAAGGTTTTGTAAACTGGATGCAGGTTCAGGTACAGGAAGAACACGCTCATGCTTTGGGAATGTTTGATTATCTTAACCAAAGAGGCGGAAATGTTGTTCTTGAAGCAATTGACAAACCTCAAACAGATTGGGAAAGCCCGCTTGCTGTTTTTGAACACGTACTTGAACATGAAGAATATGTTACTTCTAGAATTAATGCATTAATGGATGTTGCAGAAGAAGTTAAAGATAGAGCTGCTATGTCATTCTTGAACTGGTATTTGAAAGAACAGGTTGAAGAAGAAGATAATGTAGGTAATGTTTTGGCAACATTAAAACTTATCGGTGATGACAAAAAAGCACTGCTTATGCTTGACAAAGAACTTGCTACAAGAACTTTTGTTGCTCCTGTTATTGGTTAAATAGATAATAAAATTCAACATAAAAAAGGAGGTATCAACCTCCTTTTTTTTAATCCCACTGTTTTGAATTCAATTCTTCACGAAGAAGTCCATTCTCATTCAAATAGTCAAGAATTCTGAAATTCAAAAGATTTCTGTAATCCCTCATTGCAGGAGTAAAGTTAGATGCACTTCTCGGACATTTTTTACGAAGTTCACCAAGTTTTTTATCAGTGATTATACCTGTTTTATATCTGTTTGGCTGGTATACAGTCCATGCATCATGCGGATAGTATGTTGCACGGCATTCATTTGTATTTTCATTAATCAGCATTTGCTCAAAAACCGCAAGAGGCATATTATGAAATTCTTGTTTTATCTCCTTTTTGTATGGCCATAATCTTTCAGGGAGCGGAACAGAAGGTTCTGAAACTTCTTCATCATCATAATGTCTGCTTTCAATATATTCCATAGAACCTATTCCTACAATTCTTATTGATTTGGCGAATTCTTCCAATACACCTTCCTGTTCAGCGATTTGAGACATTAAATCGAGAAACGAACAAGCTCCTTTTCCAGTATCTATATAATCCGTTATAATGACTTTTTTGCCTGTTTTTTTATGAACATCTACAATATGTTTTGGGTCAGCTTGAATATTTTTCAGATAACGTTTGTAAGATTTTATTTCTTCTTTTGTTGGTGCTATAGAATTAATCCTAACCATCCCTTCATCTGGATCATGCCTATACCAGTATTTCGAAAATGCAACAAATTTATAATCATCAATACCGCCTTTCATCCATAAGGCAGTGTTTAAAAACCACTTAGGACTTCTACCTAAACACAAAATAGGCTCATTACGCAAATTACAATATACTTTACAAACGTCAACAAACTGTTTCATGGAACGATCGTCCATTAAAGGTAAATACTTTTTATTTGCATTTTTGAGTTCAGAAGCATCAACCTTTTTATTAAATTCATTACATTTTTTTCTCATTAATCTTTTCATTGGCTCTGACATATTTTTGTAAGCAAAATAATCAATATCAGGAACAGTGCGTGATTCATGGTTCTTACCGGTAAAATTAACGCCTGATAATTGTTGTAGTAAAGATAATGAGAACTTTTTGTTGTTGACTTGTTTGTACTCTTGATTTATTTGAACAGGTGCTTTTATATCCCGCGAAATAAGAGTTTGACTTGAATTATACCCCCTCCCTGACATTATACTGTATACTTGCATTTTGTACTCCTTTTATTTTTGTACGCAGATAATTACTTACATGAAAACTAAACATAAATAAATTTGCCACATGAAATCATTTATTATAAAATTTGTCTATGCAAAGTATCGAAAAAGTTGAAAATATAAAGCAATTGGCCAGCCTTGCAAAAGAAATTTGGTTTGAATACTGGCCTGGAACACTTTCTAACGAGCAGATTGAATATATGGTAAAAAAATTCCAGTCACAAAAAGCTATCCAAAATCAAATTGATAATGAAAATTACACATACTATTTTATAAATGTTAATAATGAAAACGCGGGATACTTTGGCGTTTCCGACAAAAAAGAATATCTTTTTTTATCTAAAATATACATTAAGAAATCTTATAGGCATAAAGGAATTGGGACAAAAACTTTTAATGAAATTATAAAAATTGCGAAATCAATAAATCTTAATAAAATTAGACTTACAGTAAACAAACATAATATAAATTCCATAAACGCTTACAATAAATGGGGCTTCAAAACTATAGATTCAGTTGTCGAAAATATTGGAAATGGTTTTGTTATGGACGATTACATTATGGAATACCAGATTTAGTAAAAAAATAAACCCTCGTTATTTATTGTACAGTATGCGAGGGCTTTTAAATATAATATAAGAAGGTGTAGAAAAGTCTTTATTCTAAATATTTACTGTATTTTTTTTACGACTATTGTTATTTCTATAACCAATTCCTGCACGGTAGCCAGATATAAAGTACATAAATGGTAAAGCTGGTTCTATCCACTTAAATCCAGATAAGATACCGGCAGTTGCAATATCATCAACATGCAAAGCTATATCAAGAGGTTCAGGTTTACGTTCGCTGTATAGACCTTTTTTATTCTTTTTTTCTCCAAACAATGGATTTATACACTTTTTACTTACATAATTCGCAATATAACTTCCTCCGACAATCCCTGTTGAAGTTATTCCTGCAAGAATTACAAATAATTTTTGTGCAGGCTTTAAGGGGTTTATTACTTTATTTTTCTCTAGTTGTTCTGAAAAAAATAAGGCTGTACCTGCACCGACATTACATAGGAAGATATTTGCAAGATACTGATACAGCCCTTCTTTGACCTTATTGGCCGTCCTTTTTTTAGTGTTTGTATGTGTAGAAAAATCTGCTATTAAACCTCCTGATATTCCTCCTAAAACAGGAATTAAACCGAGTAATGACAATCTGCCTATTTCCGCGAAAATTTCCTTGGAATTTAAATTTTTCTTTTTCGGCAAAATAACATCAAATAAATCATTTTTATTATTATTATCAGCTAATTTATCTATTAACAACTGAATTTGTTTAGGAGAAAGTTCTTTGGTCTTAGCTGTTTGTAAGGCATTTATAACTTCTGCGTTATTTAAATTAGAATTAGCTAAATATCTGTCCACTGCATTAGCTTGTTTAACCTGTAACTCTTTTAACGGTATATTTCCCATCAATCCATTAAAAATCTTTTTACCATTAATCTTTAATCCTCTTGTACCCAGCAATGAAGCACCAATTGTTGAAGAAATTACAACTGTATTACGTATAAAATGAGTTTTTCTGTTTCGTTTATGTTTTTTAGCATATTTGCAATAATCGGAAATGCCAAAAGCAGTACCTGAAGCGACAAGTAAATGAGGCATCTTCTTATGAAGTTTAGCCAAAACTATTGGTTGATCAACGTATTTTGCAATTGTTGCAATTTTCATAAATATAATTAACCCTATTTGTTAGCCTAAACTAACTTTATAAGAAAAAATATTTTTTGTCAAGCCATAACTCAAATGATATTAATATAGATTTTTTATATTAAAGTTTCCCGATTTGACAAAATCTGTAAGTTTAGTCATATTTTCAAACACCTTTTCAGAGACAATATGTTCCATTTTACAAGCAATTTCAACTGCTTCTTTGTTATCCAGACCAAGAATTTCCGTAAAAAATTCTGCAATTTTTTCATGTTTTTCCAAGACAGATTTTGCGATTTTTTCGCCCTTAACAGTAAGTGTAATAGGAGAATATGGAGCGTAATTAATCAATTTCTTTTCTGCAAGAACATTCAAAGCACCTGTAACAGAGGCCTTTCTAACATTCAAAGATTTTGCAATATCAGTAACTTTTGCATTACCATTTTTCAAAACCTGCGAATAAATTTCTTCTATATAATCTTCAAGGCTGACTGATAATTTTTCCATATTCTACAATTCCTTAATCTTCTTTATTATATCACATGGTTTATCAACAATCGTATAACATCCTGCATTTTTTAAAACATCTTTAGACCTGAAACCCCAGCTTACACCAATACATGGCAATTGAGAATTTTTTGCAGTCATAACATCAACATCAGAATCGCCAATATACACACAATTTTCTTTTTTAGAATTTAGAATTCTAATGGCTTTCAAAACACCGTCTGGTGCAGGCTTTTGGGGAATATTATTCATTTGGCCGACCGCGGCATCGACTAAACCAGAAAAATATTTGTTACACAATTCTTTTACGGCAGAATCAAATTTATTAGATACAACAGCAATCTTGCAGCCTGCGAATTTAAGTTCACGAAGCATATCCAAAATACCGTCATAAGGTGCTGTTTTATTATACATATTTTTAGAATAATTAACCTTAAAAATCTCGAGGCATTTTTCAAAATTAGGGTTATTAATCCCTTGCGGAATAGCTCTTTCTATAAGTTTAGCCACACCGTTACCAACGAATTCTCTGACCTCTTCCAGAGTTCTCAAGGGATAACCAAATTCAGATAATGCAAAATTTGTACTATTCTTTAAATCTTCCAGCGTATTTAATAAAGTTCCATCTAAATCAAAAATAACAGTATTAATCATGAAATGATATTATCACATGTATAATTCAATAACAATAGTTCGTGTGAAACCTTAACTTACAGGTTTGTTTATTTATTGTCATAATTTTGTTGGGCAGGTATGCCCAACCTACATTTTTTGTTCGGGTAGAAGCCCAACTTATATTTTTTAAATTAATTTGGGTGAAAGCAAATCTACAGCTAAAAAATATCAGCCTTTGTTTAGTCAACGAACTTTCTTGTCATAATTACATTTCCAAGCTCATCATAGCCATTTGTGCCTATCCAGTGCGCAATTAATTTGCCTTCCGGTGTATAGATGAAGGTTTCTTCTTTTGATATTCGTAAACTCATATTTACAAGCTTACCGGATGTATCATATTTATAAGCCTTGAATGGATAATCAAGAGATTTCTTTTCTTCTACATACATTAAACTTCCGTCGCTTTTGTAATAATAAACATGGTATTCGTCTTTCAAATACATCACAGCATATGTAAAATCGGAAAACATCGCAAGCGTTCTGTCTTTTAATTCGGTTTTGCCGTTTAGCAAATATTTCATGTGTGAACGGTGTCTGAAATCGTAACTATGACTTCTGATTAATTTTTTATCAATACCTGTTTGTTCTGTTGTCAAAAGTTCGCTTCTTGCAGAATTCACGTCATAAGTTACGCCGCCTGTTATTACGGTTTCTGCAAAGGCGTTCTGGATGCACAAAAGTAAGACCGTTAAAATAATACATTTTTTCATACTTAATTCTCCGTGTTATATAATCTTATAAAAAAGCAGGCTACGTGTTGAATTGTATCTACTCTAATCCATTGTCTCGTTGCTTTAAAGCGGATTGTACGCATAGAACGTTGAGGATTTTTGTGAGCGTAACTGTTTTTTTCATTTACGTATAATGAAAATTGGCTTTTTGCTGCGCGCTTACAGGCAGAAAGAATTTCTTTGGCGAGTTCTTCTTCTCCAAGTTTTTTTGCAAGATAGTATGATGCGATTAAACCTTCAGAGCGTGCGCCGTCAGGAAAATAATGGTCGCCATAGTCGTAAAAATATCCGCCGTCATAATCAAGATATGGTGTATCATCTGATGAATACATTTTTTCTATCATTGTTTTGGCGTCATTAAAAACAAAATTAATTAAATTTTCTTGTCTAAAGCTTTCATCCTCGCACCATTCTTCTATTGCCTGCATTAACCATGCGTCTGAAGGCAGTGCTGTGAAAAGTTCTTGATAAAATTTCGGGCGTTCATCAACAATCCAGTTTAAGGCTTTTCTTGCGCGTTTTCTCACATCATCGACGAATTTTTTGTTTTTATCATAGTGGTTGCAGAATAAGGCAAGTCCTAAAAGCGCTTCTCCCGGATAATAGAAGGAAAACATTTCTTTTCTGTCTTTGTCGCTTACCTTTAATAGGGGTTTACCGTCGTTGTATTTCGGGTGAATATAGTACCCCATAAGTTCGCCGGATTTTGTCATGCGGCTTAGAAGATGATTTACATAGCCTTCAATATAGTTGTCATAACTTGTATCACCTGTTGCTATTCTGTATTTCATCATTGAGGCTGCAAAAAGCCCTGTTGCACCAAGTTTTGCCTTGTTATTTAAAAATGAATAGTATGCAGGTCTTTTTTCAAATTCATGTTCTTGTGTGATTTCTACGCAGTAATCCAAAGCTTTTTTGGCTGATTGCAGAAATTTTTCATCCTTTGTTAAATTATATGCGTGCAAAAGTGTAATAATTCCGCCGCAATGCCGTAAGTCATTGTAATATAAATCATCTTCTTTTCTATTCGGGTGTTCGTGGTCTACAAAGTTATCTTCTTTGCAATCGTAGTAGTATAAAAACTGGCCATTGTCATGCATATTATCAATAAGCCATTCTGCCGAGTTTATGAAAATATTTCTCACGGTGTCATAGCTGAATTCCGGATATAAAACATTCCCGCGGTATAGCGGAACAATTTCGTCTTTGTATGTTATGAATGCATGACTTTTAAGTAAAAAATATTCAAATCCTGGAGTAGTTCGGAGTATTTCAAGTCTTTCTGGAATTTTATCTGTCATTTTTTTTATAAAAGTTTTTCTGACAACTCCATTCAATGCCTGTTTTAATCCAAGGTGGCTGAGCGTAAATCCGTCTGTCGGCATATAGTAATAGGATACACCGTCTTTTTTTAATTCTATGCCGTTAATTCCGATTTCAAATCTGTCTTCGCTAAATTCTTTTGTTTGAAGCCTTCTGAATGTTGTTTGAATTCTTTCGGTTGAAAATTCAATCATAATACGGCATTCGTTTTCATCTGCTACATTGAATTTGTCAAATCGTTTGTTTGCTCGAAGCATTTCTATATTACGATTTAAAGATTCATCTAGACTTTTTCTTATACTGCCGTATTTGATGAAATCTTCTCCGGCCTGAAAAAGTGAAATATAAAGGATTGTATTAGACGGTTTATAATCAAGAATTCCATTAAGATTCAAGTCTTTAGTTTTAACGGCCTTTCCTGAAACTAAACATTCTCTAACACGTTTGAGAAGGACATTCATTTCTGTGAAGTCCTGTTTAAAATATTCTCTTTCTTTGTCGTTTTGAATTTTAAAATCCATATTCCACCTTTTATTCAAATAATATCATAATTTTAAAATCTTTGTATCGTTAGAATATTGTATATAAATAAGAAAAGATAAGAAAATTTTTTGAAAAGAAATATAAACTTATTGTGTATATGCTTTAGGGTAATTAAGTCTGTTTCATTTTTTATAATAATATTTTAGGAGACATTTATGAGAATATATGCTTTACCCGTTTATAATAACAATTTTTCTACTGTAAAATATCGGAAAAATGCTGCGCAGCAACAAATTAATTTTTCTGCTTTGCCGAAAATTAATGAAAATGTAAAAAAAGAAGCCGGTGTGATAGGCGCAATTGCCTGCCTTGTCGGAATTCCGTTTTTATTCTGTATGGTATTAAAGAATTTGTGTTCTAAAAAAAATAGCAATGAGCATATTTTTTTGAGTGACGGAACTTATTTGGGAACACCAGATGAATTTAAATAACTACTACAATTGTAACAGTTTGTAAATATCTATATGAATTAACCTTAACAGTTATTGCCAAAAAATATTTACGTTTTATAATAAGTGTACTTAAGGCACTTATTAATGATAAACACTAACTATTTAATAAAAACAGGGAATTACTATAATACATCACTACAGAGAGTTTCATTCGGGGGACATGGTTACAAGATTAAGCAGGACTACGGTCGTGACGAGTTTGTTTCTTTAACTCCAAAGATAAGCAAAAAAGATGTTTCAGCTTTAAACAAACACGTTGCATTGTTTCCTCTAGATATATCTTATAAAAAGTCAATGCTTGTAAATATGGGAGAAAACCCTAAAAATACTTACAGGTTAAATTCTATAGCCGGACCGCAGGAATTTAACAGCTTTTTGTCAGAGCATAATAATCATGAATATATTTATAAACCAGGTGATAGACCGTTTTTGAGACAGCATGAAGTTGATTCTCACACAATGGAGAATGTTGAAACCGGCAGGTATGGCGCGAATTTACATATTCATTCAGTACATTCAGACGGCCAGCTTACTATTCAGGAAATTTTAGATCAGGCTGTAGCTTATGCTGACAAAAGAGTTGAGAAAAATGGCGCTCATGAACCTTTTTATATTGCTATTACCGATCATAATACTGCGGAAGGTTCAAAAGAAGCTTTGAAATTAATTTATGAAAATCCTAAAAAATATCAGAATTTGAGGGTAATTTTAGGGGCAGAGATTTCTGCTAAGATGCCTGAAGTCAGAGGGTTTCAGTTTAAAAAGCCAAGGCCTGTTCATATTCTTATGATGTGTATGGATCCGAACAGTGAAGCTGTCCAAAATTATGTTAAAAGTCTGAGTGAAGAAAGCCATAATGTTATGTTTGCGAGGTACACAACTCTTGAAGAAATGACTGAGGCTTTGAAAGATGAAAAGAGTATAAGATATGGTTTTGCTCATCCGGCTTATCCTGATATGAAAAATTTTCTTAAATCTTCAAACAGATATAAGGCTGCTGTACTTGAATCTATCCAACATTTTCAAAATGTCACTAAAGATAAAGGCTTGTTTGTTGAAGGCTATTATCAGGGTTATATGAATGAACTGGCTACTGATAAAAAGCTTTTGAAGTTAATCAGAAGATTTTGTGATTACCTTGATCTGTTGAAGGACGGCGGAATGGACACTCATATGAGGAACATTTTTCAGTCAGGCGCAAAACTTGTTAAGAAAAAATAATTTTCTTAAGCTGTTTTTTGAACGTTATTTTGTTGTTTGCGGTTTTGCAAATATATGTATAATCCGCTTCCTATAGCTGCGGCTGCAAATGTTATTCCTATGAGAGCTTTTGTGAATTTATTGTTTTTAGAACCCGTTTTGCTTTCTTGCATAACCACTTCTGTAATTTCTTCTGAATTTGTTATTATATCAGGTTTATACATCTCGTCGCGGTAGTAAACAATTTTGTCATAGAGCTGTTTTTGAGTTTTATCTAATCCTGCAAGTTTGAACAGTTTTTCAAGGCTGTCCATAAGGTTGTAGCCGTAACCGGATTGAAGCGCTTTGTTGAATGCTGTTTCGTAATCATACGGCACACCATAACCCCAGTTTCTTACACCGTTGAAAGATTCATGTTGAAAACGTTCTCTTCTTCCGAAAATATTCATAAAGAAATGCATATGGTTTTTGGCGGAAGTTATTTCCGCAAATTTAGCTTTCATAAACTCAACAGGAGAATTTATTGCACTTTCATCTACATTAAAGAATTTTGCAAGTACTTCAAGATGATTTTTCCTATTATAAATTTTGGCAGAAGGCAAATCTTCTGCAAGGTCTATAAGATTAACAGGATCATGGTTTAGACCGATAACAAATTTGTCTTCCCCGAATATTTTTGTAAAATAACTGCTTGTTCCCCAGTTTTTGCTTGAATAAGTTGCGTTATAGACTTTTACAACTTTTTTTGCGGCAGGTGTAAGCGTGTGTTTTTTATCAACAAAGGGTGTGAATTCTTCCGGTCCTGCGTCAAATTCATATAAAATATCGTTTGGATCAAAGTTTTCGCCTTTAACTTTTTTTACGGTTTTTTCTATACGGTTAACCAGTATATCTGTAAAATTTATTTTATCTATTTTACCATTAGGAAAATGTGCTGCTGATTGAAGATATTGCCAGCCTACATCAAGTCTTATTACGTCTCCTAACTCTGCTGTTCTTTCAATTTTTCGCATAAGAAGTTTTGATGCGATTGAGTCGGGATTTGATATCTCATCATGGTTAAACATTGGAAGTCCGAAGCAGGATTCTGCAGGATATGGCATGAAAGCTTTCGGGAAAGCATGTACCAGTGCGTCATCAAAGTTTATCGGGCAATCGGTAATTAATTTTTTGCCAAGTTTATTTACATTAGCTTTTCCTATGAGAAAATGTTTCTCTGCAATAAACTGTTTAAATTTGTAGAATTCAAGGTCGTCTTTGTGTTCTGTTTTAATCTGATTTAACCGTTTTTCACGAAGTTCTTTTGGAAATTCCGGATTATAAAGATTTCTGTCAACGCCGTCTTTATCCCAGTTTCTAAACCAGCGATTATTGTGCTCTTTTTTGAGCACTCCGTAATATATGCTGTAAATATCAAGCCAGTCTTTGTTTTTGGTTTTAAAGTTTTCAAAATCTTTTTTTAATGTGTCAATATTCGGGTGGGTTGAGGTTTTGAAACGTTCGTATGCTTGTCTTAAAGCTTTGTCCTGCGGGCTGTTATCGTCCATTACATTATGGAAATTTATCAGAGTTTTTTGTGTTTGTTCATTTTGGGTTAACTGATTTTGTTTTACAACTTGTTGAAACTCTTCTTCTGTTAAGATATTGCCAAACTCATCATTTTTGAGAAGTTCAAGGTTAATGTGCTGGACTCCCGGTGACATAACAGTGCCTTTGTAGTTACAGTAAAAATCTTTGTATCCGTCAGGCTGTCCGAATGGAAGAATTTTTAAGTGTGTATAATTTATGTAATCATCCATAAATTTCAGGTATTCTTTTGTTTCATCTGATGATAAAATTCCTATACCAGTGTCGGTATTTGTGGATTTTGGCATACAGGTGTCCGGCATGACAAAAATGCGTTTCCCGTCTTTGTGTCCGAGAACTTCAAACGCTTTACTGCTTGTCTCTTTCATGTCCTTGCGTTCTTCTGTATTAAGTTTTCTGCCAAAATTAATATTATGGCTTGCAGGATGAATTCTCATGTTAGTTCTTTTAAAACTCCTAAAAAATTTTTTTGCTATTTGTTATTATTTATTTTATTTTGATTATCCCAATTATAACAGCAATATTTGCCATCTAAATGACGTATTGCGTTTCTGTAGAATTATAATAGAATAATCTTAAGGAATGTTAACTCTTGGTTAACTATTCGGCAAAAAAATATTGTTATGTGTTTTATAAAACATGTGTAAGTAGGTGGAATTAAATTTTGAACGATAATAAAGAGTTATTAGATAAAATACAGACAGGTAAGAAATCGGCTGCAAAATCTGACCGTGTTTCTAATCCGATTTCAAAAAAAGGTGTTAAAACACCGTCTGTTAAACCTGCAAAAAAAGCTGAAACCAAATCTCAAATTCCAGTTACTGATCCTGTTGCTGTTCAGCCCGATAATATCGTCGCACGTATAAATAATTTTAATACCAAAAAATCCTCAAATAGGTTGTATGCCGGATATTTAAATAATGTTAAAACGAATAAAATAATTGATTATGCCGATCTTTTTCAAGCGTTAAGTGTTTCTTTAAATGAACAAAATAATTTACATAATTTATTCTCCACTATACACAATATTTTTACTGACAAATTGAGTAGTCTATACACGGCTTTCGGGGTTTTTCATGAAAAGTCGAAATGTATTAACATGAAATTGTTCAGTTCAACAGGAAGTGCCTATACATCAAAAATTTTCTTGTCTGATGAAACAAATCCGGTTATTGAATGTTTCAAGAATGGTGTACCGGTGATTAAGGATGATAATAAATTTTTGAATATTCCTTACCTTAATGATTCGTCATCGTTAATTCTGCCTATGATTTCTGTGAATCAATGTAAGGGAGTTATGATTATCGGCAAAGATAATCTGGATTCTAATATCAATTTGTTTACTCTTATTGCAAATTACTGTGCTCTGTTTCTTCATAATACAGAACTTTTAGAGCAGACAAATAAATACGCTAACACAGATACACTTACTACACTATACAATCACAGAGGCTTTCAAGAAGTCCTTTCTGCTGAACTTCAAAAGGCTGAAGACAATCACACAAACCTTTCTATAATAATGTTTGATGTGAATAATATTTCTAAAATTAATAAAGAATTCGGACACGCCAAGGGTGATGAAGTTATAAAACTTCTGGCGGAAAAAGTTAAGCAAAATATCAGAAGCAATGATAAAGCAGGTAGATACGGCGGGGATGAAATAGCTGTAATTCTTCCTGATACAAACACCGCTGATGCAAAATACCTTGCAGAATATATTACATATTGTCTGTCTTGTTGTTTTGTTGACGATGTCGGGCCTGTTAAAGTTTCTGTTGGTATTGCGACTTATCCTGAATGCTCAAGGGATCAGGAAAAACTTCTTATATTAGCAGAACAAGCAATGTATATTTCTCAGGCAAAAGGTTATAAAGAAGGTATGTCTGCAATAATAAGTTCTGCTGATTTCAATTTCTGGGACGATGCCGCATTGAATTCTTTTGCAGAAATTGTTGCGAAACGCCACGCTCAGCTTGGTATAAATTTTGAAGAAGAACTTGTCCATAAATTTAATAACGAAAAAATTATTTCTCAAAACCACCTGTGGGAAATGGCAAATTCTCTTGCTGCTGCAATTGATGCAAAAGATCCTTATACAAAAGGACATTCAACATCTGTTTCCAGATACTCAGAAGCCCTTGCCCGTGCAATTAATCTACCGGAAGACGAAGTTCAAAGAATTTCTCTTGGTGCTCTGCTTCATGACGTTGGAAAAATCGGAATTCCTGAGAATGTGCTGAAAAAACCTGGAAAACTCGACGATGATGAATGGCAAATTATGAAACAACACCCCGTAATTGGTGCGGAAAAGGTTTTGGCACCAAATGAAGCTTTGCGTGATTTGATTCCTATGGTTAAATACCACCATGAACACGTTGATGGCAGCGGATATCCTGAAAAGCTAAAAGGTGAAGAAATTCCACTTGCCGCAAGAATTGTTGCCGTTGCAGATACATTCCACGCGCTTATATCCGATAGACCTTACCGTAAGGGAATGAGTGTTGAAAAGGCTTGCGAAATTTTGAAGGAAGGTGCCGGTAAATACTGGGATAGTGATTTAATTCGTCATTTTATAGCTATTGCTCCTTCGCTTTCTACTATTATATAGCCGCGTATCCTTGATTTATGCCTCGTTTGATAATCTCCTATTGCATAATTTCGATAAATAGTATATAATCAAGTGATTAAAGAAATTTTGCAAAAGATTTCTTGTGGGTTTAAAGGCGAAATACTCTCATTTGAGCCCGAAAGTACAAATTAAATCAGGAGAAAGACAATGTATCAAGACGAAAAACTTGTATGTGAAGATTGCGGAGCAGAATTCATCTTCACAGCGGGTGAACAAGAATTCTACGCAGAAAAGGGACTTGTAAACAAACCAAAAAGATGCCCTGAATGTAGAAAAAAACGCAGACAAAACAACAGAAGACATCGCAGAATGTATGATGCTGTTTGTTCAAAATGCGGGGCGCAAACTCAGGTGCCGTTTAAGCCTATTCCCGGAAAAGAAGTCTATTGCAAAGATTGCTTTAATAAAGAGAATGAAGCTGTATAATTAAAATTAAATATTTATCTTAATTAAAAAGACTGCCTGAATTTGGCAGTCTTTTTGGTTTTTCTAAACACTGATGCAACTGTTAAGATATTCAATCGTGCTTATTTTTTCGTCATAAAGATATTTTATAAAGTTAAGATAAGCATTATCATAAGAAGTAATTACTAAGTTAATTTCAAATCCGTCGGTGCAGAATGGTTCGTAATCATAAACTACATAACTGTTATATTTACTTTTCCACTCTTTTCTTTCTATTCGGCTGTTGTTTTCTTCAATGATATCTTCTAACCATTCTAAGATATCTTTATTAACGTTCTTCATTTCCAGACGATTGTATTTGTTGCAATCGTGACAATCATTTCCCATTAACATGTTAAATTACTCCACAAAATGTTATATAGAAATTGTAAATGTATTTAGAATTAAAATAATCCCCTTTAGGTATAAGACTATATTAGAGGATATGTTAATTTATATTTAAAGATCTTTAAAACTGTAAGTTGGTGTTTCTACCCCAACAGGATTTGTAAATTTGTAGGTTTGTTATACCTGCCCAACAAATTCAATGTCAATAAATAACACAGGTACTTCCCCTCATCCGGCTTACAGCCACCTTCTCCCAATGGGAGAAGGGAGAAAATATCTCCTGTAGAGGGTTTAACAAAAAAACGTTATATCCTATTGCGAAAAATAAAAACATATATTATAATAATAATATAGATAAGCAAAAGGAGTGGAAGCATGAATATTAAGAAATATGAAGTTCGGGGGGGGGGCAACCTCAAGGCTTAAATAGCAAGGGTTTCGCGCCTTTATTAACTCCTTCCCAAATTAGTAAACGTTTCGGTTTTACGCTAGCTGAAATGATGGTTGTAATGCTCATAATGAGTATAATCATGGCCGCCTTTGCGCCTGTTGTTACAACTCGAAACAAAAGTGGCGACAATTCCGAGCGTTGGCGCTGGGCAAGAAACAGATCTGACATTTATTATGGTATAGCAGACACACAGGTAGCCATGATAGGTCAGAATGAACGTGAAGCGACGGATCCTTCAAGTAAATTATTAATCAGTACCATAGAAGACGGCCAAAATCATATATTGTTTAAACATGCAACAAGTGCCGGTGCCGGCACGATTTTAGGTCGTTTATACATGGATGACAAAGGTAATTATGGTTTAAGTAATTCTCAATTAAAAGGCGAACAAAATACTGCTTTTGGCTATAATACTTTAACCAACATAAGCCCGAGTGCCACGAGTGATTCCGGCAATAAAAATACCGCTATCGGTTATGAAGCATTAAAAAGCAATACTAGTGGCTATTATAATACAGCCGTAGGCGAATTAGCTTTAACTGACAACACCAGCGGTTGGCGAAATGTCGCTATTGGTAATAGTGCAATGCGCAACAATCTGACCGGAGAACAGAATGTAGGATTGGGTGCAAATGCTATAGAACAAAATCTAAGTGGCAGTGATAACACTGCAGTGGGACAAAGTTCTCTTGCATTAAACAAGACCGGCAATAACAATACCGCTGTTGGGCAAGCATCCTTGTATAGTAATGACAGCGGCTACAACAATGTAGCTGTCGGTAAACATGCTTTATTCAAGAACACTACCGGCTATTATAATGTAGCAGTAGGTTTATCTGCCTTATCCTCAGTAACAGACGGAGTTAATAATACAGCAGTAGGCTATGAAGCCTTAGCAGCTAATACAGCGAGTACGAACACGGCCGTTGGCGAAAGTGCCTTAAAAACAACTACGAGCGGAGACGGAAACTCAGCTTTAGGTAATTCGGCCTTACGTTTGAATACAACAGGGACTTATAATACCGCTTTAGGAGTTGATTCTTTTTACAGTAATACAACTGGCAGCTATAATATTGGTATTGGTCATCAATCCGGTTATTATAATACCACAGGTTCAAATAATATTGCAATCGGACATCAGGCTTTGCGAGATAATACAACCAGCAGTGAAAATACTGCTATTGGTTACCATGCCTTAGCTCAGACGACGAGCAGTAATAACGTGGCAATTGGTAATTACTCCTCTCGAGATAATGTAAGTGGCAGCAAGAATACCTCTGTAGGATATGACAGTTTGCGAGATAATACCGGCAGTAATAATGTGGCGATTGGTTTTCGCGCAAACATGTCTGATGATGGCAGTACCGTCTCTTTATATAATACAACTGCTGTTGGAAGTTATGCAAAGGCTCTAGATTATTATTCAACCGCATTAGGTTCTAATGCAAAAGCTACAGGAAGCTATTCAACTGCATTAGGTTATAATGCAACAGCTGCAGGTAAATTTAATGTAGCACTGGGTTATAATGCATGTCAATTTACTAAGGGATCTAATAAGATATGTATTGGTGCCTTTGCTGGCCCTCGCTCAGATTCAAGTTTTGCCAGTGAGTCAGATGATGAAGAGCGTATATTTATTGGTGGCAGACCAAGGTCATTAAACCCTCTTGTAAAAATTTCTAAGGACGACGGTAATGCTACACTAGAGATACATAATATTTCCGGTAAAAACTCAAAAGTTATAATTAATGGTGATTTAATAATTCGTGGAAATTTAGCTTTTATTCCGACAGATATTTATGATCAGATAAGAACAGTCGGCACAGGTGGTGCTTCCGGTGATTCTCAGTTTCAAGGAAGTGGCGGACTAGGCATGAATAATGCTGAATATTTAGATAAAAATCATTTTTATACTGATGGACGTGTTCCTTCTGACCGCCGTCTGAAATACGTTGGCAGTGAAAATAAAAACGGCTTGGCTAAAATCCGTGAACTAAAGATATTTAATTATACCTTCAAGAAGGATAGATCTAAAACTCCACATGTTGGTGTCATTGCTCAGGATTTGCAGAAAGTCTTCCCAGATGCTGTAACCAAAGGTGAAGACGGTTTCTTGAGAATTCGTTTGGAAGATATGTTCTACGCAGCAATCAATGCAATAAAGGAACTTGCAACTCGCATGGATAGAAATGAGCAAAAAATAAAACAACTAGAACAAGAAAATAAAGAGTTAAAAGCTCGTCTAGAGCGTTTAGAAAAAGCATTGAAATAAATTTCATACTAAAAAGCTATAAGCCCCCTTGGCTTATACTTTCATTCCTTCTCCCGCAAAACATGCGGGAGTTTTCTTTAATATAACAGTTACGATGTTGGGCAAGTATGCCCAAACTACATTTTTGTTGGGGTGGAAACCCCAACCTACAAAATTTTACCAAAACCTTTAAAATCTCTCGAATATTGACACAAGTACCTACGTGCGTAGCATAAAAATAAAGCGGGAGTATAAAATCCCGCTTTTGTTTAATTTTTTTTATATTTTTTATTAACTTTTTTTCACATCATCTTTTATTACAATAAGATTGTTAATTATTTTCATGGCGCAGGTTGGCAAAACTACATCATTTAAGCCATTTGCGATACTGATGATTTTTCCTGCTCCCAAAACTACTTCGTCTCCTTTGTAGAAGAATTTGTAATCGTCTTTTCTGTCTGAACGTATTGTTACTTTGTCCATTTCTGTTTCCTTTTCTAATTATAACGCGACAAATATTATATAATATTTTTTATCATAAATCAACCCACAAGACTAATTATTCTTTAATTCCAAGCTTGTTATAAAAAATTCCTTCTTCCATAACTTCATTGTAAATTTCTTCATCAGCTTTGAATTGTTCTTGTGTGTAGGGGTATAAATCTATACATATATTCATTTCTGTTTCAATTTTCCCGATAATAGGCCAAATTTGTTCGCGTTTTGATTTGTCTTCACAGCTAAATATCGCAACAAGCTCAATGTCTTCATCCTCATGAACTTCCCCGTCAAGGCTTGCTCCAAACAGGTATAGGCCTTTAAAATCATCGAATGTTTTATTGAATTCTTTTGCCAACTTAAGTATTACTGTATCAACTGTGTTTGCCATAGTATGCCTTGATTTTATTAAATTTTGGATAATGTTGTTTTTAACTCACTTCTTTTTACTGTAATTTGATTAGAAGTTGCAAGATTTTTTATAGAAACTTCGTTGTTGTTAATTTCGTCTTCTCCGAGTATTACTGCATAATCTGCAACTTTTGAAGCTTTTTCGAGTTGTTTTGTGAATTTCTTATTAGTCAAATCGAATTCAACAGAAATTCCTTGATTTCTCATTTCTTCAGCCAGAACGAACGCATCAGCCGGTGAATTTGAGACGATATAAGCTTGTAATTTTTTAGGTTCAACCGGCTCAAGCAGTGAGTTTAATCTTTCCATACCCATAGCCCAGCCGACTGCTGGAGTGTCATCACCGCCAAGGTTTTTGACTAAACTATCATAGCGTCCGCCGCCGCATACTGCGTTTTGAGAACCCAGATTATTTGATTTAATTTCAAATACTGTTCTGTTATAATAGTCTAAACCCCTGACAAGAAGCTTGTTTTCTGTATATGGAATATTGAGTTTGTCTAAGTATGTTTTTAATTCTTTGTAATGTTCGGCACATTCTTCACAAATGAAATCTGATTGGATAACTTTTTGAATTTCAGGTTTTGCAAAGATAGCTTTGCAAGATTCAACTTTGCAGTCAAGAAGTCTTAGCGGATTTTTTTCGTACCTTGTTTGACAGTCTTCGCAAAGGTTATCGAATTCCGGTTTTAGAGCTTTTTTAATTGCCTTTTTGTAATCCTCACGGCATTTTGGGCAGCCAAGAGAGTTAATTTCGACTTCAAGATTATTAAGTCCAAGTGATTTAAGGTAATTAACAGCAAGTAAAATCACTTCTGCATCTGCGGTTGGTTGTTTAACGCCAAACATTTCAACGCCAACCTGATGGAATTGTCTTTGTCTGCCAGCTTGCGGACGTTCATATCTAAACATAGGTCCTTTGTACCAGAGTTTTACAGGTGGTGAAAGTCTAGACATACCGTTTTCAATGAATGAACGGACAACTCCTGCTGTGTTTTCTGGACGAAGTGTTAAAGAACGATCACTTTTTTCAAACGTATACATTTCTTTGTTAACAATATCAGTAGTGTCGCCTACTCCGCGTGCAAATAATTCTGTTGCTTCAAAGATTGGGGTTCTGATTTCTTTGTATCCGTATTTTGAAAAAACTTCTAAAGCTTTTTCTTCTAACCTGTGCCACTGCTCTATATCTTGTGGCAAAATATCTTTTGTTCCTTTAATAACGTTAATAATCTTAGCCATACGACAATTTTATTATGGCGGTTATTAATTGTCAAATAGAAGTAAAACAAATTCCCTCCCCAAAGGGCGAAGTACTACGTACGTAGAGACCTTTGCCAATATTCGGGAGTAATTGTAGGTTGGGCATACCTGCCCAACCTACAATTTTAAAGTTTTCTGAACACAATGTACTTTGCTTATGCAGGATTCAACAAAGCAATTTAGCTAATAAGTTCTTCTTCTGATATCTCAAAGGCTTTTACTATTGAATAGTCTGTAGGTAAAATAAAAACTATTTTGTCTGATGTTGCTTTCTTATCCATTTTCATTAGTTCAATAATTTTATTGAGTGGGAATTGAGGAATTGCTCTGAAATTAAATTTTTTCATTACATCATCAGCAAAGTATTTGTAATTTTTATCAATTAAATTCTTTTTGACCGCAAGGTTAAACGCAAAATGTATTCCTTCAACGACTGCTTCTCCGTGAGTAAATTTTTTATATCCGGTAATCTGTTCTATTGCGTGCCCGTAAGTGTGTCCAAAGTTCAAAATTCTTCTTAATCCATTTTCTTTTTCGTCTTTTTCCACAACAGAAATTTTTAGTTTTATACACATTTGTATCAGGCTGCTGAGTGTTAAGTTGTCTTTATTGAGTATTTTTTCACAATTTTCGCTGATAAAATTTGTCAGGTTAAATTCTTCATTATTCATACAGCTTTTCTCTATAAAGGCGTATTTAACCACTTCACCAAGGCCTGTCTTTAATTGTCTTTCGTCAAGAGTTTTCAAAAAGTTTGTATTAATAAGAACAGCTTTTGGCTGATAAAAAACACCAACAAGGTTTTTTCCGAACTTTGTATCAATTCCTGTTTTCCCACCTACAGACGAATCAACGCATGCAAGCAGAGTTGTTGGAACTTGAATAAAATCAATTCCGCGCATATAAGTTGAAGCCGCAAAACCTGCCAAATCTCCGACAACACCGCCGCCAATTGCAATTATCGCGTCTTTGCGGGTTAACTGCATTTTTAATGCCAGGTTAAGGATTTTTTCGTAATTCTTAAAATTCTTTTGTTTTTCACCGTCTTTTAGTATAAATTTTTCTTCTTTTGTAAATCCGAGTTCTTTACCGTAAAGCTTTTCAACTTTTTCAGAAATTACAACCAGAAATTTTTTGCCCTGAACATAAGACAATATTTTTTCTCGCATAGAAGAAATAGAATCCCATTCAATATTTATAGGATAAGACTTTTGAGCTTCCGAAATATTTACAGAAAGGCTAATCATTCAAAACTCCCAAAATTTCTTTAACGATATTATATGGAGTTTTGCCTGTTGTGTCAATTGTGAAGCTGGCTTTTTCGTAATTTTTCTTTCTTTTATCCATAATTTCTTTAATTTTTTCAACAGAAAAATCTCGTCTTAAAAGCGGTCTGTGGGTTTCTGACTTTATTCTGTCAAAAATAGCCTGTGGAGAGGCTTTTAGATAAATTACCGTGGAATTTTTTAGGAGTAAATTTCTATTTTCTTCATTTTCAAAAGCCCCGCCGCCAAGAGAAATTATTTGATTTTGTTTTTTTATAACGGCTTTAATCTTGTCATTTTCAAGAATTCTAAAATGATGTTCACCGTATTTCAGAAAAATTTCAGATATTTTTTTCTGCGTGCTTTTTTCAATAAGTTCATCAACATCAACATAATCAAATTCCGGCAGAGACTTTTGTAATTCTGCCCCGACAGTTGTTTTTCCTGAACCCATCATTCCAATTAGTGCGATATTGGTTTTCATAAGAATTATTTTACAATAAATATGTCAAAAATACGTAACTTTTTTGTTGGAGTGGAAACCTCAACATATACCTGCCCAACCTACAGTTATATTCTTACCAAAATCTTTAAAGTTTTTCGAAGATTGGTAAAGTTACCTACGTGCGTAGCACCCCTCACCCTATCCCTGCTTGGTTGCTCGCGTTAAACAGGTCTGCAACGCCGTCGCCTGCGCGCCGCCGTTTCGCCCTCTGCTCGCAATCCGCTCTCCCATGGAGAGGGGATTTGTTTTACTTGTTGGGCAAGTATACCCAACCGACAACCTCAAGCCCTCATGTATAAGAGTAGGCTTCTTTCTTTAGCCAAATCCTTTGAAATCTATTCAACCCCCTATGTATAAGAGTCGGCTTCTCTCTTTAGCCAAACTCTTTAAATTCAATCCAATAACCTATGTATAAGTGACTTAGTCACCCCAGCGCTTGGGGTCAAATCGTAAGTCTGTTACTTTTATTTTTAGTGATTTTAAATATGGTTCGAATTTCGCAAGTAATTGAAATTTTCTTAAAGTTAATTCCTGTGCAACAATTGCGTTTTCGCAGGCAATTACCATTACTCCGCCAGGCATCATTGAATATGGTTTGGATTTTTCTGCAAATTTTTTGCCCGCAACTTTATTCCAAAATTTGTACAGATTGCTTCTCGTAATTGCTTTTTTTATCTCCTTTTTATCAAGCAATTCCTCAACAAGAGACCCGGTTGTTACAAAATCTGTATATAGTACCTTTTTCAATTTTGAATTCCTGACGTTTTGTGTTAAAGTAAGTAAATGGATTATTCTATTATTAATGATATCATAAAATCTTCTAAAAATATACTTATTATCTCCCATATTAACCCTGATGGCGATACTTTGGGGTCTATGTGTGGGCTTTATTGCGCGATTAAAGATAATTTTAAGAAAAGCTGCGAAATGCTTGCTATTTCAAAAATTCCATCTGTTTATGAGTTTTTGCCAAATATTTTGCAGGTTAAACAGCCTGAGGACATTGATAAATCACGTGAATATGATTTAGTGATTAATGTTGATGTCGCATCTTTAGATAGAATTTGTGATGCGAAAATTCTTTTTGACAAAGCAAAGAAAACCATAAATTTTGATCACCATAAGACAAATAATTCTTACGGCGAAATAAATCTTATTAATGCTGATGCAAGTTCAACCGGTGAAGTTTTGTATTATTTTATGAAAGAGCAGGGATGGAAAATTAATCTTGATACTGCAAACTGTTTATATACTGCAATTTTGACAGATACAGGATCTTTCAGATTTAATAATACAAAGCCGGAAACTTTGAATGCGGCAGCGGATTTGGTTGAAATCGGGGTTGATCCAACAGATGTTTATAAAAAGGTTTATGAATCAGATAGTAAGACGCTTGTAATGTTTCAGGCATATTGTATAAGTAAGGCGGAATTTTTGGACAATGATAAAATAGCTTATACAATTGTTTATAAAAAAGATATGGAAAGGTTTGGGGCGAACGAAGAATGTATGGAGGGTTTGACAGAAAAACTCCGTGCAATTGTGACAACACGTGTGGCTTTTGTTGCAAAGGAGATGAAATCCGGCGCTACAAAGTTTTCTATGAGAAGTAAGTTTGTTGATGTTGCTGAAATTTGTGAGGTTTTCGGCGGCGGCGGACACAGGTTTGCGGCTGGTTGTACTATAAAAGCTCATCCTGAGGATGCGGTTAAAAAGATTTTAAAGGAAATTAAGAAACGCGAGATATAAACTTATGAGTTTTAAAGGATTTTTCAAAGCTTTAAAAAGATTAGTTATGTCAGTAATAGATAATGATTTCTTCGGTATGGCCGCGGAAATGGGATTTATGATGGTTATTGGCGTATTTCCGTTTATGTTGTTTCTTATGGCAGTTTTTGGCTGGATGGGGAATAAAGAATTAATCGCGCCTGTTCTAAAATTTTTAGCGACTTTTATGCCTGAACAGGCTATGGATTTGATTTTAACTGTTTTGTCTGAAGTTATGATATTTTCGCAAGGCGGAGTTATGGCTATTGTAGGCTTTTGCGTTACATTATTTTTGTCTACTAATGCTATTGCTGTTGTGCTGAAAGGTTTAAACAGAGCTTATAAGGTTACGGAAACTAGAAATTTTATTTATACAAGGTTTTTGTCATTGTTAATGGTGTTTGTGGATACTATGGTTATGTTTTTGAGCATTAACTTAATTATTTTTGGCAAGGCGATTATTCATTTAATGGTATCACATTTTCATATGTCTGTCGGGGTTGCGATAACTTTATTAACCTTGCGTTGGCCAGTTGCGTTTGCGGCGTTGTATTTGATGGCATTTTTAAGTTATTATATTCTTCCTGATTTGCGCGGTAATGACAAATTCAAGAGAGAAAGCGCGCTTCCTGGAACTTGGTTTTTCTGTACATTCTGGTTAATTGGGTCGTGGGGATTTTCTTTGTATGTAAATAATCTTAGAACATACAATATGGTTTATGGTACAATTGGTGCGTTTGCAGTTCTTATGGTGTGGTTTTATTATACATCAATACTGATTTTGATAGGCGGTGAGATTAATTCTCAAGTGTATAACAGGCTTGAGGCAAAGGCGGCTGAGATTAAAGCAAGTTTTGCAGCTTTGCAGAGATTTAATGTTGATGCGGAAGATTAGGCTTTGTACCAGACTTCAAAATTTGTAATTTGGTCTATGAGGTTGTTGTAATTCCCGTCAAATTTTATGCATCTGTCATCAATCTGGATATAGGCAGGTTCTTTTGTGTTCGTTATGCCTGAAATGTACTGTTGTAAATCATTTTCTTCAAGCCATTTTTGTGTAGAGACTTTATTTCTTGAGGTGAAGATTTTTATTTTGAAATCTTTTGAAAGTTTGATTAACAGTTCTTGTGCGCCGTCTTTTACCGGAGGAATGAAATTTTCGTCATAATTGCCTGTATATTGATTAAGGACTCCGTCGAGGTCTAATAAAATTGTCTTTTTGAATTTCATTCTATTCTCCTGAATTGGACTGTCAATCCTGTTAATATGTAATCTTAAATTATATAGTTAGTTTATGGAATCAGATATAAAGAAAAGATTATCTTGTAATGTAAAATTTTTTCGATGTAGCAGAGGTTTTACAACAAAAGAACTTTCGTTATTGTCAGGATTAAATCACTCTTATATAAGTAAATTAGAACGCAAATCGCTCAATATTACAATAGACAGAGTGGCTATAATTGCAAAAGCCCTCGGGGTCGAAGTTTATCAGCTTCTTGAATAATTATTGGCTAAAATTTGTGTGTGATAAGCGCATATATGTCGTTAAATACAACAAGTATCATAAGGATTATCAGAAACATAAATCCTATATTTGCAACCATATTCACTTTTTCTTCATCAAGCGGACGTCCGCGGAGTTTTTCGATTACAAGGAACAAGAAATGTCCGCCGTCCAATGCAGGAATTGGTAAAAAGTTTACTATTGCCAGATCCATAGAGATTATTGCAGTTAGAAGCAAGCCGTAAAATATTCCGTCTTGAGCTTTGCCTATTGTATCTCCGCCTATTTTTGTTATAGCTACAATTCCGTGAAGCTCTTTTAGAGGTATTTGACCTGTGAAAATTTGCTTTAACCCGTAAAGAAGAAGGTATGTCTGGTCTGTGAGGTATTTTGTACTTAAAACAACTGCGGATTTAGCCCCTTTTACAGGCATTAGAACTTCTTTTGCGCTGAATTCTACCCCGATTTTTCCGTTTTTGTCGGGATAAACTGGTTTTAGATTAATTGTTTTTCCGTCACGCAAAACTTTTATGTAAATAGGTCTTGCAGTATCTGAGATTGCGTATGCTATGTCATTAAGGGTTGCTGTGCCGTCAGATTCATAGATTTTTTTATCTACAATTGAATCTCTTATTTTCTTTTGTTCATCTGTTAATTCTACCTGTGTATCTTTTATTTTTTGAAGTCCTACGATTTCGTTTTTGCTTAATTTAACTTCTTTTTCTGAAATTTTAGCAGGAAGTTCTATTACTGCACCTTGTGGAATAGTTTCGTCCTGAGTGTATGCAGGATTAATTTTTTTCAATCTTTCATAGTTTTGTTGTGCAATAGCATCATCAATTTTACCGTCATGTTTTTTACTTTTTTGAGCAAAGATTAAAAGAGTTTCGCCTCTGTCTGTCGGTGTGCCGTTAATTTCAAGTATTTTATCTCCTGCTTTTAGTCCGGAATTCCATACTGATTCACCTTTAGGAGCTACGATTTTGTTTATGTAAATATCGTATTTGCCGGATGGAATATTTCCCCATAAAAATGCTGTTAAAAGTACAAGAACAAATGCACAAATAATATTTGCGATTACACCTGCAGAGATTACGACCATTCTCTGATAAATTGGTTTGTTTGCAAATCTGTCCGGAGAGTTTTTAGGTAAGTCGCTGTCCTGCTCGTCGTCAGGAAATGATACATAGCCGCCAAGCAAAAATGCGTGTACAAGAATTGTTAAATCGCCGACTTTTTTTTCGTATAAAGTCGGGCCTATAGGAAGGCCGAAGCCGAATTTTTCAACTTTCATTCCGAACATTCTTGCTGCAAAGTAGTGACCTGCCTCATGTACAAGGACTAATATACTTAAAAGCAGTATCATTATGATTATTGACATTTATATCTCTCTCCTTAAAAACTGTTTAGTGAGAAAATTGTAGCATAAAAAATAGTTACTTAAAAGTTTGTGAACTTTAAGTAACTATTTTTACTATTTTTGTTTAATTATTTATAACAATTCTTTCAGATAATTTGGAAGTGCAAAACGCGCCATATGGTAATCTTTGTTATAAATTTTGCAAGTTTTTACGATATCTTCGTATCTTTCTTGAGCGAAATATGAAAGCGGCTGAACAGATTCTGAACAGAACGCCCAAGCCCAGTAGCCGCCGGGATATGTCGGAATATTTGAAGTGTAGGTTGAACATATCGGGAATACTTTTTTCAATAGATTATACATTTTTTTGATTTCTTCTTTGTTAACAAACGGGCTTTCTGACTGTGCAGCTACAATTCCGCCTTCTTTTAGAGAATTCTTTACATTTGTGTAGAATTCTTCTGTAAACAAGCCTTCTCCAGGCCCCATCGGGTCTGTTGAATCAATTAAAACTATATCATATTCATTTTTTTTGTCTTTAATAAATTCAATTGCATCTTCGACTTTAATTTCAACCCTCGGGTCTGAAAGTCCGCAGGATATTGTCGGAAGAAATTCTTTGCAGGCGTCGATTACCATACCGTCAATTTCGCATAATACAACTTTCTTGACTGATTTATGTTTGAGAACTTCTCTAACTGTTCCGCCGTCGCCGCCGCCGATTACAAGAACTGATTCGGGATTTTTGTGGTGCATCATAGGAATGTGAGAAATCATTTCGTGGTAATGGAATTCATCACCTTCTGTTGTCATCATCAAATCATCAAGAGTAAGAACACGGCCTAGTGTACTTTCTGTTTCAAAAACTTCTACCTTTTGGAAGTCTGATTGTTTTGAAAATAATACTTTTCCGGCTTTGATTGCAAGACCGAAACCTGAGGGTGTAATTTCGTGGTAATATCCGTTTTCTATTCCGTTTTTCATTGTTTCTTCCTTTCTTTTTAACTGATTTTTGCCATTCCAGATTTATGTTATTAAATCCGAAATGGCAAATTTCTAAAAAAGTTATGTGAAAATTATACAATAAAAATGATAGAATTAAATTTACATTTTAAAGTCCGGGATAAATACCTGTGCATTTACATATAGGAATTTATTACCTTTCCAGGCTTGTTTTTTACCGTTGTATGTCTGGACGGCATCAGGGTTTGCCTGTTCAAATTGCGCTTTTGCTTTTTGAATATTTTCTTTTGTTGGGTCAATTCCTTGTTTGATTAATGCATTTTTAATTATTGCTGTATAGCCCATACCTTTTGGAACGGTGTAATTAGGTTTGTTTGTGTTATTTGTTGGTTTATCGTTATTTGCCTGTGCCTGCTGTCCGTTAGGCGGGGTAGTGTGTATGCCCTGTGAAGTGTTTGATTGACTGCTTTGTACCGGTTTGTTGTCTATTTGTGTTAAAGACAGGTGATACGCTGCTTTTTTGAAATCACTAATCGGCATTTCAAATGTATCTTCTGGGCTCCATGGGTTTGAGAGGGTTACTGTTTTATCTGTGACTTTTAGTATGTTAAGCGCATGACCTCCGCCGCCAATTATTTTACCGTTTACTTCCTGACTTGAAACTTTCATGCCTGCTATTGCGGCATAGTTATCTACTTTGCCGTCTTTTGAATCTGTACGTAGTTTATTTAGAAGTTTATCTAAATTATCTCTTCTTCCGACTCCGTTTATGGATGTATACATTGCTTTTGCATTTACAGTATTATTTTCATCAGGTAAGTGCATGTTGAATTCAGAATCGACATAACAAGTAGGGGCATTCTTGTTATTTCCATTGAAAGATTCTGCTTGTTTGCCTGTAATTATAAATAATGCAGATTCTCCTTTGCCGCTGCTTAAATAGTCGCCTCTATCAGTATAGGGTTCTAGACCCATATCAAGTCCTGCTATAAGGAGTGTATCTTTCTGTTTTATATTGTTATCTTTAATCGTATCCATTACTTCGCCTCTGTATTTTTCGTAGGCAAGTTCAAGGAGCAGAACATCTTTGTCTCCTGATGAGTACCTTTTACCTGCAAGTTTAGAGGCTTTTTCCAATTCTTCTGCTGTTATTGTGTAATTTCCTGTCAGATAAACTTTATCTTCTGGAAGTTTATCAAGGTTTTTTCCGTCTTCTGTTGGAATTTTTGCTCCGCCTTCGCCGCTGATTAAGGTTTTGCGGGCTGTTGATACACCGGGGAAGGTAATTGTGTAAGATCCGTCATTGTTTTTCTTGACATTTTGCTGAAGAAGTTTTTCACCTGCTTCTGTCTCGCTTAAACTGTTTATTGCTGCAAGAAGGTAGCAGTCGCCTCTTCCTCCCTGATATGAGGTGTCAAAATGACCGTCGACTTTAGAGAAATCTTTTTTATCAACAAGTTTTCCGTCTTTGTTGTATTCTTCGCGTCCTATTAAGATGCCGTTTTCATTAAATTGGTTTTTAATAACCTGTTTAATGGTTTTTCCGTCATTTTCATATGCTATTCTTTCAGAAGGCAGATAGCCAAGTCTGTTTTTGAGATTTGCCCCTTCGTAATGATCTTTATAAATGGCTCCTCTTCTGTAATAAGTTTTGTCCAGCGTTTTTAGAGTTTTGCCGTCTGCTTCGTAGGTTTGTATTGTCTGAGATTTTTTTCCTGCCTTGTCAATTTCATTTTTAGTTGCTTTAGAAAGTTTTCCATTTACATATTCATTTTTCTGATTCATAATAGTTTTGCCTGATGAATCTTTTTGTTCTGAACTCCTTGTTATGAGTTCATTATTTTCATTGTATTCAAGTTTTTGAACTATTGTTGAGGTAATTTTGCCTTTAGTATCTTGTAACGTCTGGTTAATTATTGATGGTTTTTTATTTTCGCCGTAGGTGTAATCATTTGTTAATGTTCCTGTGGCATTCTGTCTAACCATTTTTTCAAGCAGATGTCCTTTACCGAAGGTGTATGTTTGTTTTATTTCTTTACCGTCTTTATCTTTTCCGATTACTACTCTTGTTCCTGAACCGTCTGCATTAAAACTGTTTGTAATAGTTTCTCCGTTTTCTGTTGTTGTAGTCGTTTGAGAAGAACCGGTTGCTGCTCTTTGAACAATACTTTGAAACTGTTCAACAATTTTATCTGCGTTTTTTGACTGCGGGGTAAGACCAAAAATTTGCAAAAGTTCATTTTTATCAAGAACTTTGTCTTTACCGGCATAGTCATTTAATACTTTTTTTAGTGTAACAATTTCTTTTTCGTCAATTGTACCGTCTTTTTTTGAATCGAAAAAAGAAAGAAAATCTTTAATATCATCTGTTACTGTTAAACCAGCCTGAAATACGCTCAGTGTAAGCTTTTTGCCTGTCGGGGGGGGGGTAATTCTTTTCCCAGCTCAATAGTTTTTTTGTCTAACCTTGTACCTAACATGTTAATGTCTTTTACCATAAATACTCCTTTTCTTTGTTGTGTTACAAGTTCGTATTACGGTTAGAAATTTTTTTTCTTTAACGATATTCGATACAAGTTAAAATTTCGTTACATTAAATTTTTTATTAGACAAAATTTATTTAATATTCAACTGGGATACTTTTAGTCTGCAAGAATATGTAAGTGTAAGTGAAATACTTCCTGACCTGCTTCTTTGCCGGTATTTATCAGGGTTTTGTAAGATTTTATCCCTAGCTTTTTAGTTGTTTCTCTAACTGCAGATAAAAGTTCTCCCATAAGATTTTTATCTTCAAGCTCGTTCAATGAGGCTACATGAGTTCTTGGGACAACCAGAAGATGTATGCGTGCTTTTGGATTAATATCTTTGAACACAACAACGTAATCATTTTCGTAAACAAATTCCGTATTGAAATCCCCGTTAATTATTTTGCAGAATATACAATCATTATTCATTTTATTTTCTCCTATACTATCTATGTTAATTATTATAACTTAAAAAAATGTAACTAACTTGCCAATTGAGTATTGATATTATAAAATAATATTATTATCTTGGGGAAGTCTTTGGAGGAATTTACCATAAATGCCGAAAGTAGCAAGACAATACAGAGAACAAAACCAATATAATTATGAAAGTTATTATAGTTCATCTGAAAGGTATTACAGAACTTACACTGCCGCCCCGCAAAGTAAGCCGTATTCAAATACAAATGCAGACTTTTCAAAACGTCCGAGACAGTATGTAAGACATACGGTTGATACTAAAAAAGTTCAGAGAAACAATTTTATTCATAGAGTAATTTCTATTTCTCTTGTTTTGCTTATGGGGATTTTTATTTTGCCCAAAGGCTTTGAAAAAGTTACTAAACCCTTGTTTACAGGAACTCCTTATAAAGATATAAAAGTAGATTTTAGAGATTTACGTTTTCCGACTGTAAATTATCTTTCAAACCACTGGTTTTTGGGAGAACATTCTTTGCAAGGGGCTGAAACTAAGAAACCTCAAATGGCTTTTTTAACAGAAGGGCAAAGATTAACAGGACTGGAAAACCAGTTACAGAATTTGGCTTCATTATATCCGTCAATACATCCGGGAATTTACGTTTGGGATTATCAAACAGGCGATTACGCAGATATTAATGCTGATGAAATTTTTGCAACTGCAAGTATTATTAAACTTCCTGTTCTTGCTGAACTATTCCGTTCTATAGAACAGAATGAACTTACAATTTATGATGAAATGCCTTTGACTGAATATTACAGGACAGAAGGTTCAGGCAGTTTACAGTTTAAGGCTGCAAATTCAAGATATACAATTGATACGCTTGCAAGAATGATGATTACGGAATCTGACAATTCTGCAACCAATATGCTAATGGCAAAATTGGGTTCAATGACAGATATCAACAGAGCAATAAGAAATTGGGGGCTGAAACATACCGGTGTTCAAACCTGGCTTCCGGATCTTGATGGCACTAATCATACAACTGCCCGTGATATGGCGACAATTTTGTATAACCTTGATAATCCGAATTTTTTGAGTGTAAGTTCTCGTGAACGAATTTTTGATTATATGGGACATGTTCACAATAACCGTTTAATTCAGGCCGGATTACCGCAAGGTACTGTGTTTATGCATAAAACCGGCGATATCGGTAAGATGCTCGGCGATGCCGGAATTGTGTTTATGCCAAACGGTAAAAAATATATTGTTGTAATTCTTGCAAACCGCCCGCATAATTCTCCTCTTGGAAAAGAATTTATTGTAAAAGCTTCTGAAATTATTTACAACAATATGGTGAGATAGTATGTTGAAGGACTTACTTGAAGCTGGAAAATGTTTCAAATTGGTTTGCGGAGCAGGAAATGAAGATGCAAAAGAGGTTGAAAAACTTGTTGCTTTGTATTCCGCTGCAGGCTGTAAATTCTTTGATTTGTCTGCAAAAGAAGAAGTTGTGGAAGCAGCAAAAAAAGCCCTTGGCGATAAAGAAGGATATTTGTGCGTAAGTGTCGGGATTAAAGGTGATCCGCATGTTAGAAAAGCCCAAATTGATTATGAAAAATGCGTTGGATGCCATAAGTGTGAAGAGATTTGTCCGCAAAAAACAATTCATCATTGTAAAGTTAAACAATTCCGCTGCATAGGCTGCGGCAAATGCTATTCTGTATGTAAACACGGTGCGATTTCATATATTTCTGAAAGCAAGAATTTGCGTGAAGTTTTGCCGCCACTGATTGCAAAAGGTATTGATTGTATTGAACTTCATGCAATGGGGAAAAGCGTTATGAATGCAAGCGGGCAGGATTTAGAAAACGACGATTATGAAACTTTTGAAAAATGGAATTGTATAAATGAATTGTACAATGGAATGTTGAGTATTTGTACAGCGCGTCAATATTTAAGCGATGAAAAAATGCTTGAAAGAATAAAATTAATGCTAAAAAACCGTTCGCCATATTCAACGATAATTCAAGCAGACGGTTATCCGATGAGCGGTTCAAAAGATGACTACAAAACAACATTGCAGGCTGTTGCAACAGCAGAAATCGTGCAGAATGAGAAATTGCCTGCTTATTTAATGCTTTCCGGCGGCACAAATTCCAAAACTGCTGAACTTGCAAAAATGTGTGGAATTAATTACAACGGAATTGCTATAGGTACTTTTGCAAGAAAAATTGTCAGACAATACATTGATAGAGAAGATTTTTTGACGAATAAATATGCGTTTAATTCTGCTTTGGAAATTGCAAAAAATCTGGTTAAATCTATAGAAAATTAATTGTTTTTATAAGTAATAAAGAAAAAATATTTCCGTGTTAAAATATTTGTATGACAAAGATTTTAGACTGCACACTCAGAGACGGCGGGCATGTAAATAATTGGAAATTTAGTGATGAATGTATTATTGCATCTTTAAAAGCTGCTGAATTAGCAGGCGTTGACTTTTTTGAGGTCGGGTATTCGTTTCCTGAATGTCTGAAAAGCGTTTACGAAAATACTAATTTAGTCATAATGAGGAATGCTTCAGGGCAATTGCTTTTTGATTATGGCAACGCTGAATATATACGTGTTGCAGCCTATCCTGATGAGATTAAGAAAGCAATTTATGATTGCGAATTTTATTTAAGCCGAGATTTGAATGTATTTTTGCATTTAATGACAGCAGACAAACTCGGGGAAAAACATTATAAAATTTTGTCAGGCTGGGAAAATAAAAACATTTTGACTTCTTTGTATTTTGCTGACAGTTTTGGAACTTTTACACCAAACACCGTGGAGAGTATTTTTGAAAACCTCAAAGGCTGCGGCTTTGAAAAAATTAGTTTTCATGCGCATAACAATTTACAGCTTGCGTTTGCTAATACTTTAAAAGCAATAGAACTTGGTGCATATAGTGTTGATGGTTCAATATACGGCATCGGACGCGGAGCAGGGAATTTGCCGGTTGAACTTCTTGCCTGGGCTATGGGAAAAAATAATAAACCTTATCTTGATGTGATAAAAAAATATTATATTGATTTGCACAAAAATTACCAATGGGGTTACGATTACAAAAATCTAATCGGCGGGTTATATAATCTTCATCCTAATGAAATTGACAAATTTTTAAGTCAAGCAAACGTATGATGGCAACTTTCGCCTCTAAATTTATAATATAAAAAATATATAAAAAAGAGGAATTTATATGCTTTTAACCGAACATGTTCAAGCCATAATAAAAAGTGCGAAATCAATTGTTGTTGCAAGAAATTATCCTGAGGTCGGACCAGAACAGGTAATGCTTGCTTTGATGCTTGATCAGAACGATTTGCCAAAAATTCTGCTTGAACGTATAGGGCTTGATAATCCTGAAATAACAGATAGATTAAACAGTTATATTTCTAAACGTGCTTATATGGCGCGTGGAAAGTTTTCTGATGTAAGACTTTCATCAGAAACCATAAAGATGATGAAAGTCGCACAGAATGAAGCTGAAAAGTTTAATGACGCGCAAATAAGTATTGAACATGTTTTCCTTGCGCTTTTTAGAATTGATAATAAAACGCTTAATTTTCTCTGGGAGCAAAGCGGCATAAATAAACTTGAACTGTATGAAAAAATGACAGAAGAAGTTAAAAATATTACCACAGTTGAAATTAGTCCTGATAAAGAAAATTCTGGAACAAAAGATTCTGCCTCTGCCGCTAAAACAGACAGAAAAGAAGCTTTTGAAGAAGAAGCGCTAAAAAAATATACAACAGATTTAACAGCAATTGCCGCCTCAAACAGATTAGACCCTGTTATTGGCAGAGACGAAGAAATTAGGCGCGTAATTCAAATTCTTAACCGCCGTTCAAAGAATAATCCAGTTATTATCGGTGAACCCGGGGTTGGAAAAACTGCAATTATTGAAGGTTTGGCTCAGAGAATTGTTTGCGGCGATGTCCCGGAAAGCTTGCGAAACGACAAAATTCTTGCACTAGATTTAGGTGCACTGCTTGCGGGAGCCTCATACCGCGGAGAATTTGAAGAACGTTTGAAAGCTGTATTAAAAGCGATTGAAGCAAAATCAGATGATTTAATGCTTTTTATAGATGAAATTCATACTATTATTGGTATGGGGTCATCTGACGGTGCCGGTGATGCCGGAAATTTACTAAAACCAATGCTTGCAAGAGGAACTGTACGTGTTATTGGCGCAACTACGACTGATGAATATAAACAATATATTGAAAAAGATAAAGCTTTAGAAAGACGTTTTCAACCGGTTGCTGCCGATGAACCTTCTGTTGAAACAACAATAAGTATTCTTCGAGGTTTAAAAAATAAATACGAAGGCTATCACGGTATTAAAATAATGGACAGTGCAATAACAGAAGCAGTAAAGCTTTCGCACAGATATATTTCTGACAGGCACCTTCCTGATAAAGCTATTGACCTTATTGATGAAGCCGCCTCAGCACTCAGAATTGAAATTGATACAATGCCGGAAGAAATTGACTCCTTTATCCGTGAGAAAATTCAACTGGAAATGGATAAGAAAGCTCTTGAAGAAGACGGTAATAACGATTGTGAAAATAAAATTGCAAAAATTTCAAAAAAAATAGCAAATCTCGATGCCAAAATTACAAAACTGAAAACTCAGTGGCTTAAAGAAAAGAAAATTATTGAAAGCGTTGCAACTGTAAAGCGTAATATTGAAAAACTAAAAGCCCAGATAGAAATGGCAAAGAAAAATCCGACAATGGCTGTATCTCTGGAATTACGGTATTCTCAAATGGTTGAAATGGAGAAAAAACTGAAAGAGTTACAAAAAGTCGCTCCCAAACATCCATTGCTAAAAGAGGAAATTGACGGAAATGATATAGCAGAAATTGTTGCAAAATGGACAGGAATTCCTGTTAACCGTTTGAACGAAGATGAATCCAAAAAACTTATTGGAATGGAAGAGGTTATGCACAAACGCGTAATCGGACAGGATGAAGCGATTACAAAAATTGCAAACGCAATTCGTCTGGCTCGTTCAGGTTTGAAAGACCCGAAAAGACCTATCGGAACATTTTTATTCTTAGGGCCTACGGGTGTCGGCAAAACTGAACTTGGCAAAACTCTGGCAGAAATTCTTTTTAATGATGAAGATGCACTTATTCGTATTGATATGAGTGAATTCATGGATAAACATAATATTTCACGTCTTGTAGGTTCAACAGCGGGTTTTGTGGGATATGAAGAAGGCGGACAGCTTACAGAGGCGGTCAGGAGAAAACCTTATTCTGTAGTGCTTTTTGATGAAGTTGAGAAAGCTCATCCTGATGTTTTCAATATAATGCTCCAGATGTTTGATGACGGAAGGCTTACGGACGGGCAGGGAAGATTAATTGACTTTAAAAATACCGTGCTTATTATGACAAGTAACCTCGGAAGTGATGTCATCTTAAATAAAAATTTAACAGATGATGAACGTCAGCAAGCTTTGGATAAGGCTTTGAGGGAAAAGTTCAAACCTGAATTTATAAACAGAATTGATGAAATTATTAAATTTAATGCCTTAACACTTGATGAATTAACTAAAATTGTTGATATTCAGGCTGCTTCTTTGAAAAAACGTCTTGCTGATCAGGAAATTGAACTTGTTATAACTGATAATGCCAGAAAACATCTTGCTGATGAGGGTTATGAGCCTCTTTACGGAGCAAGACCTTTACGCCGTGTAATAAGAAATCTTGTTGAAATTCCTCTGTCAATGAAAATTCTTGAACAGGAATTTGTAAAGGGCGACAAAGTCACAGTTGATTTTAACGGAAATGAATTAGTGTTTACAAAGTAAAATAGGCAAAATAATAGGCCGGCTTTTGGCTGACCTTAGTGTAGTAGTAGTAATTAGTAAAAGTAGTAGGAAAATAATGTAAACACATATCTTTAATCAACAGACTATGCTGTTTAAAGGATTTCATCAGGGCGCGGCACAAAGGCTGCGCCCGAAACTTTTTAATCCTCTGTCTCTTCAATCTTTTTCATAATATCGTCAATTTCTTCTTTTATATATTCAAGAAATAAACTTATTTCGTTTTTAAAGCTGTAAGCACCTGGCCACATCATATATTCATAATTGTTCATAAGTTTGTACACTCCGTATTGACTAACCACATTTTTGTTATCGGTTTTGTTTAATTAAAACTTTAATGAAAATAATAAAATATTAACAATTTTTAATATGATATTATAAATTTGATAAAGGCTGGATACAAAATTTTATTCACGTTCGCGAATGTAATAATTATAAGTTTTAATTATTATTTAATTGATTATGAATTATAAAAAATATGTTGAACAAAATAAGAAAACATTACTTGAATGCCTTTCACACACTGTAAAAGATTTAAGAGGAGACTTAAGTCAATCTATAATTGCAGCGAAAGGTGATTTGTCAAGTTCAACAATTAACTTGATAGAACGTGGTATAAAAGATCCGCAGTTTACAACTTTGTTTAAGCTTGCAGAAACATTTGAAATGAAATTGTCTGATTTTATAAAATGCATAGAAAAAGAAATTCCTGAAAACTTAACATTAATTGACAAATGATAATTCTTAATAAAATGTCAGTAAATTATATTTTATGATAAAATTATCTGGAAGGTCAGGAGTTTATGGTTATGCAAAAAGAGCGTGTTTTTACTGAAAAGGTAAATGTAAAATATTCCGAAATGGATTATCAGCTTACATTAAAACCTTCTTCTTTATTGAATTATTTACAGGATTTGGCCAGCGCAAACGCTGAGAATTTGGGGTTTGGATATTCATACATTACAAAACAGAACTTGATGTGGTTTATTATAAAATATCGGATGGAATTTGCTGATTATCCGCAATCTGTTTATAATCTGACATTAAAAACCGAACCAAGAGGATGTAATAAATTATTTGCTTATCGTGATTTTTATATTTACGATGATGACAAAATGCTTGGCAAAATAGCTAGTGTATGGTCACTTGTTGATATTGATACAAAAAATATTGTGCCGGCGCAAAAAGCTTTAGATAATGAGTATATGCCATTATTTGAAAAACGAGAAGATGATTTGATTTATAAAAAAATCAAACCAATTGAAAAAGTTGATGCCTCAAAGATTTTTGAAATAAGATATGAAGATATTGATGTGAATTGTCATGCCAATAACTGTAATTATATTATCTGGGCATTTGAACCGTTAGACTTTGGTTTCAGGAGTACTCATAAGCTTAAAACTCTTGATATTCAATTTAAAAAAGAAATCAAATACGGCGGCAGTGTTTTATCTGAACTTGAGTTTAAAGATGAAAAAACAACAGTTCATGTAATAAAAAATGCACAAACAAATGAAGAATTATGTCTTTTGGAAGCAGAATGGGTTAATTAATTTAACAAATGCGCAAATTTTATTATTTTTGAATTTTAGTAATATTACTTAAAATAATGTTGAGGTTAAGGCTCATCACGATTATAATATTTCATGCGCCGGAAGAAAAGAAAGGATTTTGAATAATGGTTTTAGAAGCAACATTTCCGCAGTTAGAACGTGCAATTAATCCGACTCACGATATAAAACTTTTTGCCGGACGTTCTAATACAAAGCTCGCTCAGGAAATTGCAGAATATTTAGGAACATCAATTGGACCTATGGTAGTTAAAAATTTTGCCGATGGCGAAATTTATGTTCAGGTAAAAGAAAGCGTCAGAGGTGATGATGTTTTTATAATCCAGCCATTGTGTAATCCTGTAAATGAAAATTTGATGGAATTGCTAATTATTATTGATGCTTTTAAACGTGCCAGCGCAAAAACAATTACAGCAGTAATTCCATATTACGGCTATGCAAGACAGGATAGAAAAACTTCCGGACGTGAAGCGATTACGGCTAAACTTGTTGCTGATTTGCTGACAACTGCCGGTGCAAATAGAGTTCTTGCAATGGATTTGCATACAGGACAAATTCAAGGATTTTTTAATATTCTTGTTGACCACATTTTTGCAACGTCTATTCTGGTAAATTATATTAAAGATTTGAATATAAATCCTGATGAAATGGTTGCAGTAAGCCCTGATACAGGCGGTGTTCAAAGAACAAGACATTTTGCAAAAGCAATCGGCTGCTCTCTTGCGATTATTGATAAACGCCGCGATAAACATAACGAAGCTATTGCAAGCCATGTTATTGGTGAAGTAAAAGATAAAGTTTGTGTAATGTTTGATGATATTATTGATACGGCAGGAACTATTTGCGAAGCGTCAAAATTGTTAAAACGCGAAGGGGCAAAAGAAATTTATGTATGCGCAGTTCATCCTGTTTTCTCAGGGCCGGCGCTTGAAAGACTTGCTAATGCTCCTATCAAAGAATGCATTGTAACAAATACAATTCCTCTTGATATGGAAAAAATGCCTCATAATATTAGACAACTTTCTGTTGCTCCACTGCTCGGTGCTGCTATTGCAAGAATTCATGATGATGAATCTGTAAGTTCTTTATTTGGTTTTGAAAAAGAAATGCAGGTGCAATAATAGAGAGTTTGAAAAATTTTATATTAAAAATATAGAAACCCGTTTTGTATAATTCAAAGCGGGTTTTTCTACATCATTTGGAGGATATTTATAAACTTTTATCAAGTTTAAGATTTTTACTGTCGTATAAAAAATTATTAGATATGAAAAACTCTTATGGTTTTTCATACCTCCTCCCCAAGTCTGGTAGCCGTTCTTCTAAAAGAATGGCTTTTTTTTGTGTGTATTATAAATTAATAATTAATTTTTTCACAAAAGATATAAAAATTTGTTATAATAATTCTATGAATGATAAAAATTATGAAGATTTTATATCCACGGTAAGCCACGAATTGAGAACTCCTCTAACTTCTATCAGAGGATTTTCTCAGACAATGCTTGCTTCCTGGGACAAACTTGATGATGACAGCAAAAAGAAATTTTTGAAAATTATTGAAGAACAGTCAAATAGATTAATTAATCTTGTAGAAAATATGCTGTCTGTAACAAAATTACAGTCAGCAAGAGACACAATAATTTTGAAAGAAATTAATATAAAACCTGTAATTGAAACAATAGTTTCGATTGTAAAAAGCCAGTATAATAGCAGGAATTTTAAAATAGATATTAATCCTAATACATCGCCAATTCTTGTTGACAAAGATAAATTTCAGCAGATAATGACAAATTTAGTTGAAAACGCGGCAAAATATTCAGACGAGAATTCTACAATTACTGTAACAACAAATTCTTGTAACAACTGCGAGTTTGTTTCTATCAAAGTTACTGATAAAGGATTAGGAATTAAAGAAGAAGATTATGACAAAATTTTTAATAAATTTTCCCGTATAGATAATCCTCTTACAAGAAAAGTTCAGGGCAGCGGTTTAGGATTATATATAACAAAAAATTTGGTTGAAAAAATGGGCGGAAAAATTTCGGTATCTTCTAAAGATAATTTGACAACATTTGAAATATTATTACCGTCTGCAAATATCGAACGGCAAGCGAGGGTAAAATGCAGTCAGTAACTTTGATTATAGATAGACGAAAAGAGCTTTCCATAAAGTATAAAAAACTTTTGGAGAGTAAAAATAATAAGGTTATTATTTCTAAAAATCTTATTTCTGCTATGAAATTAATTCAAGATTTGGAACCTGATTTAATAATAGTTTCTGATAGTGTTGACAAAGACTTATCTGATTACTGTAAAAAAATACGTGCCTTAACTTATAATATGCGTCCGATTATTATAGCTACTTCAAAATCTGCAGAACTTGAAGATAAAATTAATGTTCTGGCAAACGGTGCTGATGATTTTATATCAGAGCCGGTTAATTCGGAGGAGTTTGTAATGCGTATGAAAGCGCATTTAAGACGAGAATTGGAGTCTAATCTTGATATAAAAACAATGCTTCCTAATCAAAATTATTCTAAGCGTGCCTTAAAACGTATTGTAAATCAACATTATCCATGGGCTTGTCTTTTGATTAGTATTGAAAATTTTAACAGTTATAAGGAAAATTATACAGAACTGGCTTCTGATAAACTTGTCCAGACATACTGTGCAATAATTCGTTCTGCATTGTCTGAAAATGATTACCTTGGCAGTATTTCTGATAATGAATTTCTTGTTATCACTGACATGATAAAGGCAGAAAAAATCGCTAATTATTTAACATTTGCTTTTGACTCTGTTGCTTCAAAATTTTATTCACCGCAAGACAACAGGCGCGGTTTTATGCTAATGCAGGGAGATGAATTTGCCGGCAGACGTTCGAATTTAGTCCATACAACAATTGGTGTTGTGACAAATGAATTTATAAACTATCAAAATTCATCAATGCTTATGAATGCACTTATTCAGATTCATAATATGGCTGAAAATCCACACAAATCAAATTATCTTATAGAGCGCCCGAGGATTAGTGCAGAAGATGCTGTAAGCAAGGATGTTTTTAATAAAAATGTTTTGATTGTAGAAGCGGACGATTCTATGGCTTTACTATTAACAACTATCCTAAATCTTCAAGGATATGAAACAGATGTTATTAATGATTATACAAAATTCCCTTTTGATAACATAAATCCTGCTGTTATTATAATTGACGCCGGAGATATTGAAAAATTAACCGGAATTGAGTTGTGCAAAAACATAAGAAGTAATGATAAATTTATTAGAGCAAAAATAATAGTCACTTCAATTTTTCATGACAAAGAATTGATATTAAGTTCCGGAGCAGACTTATATATTCCAAAACCATATGAGTTGTCAAATCTTGTCAAATGGGTTGAAACATTTATAAAAGAAGTCAACAATATTTAACCTAATAATTCTTCAAGTTTAGCTGCATTTTCAGAAGCTTTTTGTGTATCTTTAATGCCGGTGCGTTTCATATACGTTCTGAGTGCTTCTCTAATAAGTTCGCTTCTTGTACGTTGTTCAATAGATGCAACACCATCAATCTTATGTAAAAACTCATCAGGCATAGTAACCAAAATTTTAGCCATTTAAATTTATCCTTATCCTTAACCCAAACACTACGTGACATGTATCATATCATGTTTTTTTAATTTTTTCAAGCATATTGAAAATTTTGTGAAAATGAATTAGACTAATTAGGCTATAGACATGTTGCAGTTATTTGAAATACTAAAATGGTAATAGTAAAAGAAAGGAGTTTTGTAATGGAAGATAACAATTACAGACATGAAGAATTCGACAACTGTTTTATGTGTAATCATCCAATTCTAAAACATGTACTTGCAGGTTTATTAATATTTTTGGGAGCCTTTGCTGCTTTTTATGTAGTATCAGACTGGCATTTTAAACGTATGATGGATCCTGCTTTGCAAATGCGTAAATTTGATCGTGCAATGATGAGAGAGCAGCATAAAATAGACAGAGATTTAATGAAACAGCAATATCGTATGGATAAAATGGCCAGAAAAGAAATGGCACGTCAACAGCAAATTGGTGCAGATTTCATCCATATGGACAAGACTGATGATGCTTACAAGATAATTATTGATCTTAGACCATTTGATAATGATGAAAAAAATATTGAAACAAGGATTAATGGCAAGTCTTTATCAATAACTGCAGCAGGAGAAAACACTACCAGACATAAAAAAGAAATTATCAGATATAGCCAAAATTTCACATTTGGGGATGATGTAGATCTTGGCAAAATGTCGAAAGTTCGTGAAGGTGACAAGTATATAATAACAGTTCCGATAGATTAACACAAGATAAAGATACACACAAACGGTTTTGGAAATTATATCTGAAACCGTTTTTTGTGTTAATATTTATTTATGAAAAAAGTTCTTATTGTAGATGATTCATCAAAATGGGTTTCTTATCATAAAGAAGTAATAGAAGAAATTTTTGCTAATGAAGTAACAATTGATGTAGCGTATTCTGCGAAACAGGCTTTAGAGAAAATAACAGCCTCAATAGATAAGCCTTATGACATAATTTTAACTGATATGCAAATGGAGCCTGACTTTATTCCTCTTTATGCTGGAGAATGGTTTATAAAACAGGTTCAATTTTTTAACGAATATAAAAATACTAAAATTATAATAATATCAGCAACAAGTAATATTAAACAGATAGCAGAAAAATACGGAGTTGATTATATTCCAAAATATAAATGCAATGATATTTCTAGTTATACTGTTGTTATTCATTGATGGATTTTGAATACAAGTGGTATAATATACAGGTGCAGTATAAATAAGGGATATTTATGAAAAAGTGTATCATAGTATTAATGTGTTTATTATTAGCTCAGCTTGTATTTGCATTCGGCGCATATAAAAAACTAGATTTTGCAAGTGGAAAATCAATTTAATATTTACCAAATCAGGGAAAAATTGTGGTAGAATAACTTTATGAATACAGATATAAAAGGACTACTAATATATATATTTCTAATACTAATAGTTTGGCTTTTACCAATAGCAATATTGTATTGTGGATTACTAGCATATGGTTTAAGTGATCATTATAATGATTATATAGCAATGGTAGTTTTATTATTAACGGTAGTCCTTTTTCTTTTATATATCCTCTTGCCAGAAATCATAACATACAAAGCCATGAAACACCAATGGAGTAAATATTTGGATAAATTCTTTTACAATAACTGGTTTCCAACAATAATATTATTTATATTAATAGGATTAAATTTTGTATTATCCCCTCTCATGTATGAATGGATATTATTTTATTTTCTACCGTATTATTGTATGATATATCTTACAATCGTTATTGTACGACTAATAAATTGGTATAAAAATAAATATTGATAAGAGCATTAATTTTATTATAAATATTATAAAGGAGTAGTTTTTAACCTGATTGTAATTCATGTATCTGGGCCGCAGTGGACTCGAACCACCGACCTCACCCTTATCAGGGATAATGGGATTTTTGATTGGGTTTGATTTTTTCTTATTATTCTTGCTTTTGAGGCTATTTTTAAAATTAATAAAACTCAATCAAATTAGTTAAAATTACACAAAACTACACAAATATTACACAAGAAGTTTCAAGAATTAATATTTTGCCATGCTAGGTCTTATATCATATAATTGCACTATGACAATTCAAGATAACTTAGATAACCAAATAGTAATTTATCAAACAGCAGATGGTCAAACACAGATAGATGTCAAAATGCAAGAAGAAACTGTATGGCTTACTCAGGATATGATAGTTAAACTATTTAACTCAAGTAAAGCCAATATTAGTGAACATATTAAACATATTTATGAAGAAGGAGAACTTGATAAAATTTCAACTGTTCGGAAATTCCGAACAGTTCGACAAGAAGGTAAAAGACAGGTTTCGAGGGAGTTAGAATATTACAATCTTGATTTAATATTATCTGTCGGTTATCGTGTAAAATCTAAAACAGCAACTCAATTCCGTATTTGGGCTAATAAAATTCTGAAAGAGTACTTAATTAAGGGTTATTCTATCAACGAACAGCTTTTATTAAAGCAGCAGCAACAGTTGGAAACATTACAGAATACAATTAGTCTTTTGACCAGAAGTCTTACAAATCAGGTAGAAACAGTTGAACAAGCTCAATCCGTTGCAAAAATTCTTGAAACCTTTGCACATGGTTTGAATTTACTTGATAATTTTGACCATAAAAAACTTGATAGAAAAGGGAATACTAGAAAAGAAGCCATCCGAATTTCGAAGGAAGAATTTCTAGAAGTTATTAATGCAATGAAATCAGATTTTGAAAGCGATTTATTTGCAGTTCCAAAAGATGAAAGTTTTTCCAGTTCTGTCAACCAGATTTATCAAACATTTGACGGGAAAGAGCTATATCCTACCTTAGAGGAAAAAGCTGCAATGTTGCTATATCTTATAGTCAAAAATCACAGCTTTGCAGATGGCAATAAGAGAATTGGTGCAAGTTGCTTTCTTTATTTCATGAGCAAAAACGGAATACTTTACAATGATGGGTTTTCAATAATTGACAACGCAACGCTTTTTGCCCTAACGCTTTTGATAGCAGAAAGCAATCCTGCTGAAATGGAAATAATAAAGCAGGTAGTGATTAGCGTCTTGAATAAATAGTAAGTGCGGAGGTAATTATGGAACTTAATTGGGATGATGTAAAAGAAGAATTAGAAAAGTGTTCCTGTTCAAAATCTGTTTTACTTGGAAATGGTTTTTCTATTGCATGCATAAATGACAAAAATTTTAATCAAAAAAAATAATAGATAAAGTTCACAAATATTTTAAAAATCGCAAGTCGACAAGAAAAATTACGAATATTGAAGATTATGTTTCAGAGGTAGAAAAAGAATTCATTAAACAATTGTATGAAATACTACCTGAAGAAAAAATTAATAAATTACTTGGAACTAATTTAGTTACACCATTTTTAGATAAATTTGATAGTTTTTATACATTAAATTATGACCATGTTTTGTATTACCTTCTTATGGGTATGCTAGATTCAAAATATACAACAGATGGTTTTTGGGGCGAATGCTCCCAACCTAAAAGATGGGATAGTAAAAATAAACAATGTGTTTACTACTTACATGGTGCTTTTCATCTAAAAATTTCTGATGACAGAATAGTGGAGAAAATTACTAGTGATCAAAATTTAAATTTGTTTAAAAAAATCCGAGAAGAATGGGATAAAGGGGTGAAATCACACTTAGTTATTGCATCTGATTATAAAACAAAAGAGTTGAAATTAACGTCGGATTATTCTCCATACCTTAGCCACTGTTTTAATAAATTTAAACAAATTGATGGAATTTTGGTCACACATGGTGTATCTTTTTCTAAAAGTGATACGCATATTGTTGAAGCTATTAAAAGTAATAGTAATTTGAGTAAAGTTTATGTAGGATATTTCAAACCTGCTGAACTTAAGCATTTTGAAGAAATTTTTCAGTATAATAATAAAGTAGAATATTTTTGTACAAAAAATATGTTTACCGTTAGCTAATCTAAAATATTTTCCCTATACACATAATTCGATAATATTTCTAAAGCTTCTTCCTTTTGTTCTCGCATTGTGTGTACATAACGCATAGTTGTATTTATGCTTGCATGATTTAATATTTCTTTTACGGTAGGCAATGGAATGTTACAAGAGGCCATTCTGGTACCTGCTGTGTGTCTTAAATCATGGAATCGAAGCTTGTCAACGTTTGCCAATTTGCAGACAGTTTTAAAAGCCTTTTTAAAGTCTACATATCTATTAGCTGTTTCCGGATTAGTAAAAACATATTTGTTCCGATATTCAGATTTATATTTCTCACTTAAAACAGTTTTCACCTTGTGATTCATTGGAATAATATTTTTTTACTATTTTTAGTACATAATACTGTAATTTCATTTGTCTCAAAATTAATACAATCCCAAGTTAAATTAAGTATTTCACTTTTACGCATACCTGTATTAAGTGCAATAGTTAAAATCGGTTTCAGATAAGAATATTTGTTTGCACATTTGATTTTTAATTTGTTCTGTGCCTCCTCGGTTATATCCAAAAAAGAAAAATTATTATCACATACTTTATACATTCTTAATTCTTCTTCTGGTGTCAAGTGTCTTTCAATTTTATTTTTCACAGGGAGTTTTCTTACATGTTTTAAAGGATTTTCACGTAACATTCCGTTAGATACTGCTATCGAAAAGATTTTGCTTAAGACATTTAATTCTCTATTGATTGTTGCTGCTGATACATATTGAGGTATTTCTTTCCCATTATCAATTTTAGTATGCCATACGGTTTTGCTTCTTGTTGATTTATATTTTTCAATTTCTTTGGGTGTGATATCTTTCAGTTGTTTATTCCCCCAAATTTCTGAAAATCTTTTTGCAATCCGTTCAGCTGTATCTATTGACCTTAAATTAGCGTGAGCATACTTTATATACAAATCAATAACTTCTTTAAGTTGAGTACACCCTATATCCTCAACTAAATCAAGTTTACCTCTAAGCAGGTCAGCTTTAAAAATATTCATGTAATTTTCAGCATCTTTTTTAGTAACTGCTTCAGGAATTGATTTATGAAATCTTTTTTTTCGTATCATTCCTTCAAGGTACCATCTTCCATTTTTTTGGTAAGTTCTCATGTAATCTCCTTTTTGTCTGGTTCATAAATAAGTATATCTGCAGGTGTTAAATCCAATACTTCGCAGATTTTATTTAGTACTGTGTAATTTACAGAATTGTTATTTTTCTTAATAAAAGTGTATAAAGTTGCATATCTTATACCTGTCATTTCTGCAAGTTTTTTAATAGATAAATCTTTTTCGGCTAATATCAATTTCAGATTATTTTTTATCATTTTTGATTTACTTTGTTGCTATTTGATTTAATTTTATATATTATAGTATAAATTATACGATTTATAGTATAACAAAAAATATAATTTTGCAAGTTATAAGGAGAGAGTTTATGAAAAAAAATGATGCTATTAATGATATAATAGCTCCTGATGTGAAAATAAAAATAAGAAAAACAAGAAAATCGTTTTTTGATTATTTTTTAGAATTATCAAATTCTGCATTTGCTAATAAAGTTAATTCTTGTTTCCCTTCATTTTATGCATTTAAAAAATACTGTAGTTTATTAAAAAAACAAGATGAAGAAGATTTGGTTTATAACTACTACAAGTATGTAAATGAAATTAATTCTTCATTAAAGAATTATATGAATAGAAATGATCTTATAGAATTTTGTGATAATTTTTTAGATCATGGGTTAGATAAACTGATAGTTCCAGATAAATTCCCTAAAAATACAGATGAAAAGGGTATCATAACTCTAAAATTCATAAAAAATCCTACTGAATGGAAATTATATTATTTTAAATTACCAGATCAAAATAATTTTAAAGCCTTTTTGTTGAGGGATAGTAAATGTTTATCGGATATGTTTAATGTAAGTGAAATTGTGAATAATTTTGTGGATAATAAAATTTCAAATAAAAAGTTTGTTGAGGAAATCTTACAAGAAATAACTACATTAAATTATCCTAGGCGAAACTTAGATAAAAATATTAGCCCCTGCATAGTCTGTGGAAGAAAGGAAAAAAATCCCTATTATAAATTACATTTATGTTTTTACTGCTGGGTGATTTGTGAGTATCTTAATGCAAATCTTGGATTGAAGATATCCTCTATTGAACGATTTGTAAAAAAATGTAAACATGAATTTGATGGAGGAAAATCTGATTTGAAAAAATACTTTAATTCTAGAATTTATAGCAGCAGAGAAAATCCAAGATTTCCTCTAACCGATACTCATATAGAGTATTGTTTAAAAAAAATGTTTGAAGAATAAAATATTATTCCAAATTAAGAAGTAAGATTTTATGTATTAAAGATCCGAGATTAAAAAAGGGTTAAAACAGTTGAAAATTGACAGTTTTAACTCTTTTTTTGTATATGTATTTTGTACATAAGGAATAAAAAAAGGAAAGAAAATGCTAACAACTGAAAATATTTTTTTATCTTGCGATGATATCGCTAAATTACTAACAATCAAGGTTAGTACTATATATGCTTGGATCCATTTTGAACAGCTTCCAAAAGGCATATATGTGAAATTGGGTCGTAAACCAATATTTTTTAAAGAGAAAGTTATTAATTGGATAATGTCCGGTGCAAATCTCAATCCCAAAGTTAAAAAAGGAAATAGAAAAAATGTATAAAAATTTCAAACTAAATTGGCAAGGGAAAAGTGTTGTTGCATTACATTTAATGAATTTTATAAAAAAGAGAATTAATTCTCAAAATAAAGAAAAGAAAGGAAAGAAAAATGAACTTAAATTATGAAAATATTCCTGCTCAAATGCGGAAAGCTCCTTGTGTACTTACTAAAAATAAAATTCCAATGAATTTTAAAACAGGAAAACCTGCAAGTTTTAAAGATACTCAGAACCAGATTTGTTTTGAAGAAGCTATAAGAATAGCCGCAGAAAAAAATTTTGAAATAGGACTAGTATTGCTTGAAGAAAACAACTTGACCTGTATTGATATGGATAATTGTGTTGCTGATATGGTGAAAATAGCACCGGAAGCAATGAAAATTATTGAACATCTAAACAGTTATACTGAATTCTCAAAAAGTGGAAAGGGAATACATATTTTTGTTTTAGGTAAGAAAACTCAAGATAAAACTTACAATAAAGATTTAAAATGGTGTAAATGTTTAGAAATTTATGACAAAGATAAGCAAATAGTAATAACTGGGAATGTACTTCCTGGTTATGAGAAATTAATGGAAAGACCAGATGAGTTAAAGTCAATTGAATTGCAATATTTTGCACCAAAAAAGAATGATGATTATTCAATACCTGATAAAGAAATGTCTGATGAAGAATTTATCAAAATAGGACTTAAAAGAGATAAAGTGTTTAGGGAATATTACAACGGTGCAAGAAAAAATAATGATGAGAGCAGAGATGACTTTGCTCTAATTGGTAAATGTATGTACTGGGCAAATAACAATACTGCTGTTGCATTAGAAACTTTTTTTCAGAGCCCTCATGTTCAGCAAAAAGATCCTATACACGTAAAAAAAATTCACCGAGGTCCATATATCTCAAGTATCATAAATAAATTTATCGGTAATAAAACAGCACGAGATGATCGGAAATTTTTAACTAAGGATTTTATTGAAAATAAAAATAAAATTTTAATGCAACTTCAAAAATTAAAACCTGAAACATTTGATTTTACAGATGTTGGAAATGCAGAATTATTTAATAAAGTGTACGGTGATAGATTACTGTACAATATAACTTCGAAAGGATGGATGTATTATGGAAAATAAAAGATGGATTTTAGAAGATGGAAATCAGCAAGCAGAACTGAAAGCTCAAGAACTTCAACAATGCTTACAAGAATATGCGAGCATTAATGTTGAAGATGAAAATCAGCAATTTTTTAAGAATATAAAACATCTTGGTTCAAATCAGAGACGTAAAGCTATGCTAAAAGATGCGGAAAGTAGAAATTACAAATCTGAAATGGATTTTGATAAAGATAACTATTTATATAACTGTTATAATGGCACATTAAATCTTAACACTTTTCAGTTACAGCAACATAATCCACAGGATTTTATTACAAAAATAAGTCCTGTTGTCTTTAACAAAAATGCAAAATCAGTTGAATTTATGGATTTTATAAAGGCAATTACTTGTGACGATGATGAACTTGCTCGATTCCTTCAAAAAATCTTGGGGTTAAGTCTAAGTGGCAATATTTATGAAGAATGTTTTTTCATATTTTATGGTCCAAGAGGTAGAAATGGTAAAAGTACATTAATAGAGACAATTTCATATTTACATGGTGGTTCAAGTGGATATTCAATTCAAACTGCTGCAGAAACTTTTGCTTTTTCTCCATATAAAAACAGTCGTATAGCTAGTGGAGATATTGCAAGAATGACCAAATATAGATTCATAAGCACAACAGAACTTCCAGCAGGACTTAATATGGATACCTCCTTATTAAAAAGTTTAACAGGGGGTGATACAATCGTTGCAAGACGATTATATCAGGAAGAAAAACAATTTAAGCAAACAGGGAAAATTTACATGCATACAAATTATCTCCCCTATACGTCTGATAGAACCTTATTTAGTAGTCAAAGAGTTTATGTAGTACCATTTGATCGGTATTTTTCTCAAGAAGAAAGAGATAGAGGCTTGAAAACAAGACTTATAGAGCCTGAAAATTTAAGTGGTATTTTTAATTGGCTCTTAGAAGGTTTTAAAATATATAAGGAAGAAGGATTAAACCCACCTAAGAGAGTTTTAGAAGCAACAAACACATTTCAAAACAATTCTAATAAATTTCAAAAGTTTTTACATGATTGTTTTATTCCATCAATCGATAATTTTACAAAGATGAGTGAAGCATATGAGGTTTTTAAGCATTGGTGTCAAAATCAGGGTATGCCAGCAGAGAGATTAAAAGAATTTAAAGAAATGATTAGAAATCATGGTGTTTTTAAAGAAAGAGAAGGAAATGTCTACAACGTTATAGTGGGTTATAAGCTGAAAGTGTAAATTTGTAAAATTAAATAAAACTATTTAATAAAAATATATTTTAAATATTTAAACTATTTAATTATTTTTACAAATTTCCCATTACTAGTTTTTGTATTTATACTGATAAATTGCTAATGTATTATATACAAGAAGTGAATCGGAACTGAAAATCTTAGATATTGTAAGCAATATAAATTTTAGCTTTTAGAAATAAAAACAGAGTCTCCAATAGAAGGCTCTGTTTTATTAATATTTTTGTTCTATAATAACCTTAATGAAAAAGATTTTAGCGATTGCGTTAATACTAACAACTGTGTCAATCATACCTGTATCTGCATCAGTTGAACATAAGGTAATCAAGGTTATTGATGGCGATACTGTATATGTTGACTTTAACGATAATGGAATTGCTGAACAAGATGAAAAAGTTCGCATCAATGGAATTGATACGTTTGAAACTAAAATCAATGATGGACTAAATTGGCAGATGAAGCTCTATAACCTTACTCAAGACGAAGCATTAGGACTTGGGTATTTATGGTAAAGAATTTGCTAAAAAAGAGCTACTGAATAAACCTGTAAGAGCTGAATACACAGCAGAAGAAAAGTTTGACAAGAATAACAGACACCTGATGTCACTATACTATAATTGCAATAGACAAGGTAAATGCAAAAGCTATGAACAAGAAGTTTTGAAAGCAGGACTTGCAACAATTTATACAAAATCTAACATTGCAGAAGAATTAAAACCTTATCAGGACCTAGATAAAATAAACGCCTATGCTGAAAAATCTCATAGTCTTAATCTTGTTGTATTGAATAAGAGAAACGGCAAATACCATAAGTTAGACTGTAAGTATGGTTGGTTGTCTAGTCAGCAGGAGCTAGTTAACAAGCCATTAGTTAAGTATGTACCTGCAAGTTGCTGCTATCCAAAAGAAATAAAAGTTAAGAACCCAGATTTTTTTAGCGAAAGTATAGAAATTTATTTTTTAGATCCTACAATCGCAAACTCCAATAATTCG
>CALURL010000013.1 GCA_944323155.1 Candidatus Gastranaerophilales bacterium
AAAAAGCCGGCAATAGGAATCGAACCTACAACCTACGGTTTACAAAACCGTTGCTCTACCGTTGAGCTATGCCGGCTGACTCTTTTTATTTTATTAAGAACAAATTTAAAAGTCAAGCATTTTTTTTGAATTATAATTAATTATAAAAGAGTAAAATTTTATATATGAAAGGATTTAATATGATTAGAGCTGTTATGCCAATAATTTTGCTTATAATATCTAATGTGTTTATGACTTTTGCTTGGTATGGGCATTTAAGATTTCGTTCATCTGCTTTGTGGGCGGTTATACTCGTAAGCTGGGGAATTGCTTTTTTTGAATATTGTTTTCAGGTGCCTGCTAATAGAATTGGATACGGAACTTATAATGCTGCACAGCTTAAAACTATTCAAGAAGTTATTACACTTGTTGTGTTCAGTTTCTTTTCTGTTTTTTATTTGAAAGAACAATTTAAATGGAACTATCTTGTTGGATTTGTTTTTATAATTCTTGCAGTATTTTTTATCTTTAAAAAGTGGTAATTCTATTAAAGTTTTAATTTTAGAATATATGAACCATTGATTTCTTGTTCTTGGATTATATATTTATTAATACTCCATTCTTTTAAATACTTAATATCCGGCTGCTTTGAATATACATATGGAAAATAGAACCAATAAGTGTATCCATGTGGAAGCTGGTTAAATATATTAAAATAATCTTCTTTTTTAGCATTTGTTGTATTAATTTGGACATATCTTGCTGGATAAAAATTTAAATAACGGCTGTAGAATTCAAATTCGGAAGCTGAAGCTATATTATATGCTAAAATATTATTTTGTTTAAAATCGTTTTTTATTATTTCTAAAGTCGTTTTAGCGTTTTCTTGTTTATATGATGAAGTATTTAATAGAGTTTTTATATATTGGTGATTATAGCCTGAAAAATAAATAATGAATGATATGATTATTATTCCTGAATAAAATATTCTTTTTGGAGAAATTTTTTCAAGAGGAATTAAACAAATCAGGAGAACAATCGGTATTAAATATAAGCTTGTTCTTTGCATAAGAGGATATAATTTTAATAATGACATTATAATTGCTGTTAAAATTGTGTATGAGAAAAGATTGGAATAATTATCCCTCTTTTTTATTGCATAAATTAATCCTAATACAAATAAAATAAGTGCAAACAATAATTTGTTGTTTGGATAAAAATAATAGTCGAAGTTTAATTTCAGAGTCTTTAACCAACTAATTGGGGTTAGTTGTAAAAATTTTTCATCCCAAAATCCCATGTCCATTTGTGAAGCATGAGTCTGTGCTGCAATATTTATATAAAAACTAGAATATACGATTATTTGGAATATAAGTACAGCTATTAGTTGATTTTTAATTTTTGACCTATATCTAAAAATTTGTATTAATAGATATGGTATAATAATAAATATTGCCGGGAAGGCTGTTAAAGGTAAAAATGCGAGAAAAATTCCAAGCAGTATACTTCTTTTTATGCTAAGCTTTTTTATTTCTATTTCAGATAGTATTAGGGTAGTTATTATTATTAATAAAGTATCTGTAGAATACTGTTTAAATTCCTGACAGTAATATATTAATTGGTAATTTATTGCAAATAGTAAATTAGCAATTAGTATAACCCATATATTAGAAATAAATCTTCTTGATAGAATATAAAAAGCTGGTATTGATAAAATTCCGGATAGTAACGGAATAAATCTTAAAGTATATTCATTTATCCCAAAAATATTTGTTATAATTTTGGTTGCTATCATAAATAGAGGCGGTGCTGCTTGAGTATAATTTAGCGGTTTAAAATATGCAAATATATTGTTATTATCAAATATATTAAGTGCAAGTGAACATTCATCATGCCATAAAGGTCTTCCTGCAACAAAAGCTTTTATTCTAAGTGCCAACCCTGCAAAACAAATTATCCCCAGTAATATATAATAAACATACTTTTTATTCATGATTTTGAATCCCTAATCTTATTTATAAAAATAAACACCAGCTCTAGATACAGAACGGGAGACGAGGCTGTCTTGACCTGCTCACGTAAACGGTGCTATGGAGTTTCTTTTCACAACTTCACTTGGCTCAAAGAAAGCGCCTTCGCCCTCTGTTCGCAGATTGTTCGAACTAAAATTAGTTCTCGCCTATGTCATCCATTAAATTAAAAAGGATTGGAAAAATCCAATCCTTTTTAATTAGCGGGAGACGAGGCTCGAACTCGCGACATCCTCCTTGGCAAGGAGGCATTCTACCACTGAATTACCCCCGCATTCGGTACTTTTTTATTATTACATGAAGAATTTTTTTTTGCAAGTGCTTTTTTTATATTTTACGTTTTTTTATTAGTTTTGTTAATTTATTCATTATGATAATGAAGCTGTTACTGTTAGTCTTTGTACTTTTTTGCTCAGGGATAGAGCTATCTATTTTATTTGGAATACAGCAATCTATTATAAATTTCCAGTGTTTAAGGCTATCAACATGCTCGTCTATAAGTTTAGTTATTTCCTTTAGGCGGCTTGAAGTAGAAGCTTCTTTATAATGCTCACTTTGTCCATTGTGTTTAAGTTGATGTTTATATTCTGTTGATATTTTGAAAAAATCTTCATTATAACTAATATAGTGCGTCATGTTTTGGTTGCCGCAATTATATTTCAATTTCTTTATCTGAGATTTAAGTTTATAAAATTTATTATAAGATTTTGTATCTAAAAAAATTATTTTTGCGTTGGAATTTAGAGGTCGAGTTTTTAGCATGCAATTTTGTCTTCAGCCTCTTCCTCTTTGCTATCCATTGAGCGGATACTTATATCTATACGCTCAGGAAATGCCTTGTTTAGACGATTAATTAATTCATTTGTTGTATCAACCCAGAAAAGTGATGAGGTTAAAATCTTAACTTCTTTATCAAAGTCTTGAATTTTGAAAGTAACCGGATCTGACCCCGGGTGCTGGCATAAAAGATTTTTTAAAAGAACGATTTCTTCAAACTTAAAATCATCTTTTAGGTTTATAGTTAAAATATTTGAGTTATCAACAGTTTTCACAGTATCAACAATAATTGAAGGCGGTTCATCGTCGCTGCGTCTGTTAACCCGTCCTGACACTATTATTCGCTGCTCGTTTTGCAAATAGTCTCCGTATTCTGCAATTTTATGATTGAAGGCTATTACATCAATTCTTCCTGTTAAATCTTCAACAGTTACAAATCTAATGAATTTAGTTGGATCTTTTTTTGTTGGAATCTGTCTTGTTGCAGTTACCAAGCCGCATATTGTAACTATTTTATCATTTGGAAGTTCAGGAATTTCTGTAATTTTGTGTGTCATTAAGAAAGGTAATTTGTCTCTTATTGTAGAGAGTGGGTGGCTGGTTACGTAGAAGCCAAGAAATTCTTTTTCAAAATTTTGTAATGTTCTGTCATCATATTCTTCATCGCTGCCTGAGAGTTGAAATTTTGCTTCTTCTATTGCGGATGTGTCGCCAAGCATGTCAAATAAGCTGCCTTGACCGGATTCTTTTGCTTTTGATTCTTTGGAAGCTGTTGCTGTAATATATTCAATATTGTCCATTAACTGCTTTCTGCTTTTTTCAATTGATGAGAATGCTCCTGCTTTTATCAAGCCTTCAAGAGTCTTTTTGTTTGAACATTTTGTATCAAGTCGTTTGATATAGTCATAGATTGATTTGTAATCTCCATTCTCTTCACGTTCTTTTATAATCTCATCTATAACGCCTTCTCCAACTTGTTTTATTGAAGCTAGCCCAAAGCGAATATTTTTCCCATCCGGCGCATATTCAAGATATGATTTGTTTATGTCCGGTGGCAAAACTTTAATTCCATATTTTAAAGCTTCTTCTATATATGCCTGAGTTTTTTCTTGGTCGCCGGCAACACTTGATAAAAGTGCAGAAAGATATTCAACAGGATAGTGGCATTTTAAGTATGCTGTCTGATATGCTACAAAGGCATAAGCCGAAGAGTGAGCACGGTTAAAGCAGTATTGTGCAAAATTCTCGATTTTTTCAAACAAATCTTCTGCATCTTCTTTTCTCATGCCATATTTTGCAGAACCCTCTACAAGTTTTCCTTTTTGGGCAGCCATAGCTTCAGGGTCTTTGTGCCCCATCATTCTTCGCACCTGGTCAGCTTGGCCAAGAGAATAATCTGCCATAACCTGAAAGATTTGCATAATCTGTTCTTGATAAACCATTGTTCCATATGTATCTTTCAGTATCGGTTCAAGTCTCGGGTGTGCGTATGTAATAGCCTGACGTCCGTGTTTTCTTTCTACGAAATCATCAACCATGCCGGAACCTAAAGGACCTGGTCTGAAAAGTGCGACAAGAGCGCCTAAATCTTCAAAAACGTCTGGTTTTAATTTCTTTACAAGGTTTGTCATCCCCTGCGATTCAAGCTGGAAGACGCCTACTGTTTCGCCTTTTACAAGCATATCATATGTAGGTTTATCATCAAGCGGTATATGGTTTATGTCGACATCAATGCCTTGACATTTTTTTACAAGCTTACAGGTTTTATGTATCATTGTAAGGTTACGCAATCCAAGAAAGTCCATTTTTAGAAGTTTCATTTTTTCTAGAATTTCTCTATGGTATTGCGTAATAATAATTCCGTCTTTAGAAGGCTGCACCGGCACGATTTGGTCAAGCGGTTTATAGGATATAATTACACCTGCGGCGTGCATGCCTATTCCACATTTAACACCTTCTACGCATTTTGCTGTATCTATTGTTCGTCTAATTTCTTCATCAGTATCATAAAGGGCTTTTAATTCAGAGCCTTCAATCATTGATTTTTCAATTGTATCTTCGCATATCAAAGATGCTGTTTTATTGCTTTTAGCATATTCCATGCCAAAAACTCTTGCAACACTTTTAAATGCGTTTCTTGGAGCAAGTGTGTTGAATGTTATAATTTGACAAACCTTATCTGCACCATATTTTTCTACGACATAATCTATAACTTCGCCGCGTTTTTCAATGCAGAAGTCTGTATCAATATCAGGCATACTGAAACGTTCAGGGTTCAAAAACCTTTCAAACAACAGATGGTGGCGTATAGGGTCAAGATCTGTAATGTCAAGGGCATATGCAACTACTGAACCTGCTGCAGAGCCTCTACCCGGGCCTACCGGAATATCATGAGTTTTTGCATAATGAATAAAATCCCAGGTTATTAGGAAGTATGCTGAAAACCCCATTTTTTCAATGATACCAAGTTCATATTGAACACGCTCTTTTAGTTCCGGTGTTATGTTGTTGTTATATTTCCTTTTTAACCCTTCCATGACAAGTTCTTCTAGATAAGATTCATTTGTATGGTTAGGAGGAACTTTAAAATCAGGAAGCGGGGCTTCCCATTTTATCGTAACATGGCATTTATCTGCTATATCAACTGTGTTTTTTATACATTCGTCAAATGTTTCAGAATCCATCCATTTAAAAGCATCACGGAGTTCTGAAACTGTTTTTACATAGAATTCATTATTCGGGAAATGAAATCTGTGTTCTTCGCTTTTTAAAGACTGAGTTTGCATGCAAAGTAAAGTATCATGCCAATCCGCATCTTCTTTTTTAAGATAATGCGAGTCATTTGTGATAATCATTTTTATATCAAGTTCTTTAGCTATTCTAATCAAGTCCGGATTTGTTCGTTTTTGATCGTCAAGCCCGTGGTCTTGCAGCTCGATATAATAATCATCTTTAAATAAATCTTTATATTTTTTTGCAACAGCCTTTGCACCTTCGTAATCATTTTTTAATAGATTTTGTAAAACTTCTCCCCCTAAGCAAGCAGAGCTGCATATTAAACCTTCATGGTATTTTTCAAGCATTTCAAAGTTTATTCTCGGTTTCATATAAAAACCTTTGCATGCCGCATCTGAGGCAAGTTTTACCAAATTCATGTAGCCTGTATTATTTTTTGCAAGCAGGATAAGGTGGTACCTTGGATTATTATTTGGATCTCTTTCTGATATATCACCATTGTGAACGTAAAATTCGCACCCAATAATTGGTTTTATTCCGGCACTTTTGGCTTCAAGGTATAAATCCATTGCACCATACATTACTCCGTGATCTGTTACAGCAACTGCCGGCATGTTATTCTCTTTGGCAAACTGGCATAGTGCTTTTAGTTTTATTGCTCCGTCAAGTAATGAGAATTCACTATGTAAATGAAGTGGTACAAATTGTGTATTTTTATCCATAATTTTATCGTAGCATACTGATATGAAAAAAACTTTTATTGTTAAATTTTATTTATAATTCTCAAGAGTTTTATTTATTAATTCCAGCATACGTTCTTTTATAAATTTTGGATAAAGTATTACACAAGAATTTCCATATCTCATTAATCTTCTTAATAGAAGATCCTGGTCTTCATTTTTGTTAACAACAATAATGTCTCCGTTTGGTTCAAATTTTTCAATGCGTTCCCATTCTCGCAGTTTATAGTTTTGCGCTAGTCTATTCTTTAGTTTAAACGTTATTGTTGTAGTTGTTATTTGGTTATTGTTAGTGCTTGGAAGCTGATTAATACTTTTAATATTATCAATTGGAATTTCTACAATACGTCCTTCATTTTGAATATTAACACAGATGCATATTTTTCGTTTCTGGTATTTAAGTTCTACAGGAGAGCATATAATATGGTTAAGTTTTCCTTTTATGTCAGTGTATGTTATTTCCAGTTTGTGATTTTGCTGGCAATATTCTTCGCATTGCTTGATTTGTTCTTTAAGTTCGCTAAAATTAAAGGTATAATCCAAATTTTGTGTTGAATTTATAGCTTTTGCTGTTGCCTGAGTTTCTTCGCTAAATCGTATTTCAAGATTTTTTATGAAGGTTTCAATATTTTTTTTGTGTTTTCCGTTTGGAAGTAATTCCAGAGCGTTTTTTATAATATTTAAACTTGTTAAATCATCTGCATTCAAATTAATTTTATATGGAGAGCTTAACAAATAATATTTATTTTGCTTTTTCTGAACTTTAATCCCAAATATTTTAAGAGTATTAAGATATTTATTCAGGGCAACATGCGGATTTGATTTCCCTTCAGTTGTTTCGTCAGAGAATATATCAAGAACAACATTAAAATCAACAGGCCCTTGTGTTAATAATTTTAAGAATTGAAACATCTTCAAGCAGGAATCATTATATTTTGAACTCATTCTAGTCATTGAAGTACCCCGCTTTCATGCTTTCAAGATAGGTTACAAAATCTTTCTTAAAGCTTTCTGGATAAAGTATAGTACATTCAGGGCCATATTCAAGAAGTCTCTGGCGGGTTAAAAATTCATTTGAGGATGTTATTTCAATAATAATATTATCTTTATTAGTTTGAATAATTTTCTCATTTTCACGAAGTTGAACGTTTTTAGGATTTGTTGTCAAAGCATATCCTACTTTTAATTCTTTTACCAGCGGTATTGTTTTAATTTCTTTAATTTCGACTATCTCATCAATTCTTGAAACAAGAAAGCTGCCATATTGCATGTATTCAAAGCCTGTTCCATAAAGATATAGTTTGTTATTTGAAAATTCTAATTTGTCAGATATAATTTCTATATTTTTTTTGCCGGAATTTGGTGAATTGTATTTTATTACAATTTGTTCTTTTTTGTCACAGCATTCAAGAAGTTCTTTTATTAACTTGATATTTATGTCTTTAAACACTGAAACTTTTTTATATGCATTTATGAATTTTTCATCTTTTATATATTGTGCAATTTTTTCAATGAATTCTTCAAAAAGGATAAGTTCTTGTATAGTTATACTTTTTGAGATATTTTTATATATTTTTAAAAGACTGTTTGTCTGTTCATCTGTAATAGATAATTCAAACGGGTGTGAAATAATTGAATATTTAGATACCTTGTTAATACGTTCTCTTTTTACCTGACATCCAGCCATTTTTAGAGAGGTAATATATACTCTAAAGGTATCAATAGAAATTTTTTCTTGAATATAAGGGTGATTTAGAAAATATTCACAGACTTCCTCGTATGATTTTGGCGATTCCATTAGTAATGAAAAAACAATCAATGCCTTAAAGCCAGTGAATGACATCAGGTTATAGGTTACAGTATTAGTTTTTAAAAATTCTTTCATAAACTTCTCTTTTACTCATTTTACTATAAAAATTTTAATTATGGAAATTTTGTTACAAATCGGAGCATGCTTTTACCATAATTTTTATTTGTCAATAAAAAATTTGTCAAAAATTTACTTAATTTCATTAAATTTGCTTCATTAAGATTTTAAAACATGAATTTTTCTTTAGAGAGAGAACGGGCATGGGCAATTGTAAAAAATAATTAATTTTTTTTTGCTTGTCAAGCTTTTAACTTAGGTTTACATTAAAGAAGTCGAAAGACAAATACGTGTTTAAAAAGCTTAATTTTAGAATTACGACTATCAGACAGAAGAGAAAAGATTAAAAGATTGGACAGATAGAAAAAGAGGTGATGGCAAAAGCAGTCCGACTAAAAATTGGAAGTTTATTATTAAGTTATTACGGTGCAACTGCAAAGAAGAAGATTAGGGATATTGTTTTATTAGTAGATGGGTTGAGGTAGATTTTTTATTAAAGAATTACGTTGGAGAATTTGGGAAAAAGATAGTTGTAACGTAATTGAAAATATGCTTGCGCTTGCGCAAGCTTTTTTATTAGGCTTGATAAATTGTTTTCAATCTTGTATATTATACTTGTATAGAAATAAAGGAGGTTGTTTGTTATATGGAAAACTTATTTAGAAAGTCAGTCGGGGGGGGGGCACAGGCTTAGTCTCCTTTTCCAATAGTTTTTGCGGATTTACGCTTGCAGAGGTTTTAATTACTCTTGGAGTTATAGGTGTTGTTGCTGCATTAACTCTGCCTAATTTAATAGCTAATTACAAAGAAAAAGTTTTTGTAGCGTCCGCAAAGAAATCTTATTCAGTAGTAATGAACGCAATGAATAGCTGGTTAGCTAAAAATGGCACTCCCGGTGATTTTGAATCTTTTTGGTTTTATAGTTCAGATATCAATGCATTAGCTCAAGAATTTGCCAAAGAGTTGAATAGTGTTAAAGTTTGCACTAATTCAGATGTTGAGGCTTGCGGGGGTACTTATGATGTTCGTATGCCGCGCAAGATAAATGACGGGCATGGAAACACTGATTCAGAACGTTGGATTGGTGAACCTGTTAATCGTATAGTTTTGGCTGATGGCAGTTTTTTAGTTTTGTTATCAGAAATTAAAAATGGCAGCTGTACATATCAGCAATGGGGATCAGAAAGAGATAGTAATGGTTTTTTAATACCTGATCCTTCAAGTCCAAATGGCTATAAAGGTAAGTATTATACATATCATGGGTGTGGGCGAATTGCTTATGATACTAATGGTGTTAAACAACCAAATCAAATAGGTACTGATATCTTTATTATTGGATTCACTTCTAATGCTTATAAAAATGCTGATTATGACTTGTGGGGTAATATTAATTATGTTCTAACAAATGATAAACTTATTATGACTGAAAATTATCAAACAGGAAAATATGAATAACTTTATATTTAAAATTTGATTAAATTGCCTGATTATGCTATTATAACTCTATTCTATAATGTATAATCAGGTTTTTATGAATAGTGAATTAGAGGTTAAGAAAGTTATAGGATTGATGTCAGGTACTTCCTGCGACAGTATTGATGCAGGATTGTGTGAAGTGTATCCTGATTTATCTGTAAAACTTATATCAGGAATTAACTATAAGTATCCTGAGCATGTTAGGGCTAAAATTTTTCAATTATTTTCAGGAGCAGCTTCTGTTGAAGATGTTTGTCAGATGAATTTTGTTATTGGAAAATGTTTTGCTGATGCTTGTAATACTCTTATATCCGAACATGGAAAGCCTGATTTAATTGCAAGCCACGGTCAAACTATTTATCACTATCCATTTGATACAACTCTTGATGGATATTCTTTAAAAAGCACTCTTCAAATTGGCGAGCCCGCAATTATTGCGCAAGAAACCGGGTGTTTAACTATTTCAAATTTTCGTGAAGCTGATATTGCTGCAGGCGGCGAAGGCGCTCCTTTAGTGTGTTTTGCTGATGAAAAATGGTTTAAACCGTTAAAGAAAAATATTCTTATTCAAAATATCGGCGGAATTTCTAATGTCACAGTAATTAGTCCTGAGCATGAGACTTTCGGATTCGATACAGGACTTGGAAATATTATGATTGATTATTGTATGCGTAAATTTTTTAATTCCCCATATGATAAGGACGGTAAAATCGCTGATTCAGGAAAAGTTTCTGCAAGCTGGCTTGATTGTCTTATGCAAGATGACTACTACTTTAAAAATCCGCCTAAGTCCACTGGCAGAGAATATTTTTCTTCTGAATATATAGAAAATGCTCTTAAATTTGGACCTAAAGACCCTAAAGATATAATTGCTACAGTAACAGCTCTTACTGCTAAATCTATAACTTCGGCTTATGAAAGATTTATTTATCCTGATATTGATGTCAAAGAAGTTGTCATAGGCGGCGGAGGGGCTTATAATCCTACACTGATGAAATATCTCCGTCATTATTTGCCAAAACATATTGATTTAAAAACTCATGAAGCTTATGGAATTTCTAATAATTTTAAAGAAGTTATGGCTTTTGCTCTTCTTGGATACTGCAATTTCTATGGAATACCTTCTAATTTGCCTTCCTGCACGGGTGCAAAAAAACGAGTAATATTAGGTAAAGTGTCTAATTGCTAAATTATCTTGTCAGGCTATTATAATTTTATGAATATTTGTAAAGGTTAGATATTTTGGGTAGCAAAATATATTTTTTTGAGTTATTAATATATCAACTCAATAAAATTTTTGTTTGTTACCCCAATTGTAAATTGTAAAGGAGAAAAAATGATTAAAGTTTTCAGAAATAGTATTGATTGTCTTCCAAATGCTAGAGACATAAAAAATGTTTGGAAACATTCTAAACTGGCTGCTGCAGAATTTGAAAGAAGTTCTAATAGCGTAAGTTTGCAAGCAGCAAATAAAGGTGATGAATTTATTAAAGTTGCTTCTGCTGCAACTAATGTTGGACGTATGCCGTCTATTGAGGAAGTTGCATCTGAATGCAGAATGAGCAAAAATAGTATTTATCCATTATTCTAATTTTAATAATTTTATAGCATAAGGAATGTACCTGATTGTGTCGGAAGCTAAAACTCCGTATTCAGTCAGGTCATTTTTTGCCAAATCTCCCGCAAGTCCGTGTAAATATACTCCTAGACATGAGGCATTAAATATATTCATTTTTTGCGCAAGTAAACCTGATATAATCCCTGTCAATACATCGCCGCTGCCGGCTTTTGCAAGAGCACTGCTTCCTGTTGTGTTGTAATAGATTTCTCCATCAGGCGAAGTAACTATAGTTTTGTGTGATTTCAAGGCTGTTACACAATTGTATTTTATTGTAATAGCTTTTGCAGATTTTTCAAGGTCAGATAAAATTTCTCCCAGTGTACAATTTAAAAGCCGCGAAGCTTCTTTTGGATGTGGTGTAAGAATTGTATTTTCTGGTATTTCTGTATTTGTTTTGGATAAAATGTTTAGTCCGTCGGCGTCTATTACTGTCGGAATATTTTTAGCTTTTGCGAGTGCAATTGTGTTTGTGAATATTTTTTCAGCGTTTTCTGTCGTAGAAAGCCCGCAGCCAATGGATAAAACGGTTGAGGTATTAATTATTTCAGCAATCCTTTCGACAGGGGCAAGTACAACTTCCGGCGCAAGACAGGACACTGCTTTTAAAACATTATCATGACTTGCTAGTTCAACATATCCTGCTCCTGTTCGCAGCGCAGAAACAGAAGATAAATATGCTGCTCCTGTCATATATTCAGAACCTGATACATTAAGGATTTTTCCAAACGTTCCTTTGTTGGAATTTTCTTCTCTTATTGGCAGTTTAGGAAGTTTATAAGCCATTTTGTCTGATTACCTCATAAGCAACAATCGCAACTGAATTTGATAGATTTAAACTTCTTTGGCCTTCTTTCATTGGAATTGTCAATGCGTGTTCATCTTTTACGTATTTTTCCGGCAAACCTCTGGTTTCTGGCCCAAATACAATGAAATCTCCATCTTGAAATTTTATATCTGTATATTTTCTGGTTGTTTTTGTTGTCAGGTAATAAAAGTTAGCATCTTTATGTGCATTAAGCAATTCGTCCATTGTATCAATTTTATGGATATCAACACTATTCCAATAGTCTAGACCTGCACGTTTTGTGTATTTGCTTGATAGTGAAAAACCTAGTTTGCCAACAAGATACAAAGATGCTCCTGTACAGGCGCATAATCTGGCTATATTTCCTGTATTTTGCGGAATCTCAGGTTCATATAAAACAATATTTAATTTTGCCATAAAATTTAATCCTTATTGAAAAGTTTCGGGCTTTCGGCAACAACAGGGATAGCTCTTACTACACAGAATATAATTGCAGCCCAGGCAAATATCATTGTTACAACATGGAGTTCATCAACATATTTCCATAATTCCATTCCCGGAGTATTCACGATTATAAGCAAGAAGAACGCAATAACTTTTGCAACTGCATAACTTATTCTCATAAATTTTGATGCGCAAATAAAATTTCCGATTTTGCTAGATTGCATACTTTTAGCACCGAAAGCAGTAAAGCCTTTTGAAAGAGCAACGCTTCTAATTCCATCTGTTACAAATGCTCTGACAACACATACAAGCGGAAACAAAATACTTATCCAACCCATAACAGCAAAAGTTATCCAGTATGTCATTTCAACAATTCTATCACCCATAATATCAAGGACAGAACCCAAATCAGAAGATTGGTTGAGTTTTCTTGCGACATATCCATCCAAACCGTCAAGTGAGAATGCGATTACTGTCAATATTAAAGCCAGCAAATATGCCCAGGTTGTTTTTTCATACAAAAGCCAAACTGCGCCAAAGGCAAAAAATACTCTGCCAATAGAGATTATATTTGCAAGGTTATTTTTAATATTCATAATGTCTCCTGTGTCTGATTAATTTTATTTTTTAGTTCTTGATAATGCAAAATTTACTTCATCAAGTTTTTTTACTTTATCTCCGAGCATCATTTTTTCAGCTTCTTCAAGAATTTGTGTTACCATAAATCCATTGTCGCCGTCAGAACGGGCTTTTTTGCCTGTTTCGCAGCAGCTTATAAAGTGCTGGCATTCAAGTTTAAGCGGCTCAATTTCCAGATAATCAAGTTTGATGTTTTGAGAATTATCTTTGACAAAGTTATCATAGATAACCAGTTTATTTTCAGGAACTGTATCATCAAGAATTGCAGTTGCTTTAGTCCCTCTAACAAGCAGAGTAACGTGTTTTCTTGGTGTAATCCAGCTATCGGAAATCTGTCCGATAACACCATCTTCAAATTCAATTCCGATATGCGTAATATCCATAATTGCATTTCGTTCAGAAGAACAGCCTACAGCAGAAATTACTCTAACCGGAGCTTTACCTGTAACATAGCTTATCATTGAAACATCATGAGGTGCCAAATCCCACATTACACTTCTGTCATTTTTAAAGAAATTAACATTAAGTCTGTCGCTTTGAGCGTAGACAATTTCTCCTAAAGCGCCTTCTTCAATAAGCATTTTTAATCGATTTACGGCAGGATGATACAACAATAAATGTCCTACCATAAGAACAAGTCCTTTTTGGTGTGCAAGTTCTGATAAATCCCGTGCTTCTTGGGCTACTGTAGAAATAGGTTTTTCTACATAAACATTCTTCCCTGCTTCAAGCATTGCTTTAACCATTTTGTAATGCGTATGGCTTGGAGTAACTACACAAACACCTGTAATTTCAGGATTATTTATAATATCATGAAAATCTCTTGTGACTTTTACACCAGGGTATTGTTCTGTTACACGTTTAAGATTTTCTTCATCAATGTCGCAAACAGTGTCTAGGACATTTAAGTTATAAAAGTTGCGGACAATATTTCTTCCCCATACTCCGCAACCGATTACGGCTACTTTTTGACTCATGTTTCTTCCCTAACTTTCTTAAATACGTATATTTATATAATACTTGCCAAAAATTTTTTTGCAAATTTTAAACTTTAGTTTACAAATTTTTATTGATTTTGTAAGGCATTTACTCTGATATTGTTCATTGTTTCGCAGCGTTCGTAGAATAATTGCCTATCAGCTTCTGGAAAACAGGTAGCTAGCTTATCAAGAAGCGGTTTTGGAAATTCTGACAGTCTTACCATTCTTTCAAGTATTTCGTCATTCAACGGGTACAAATTTCTATAATTTTTATAGAAAATATTTTTACTTTCTTCGTTTACTCTTTCAGGTTCTGCAAGACCTTTTTCCCCAAGTTTGTAGGTGACATAATTTCTATTAAAATAAAGTCCTTTGTATTTTTTTAGCATAATTCTGATTATTAAGTCAAAATCTGCCATTAGCTTGAATTTTTCATCAAAATAGTTTTCCTTCTCAAGCATTGATTTTTTGAAAAACATTGCCTGACGGGAGCCTGGCATGACTTGAAATGCATTATACATTGTTGGTTCAAATAGAAATACAAAGTCTTCCGGGTGTCTGCAATAAGCAGGTGCAAATGTGAAATCGCCGTTATTGTTTTCCAGTAATTCAACTATATCTGCAATTGCTGTTATGTCATGAATGAAATCATCACAACTCAAAAAGGCTATATATTTCCCTTTTGCATGCATAATTCCTTTATTATATGCGTTAAATTTCCCTGTATCACGTTCTGAAAAAAATTGAAGATACCCTTTATTTTTATAATCTTTAAGCATTTCAACAGTGCCATCTGTAGACATTTTATCAATAATTAAATGCTCTACATTATGGTATGTCTGCATATCCAGAAGTGTTACCAAAAGATTAAATGCATCTGCATTACCGTTTTTTATAATGTTATCTGTTGTAGTGAGTATTGTGACAAATGGTTCCATAGTTTATATCCTTATTTTTCTATCAATATAGCATATTTTTATTATATTTACGAATTGTAACAACTTGTAAAAAATGTGTCTAAAACCCAACAAAAATTTTATTTTAGAGTAACAATGTGTACAGGTTTACTAGTGGTTATTAAGAAAGAAGTATAGGAGGATTACTATGTCATCTCGTGATCTGTCTGTTAGTCCTGCTGCTGTCGGGGCTTCCTGCGCCGTTGTCGGTGCTGGATTGGGTTATTGGTCTGCGCCTGAAAAGTACAATTTAAGGCAATTGTTGACTCAAGATCCTGATGTGTTTGAAAAAGTTATTAAAAAAACAGCTCTTGATAAGGCTAATAATATACAAAAAAATGCTTATCAATCTATTGTAGATGCAAGAAAAACAGTTGCAGAGGCTGTTAAAAATAACAAAGGAGATGAAAAAGTTACAGAACTTCTTAAATCTGAAAATCTTAAAAATTCATTTAAAGATTTAAGAAAGTTAATCCCTAAAGCACGTGTTCAAACGATGATAATTGGGGCTGCTGTTTTAGGTGTTCTCGGAGCTTTGGCAAGAATCGTTTTCGGAGATAATACCCCAAAAACTAAATAGTTAGTGGACCATTTAAGTAAAATTAACCTGTAGCCGGCAGTAAAGTCGGCTATTTTTTTGAATATCTTTTAAATATATTTTGAAATCCCGTTTCTAGCTCAAGAAACGGGATTTTTATCAATAGTTTGTGTAAACACTTCGTAGAATATATTCTTCAAGCTGTTTTTTATCAGAAGGTTTTAATTTCGGATCATTAATCATAATATCAAACGCGTATGTTTTTCCGTTTCTTGAGGTTAAATAACCTGCTATTGCGCTTACATCTGAAAGTGTCCCTGTTTTGGCTCTTAAATTATCTTTAAAATATAGCATTCTATTTTCTAAAGTTCCCTCTCCTGGAGTTGGAAGCAGTGTTTTAATAATTTCAAATTTTGGTTTTTTCGCCTGTTTAGCAAGAAATTCTGCCATGAATTCTGTTGTCATGAGGTTATTTTTTGAAACTCCGCTGCCGTCTACAATTTTTATATTTTCTAAATTTAAATTCTCTTTTTGACAATATGCTTCAAGCATTTTCAATGAATTGTTTAAAGAGCCTGTATTGTTTACGTATTTGGCTCCTGCTAATTTGAATACTGTTTCTGCAACTAAATTGTTGCTTTCTTTTAATATCTCAATAATTGCGTATTTGATTGGATGTTTTATCTCTGCTATTAGATACACATTTGAGGCTGGAAGCTTTTTTTGAGGGAAATTTGCATAATAGTCGAATTTTTCGTTTCGAATGGTTTCTTCTAGTCTCAATATAAAGTATCTTTTAGGGTGATTTACAGGTATAGGAATAATTTCAGCTTCACTAACTGTTCCTTCTGCAGTTATAGAATCTGGTGAAATATGATTTTTACGTGATAAAGACACTGATGTTGTGTTACCTGTTGTTACTAAATTAATAAACATTGTAGGATAAAATTTTAATGTTGAAATGTTTGCCGGTGCTCCTTTTGTTGTCGGAGAAACAAGTACCCCGAGAAGATTCCCGTCAATGTTATATGAGCTGAATTTTGGCATAAGTTTATTTAAATCATCATCCCACTGCCATCCTTCGCCCCATTCATTTGAGTCAAAAATGTAATCGTCAATATAAATCGCTTTTGGAGATAGAATTTTTTTTGATTTTGCGGCTTTTATCAACTCTGATAAAGAACTAGATTTTAGGAAAGGATCTGCGCCAAGTTTCAAGAATAATTCATTGTTAGTATTTTTATATAGCTGCGTTTTGAATTCATAGTCAACGCCAAGCGTATCAACTGATGCTGCAAGGGTTAACAGTTTTAGTGTAGAAGCCGGCGGCATTGGCTGATTTGGATTTAGTGAAAATACTGTTTTCCCTGTATTTGCATCTTTAATACTTACTGATATCGCACTTTTGTTTACTCCAGAATTAGAAATTACCTTATTTATTGATTCTGCATAAGCAGCAGTATTGCAAAATAGAAAAATAAATATTCCTATAAAAATACTAAGTAATTTTTTCATAATATTTCTACCTCATATTTATCCCTAATATCATTAAGGACAGTACATTTATTCCTGAAATCGTACATTGTTTTCAGGTTAATTTGTGCATTCATTGCGCCCTCTTTTTGGTCTTTTATTTCTGCCAGACTTTCGCCTTTGTAATCAATAATCCTTGAATGGCCGATATTCCATTCATCTCCTTCTATGTGTCCTGATTGAGTAAGTGCTACCATGTATGTTTGATTTTCTACAGCTCTGCATCTTGTCATACATTCCCATGGAATTGGTTTATTTAACCCCCATGCTGCGCAGTTTATAAATAAATCAGCACCGGCTTTTCTGTATGCTCTGTATATTTCAGGAAACCTTATATCATAGCATATTGTTAAACCTGTTTTTATCCCGTCAAGATTTACCATAACAGGATTTTTCCCTGTTGTCACAAAATTGCCTTCATCACTGCCATAGTATGAGAATAAGTGATTTTTTGAATATTTTGCAATTAAATTTCCATTCCTATCAATTACTGGACAAGTGTTTAAATAAATTTCATCATTAACTTTTTCAATAAAGCTGCCGCCAATTACAAATGAATTGTATTGCTTTGCAATTTGAGAGAGGAGATTTATTGTTTCGCTTTTATCTATTAATTCAGCACTTTCTCTAAAGTGGCGTGGTGACCACCCTACAGTCCAGACTTCAGGCAGGACAATAATATCAACGTCTGATTTTACATCTCGTTCAATAAGTTTAACTACATTGCTGAAATTCGCTTTTTTATCCCCAATCTTCGAACACATCTGAATTGCAGATATGTTTATTTTTTCTTTTTGTTCCATAATTTATTTTTAACCGCCTCCTCATACATTGCAGGTGCATCAGCTTCAAGCTGTTCAAGAGAAGCTTTTATTTGTTCTTTAATTTTCGCAAGTTCTTCATCAGTGGCATCTGGTTTTATGTAAATTGGTTCTGCATACGTGTTAAGTATATTACAATCTCCCAGTGGTGTTTTCATCTTATCCCATGAAGGCAGATTTATAAATGTTCTTTGCGGAGAATACCAGTGTGCAGGAACAATTGGCGCCCCTGTCATTTGTGCTAGTTTTAAAGCTCCATTTTTAACTTTATGTAAAGGGCCGCTAGGACCATCAACCATTATTGCTACACATTCGCCTTCTTTTAATCTTTCCATCATTTGCATTGTAGAAGCTACTGCTCCTTTTTTATTTGAAGACCCTCTAACGACTTTAAATCCCCATTTTTCTACAGCCCTTGCAATAATTTCTCCATCAATAGATGTACTGATTAGGACATTTAAGTGTGCTTTGTCTTTAATACCGTGAATTAAAAATTGGTTTGCATGCCACATTACGTATATGCAAGGTGTTATTTCTGGATTATTTACTTCTTCAATATGCGTAAAAATTTCTTGCAGGCGTAAAATTCTGTATGCAACAGTTGATATAGCGTCAACATTTTTTGCGTTAATAAGTCTAACCATGCTTAAATTATATCATAAAACTGTACTATTCAATAGTATTGCAAAAATTGAAAAATAAAACTTGAACTTTTTACACTTTTATACAAGCAGAAAATTCACGCTTGCCTTTTTTATTACTTGCACAAATTCTTTTTTGAGGTATGATTTAAAAAGATTTACACACACAATAGAAAAGGGAAAATTATGAAAGTTACATTGGAAAAAGAAAAAGAAAATTTGGTAAAATTAGATATTACAATTCCAGCAAAAGATGCTGCTGATGCTTATAATGCCGCAGTTAAAACGATTTCTCAGTACGTTAATATTGACGGGTTCAGAAAAGGTAAAGCACCTCGTCAGGTCGTTGAAAGACATGTTGGTACTGAAAGAATTAAACAGCAAGCTATTGAACATTTGATGCCAAAAGCTATTCAGGAAGCTGTTAAAGAAAATAGCTTAGATTTAATTACTCAGCCATATATTACTTCTTACGATTTTGAAGTTGGTAAAGATTTACAAGTAGTTGCAAAAGCAGAATTAAGACCTGAAGTTACTTTAGGCGATTATAAAGGTTTGACTGTAGAAGTTGAAGATTCTCCAATTGCTGAAGATGCTCAGGAAAAATCTATTCAAAATCTTTTAAATCAACATTCAACTTTGGAAATTGTAACCGATAGACCTACAAAAGAAACAGATACTGCTGTTATTGATTTTGAAGGTTTTGCTAATGGTGAAAAGATTAAAGGCGGAGATGCTAAAAATTATCCGCTTGATTTAGCGCATTCAAACTTTATACCGGGATTTGCAGAACAGCTTGTTGGTAAAAATCTTAATGATGAGTTCGAAATTAAAGTTACTTTCCCTGAACAGTATCATGATGAAAAATTAAAAGGACAGCCTGCTACATTTAAAATTAAAATACATGAAATTAAGGAAAGAAAAGTTCCTGAGCTTAATGATGAATTTGCTCAAAAAGTTGGACCTTTTAAAACTTTAGATGAATTAAAAGCTGATGTTCAAAAATATCTTGACAATCAAAGAGAAAGAACTAACAAAACTAATTCAGAAAATGCTGTTTTTGCAAAAGTTGTTGACGCTGCAAAAGTTGAGATTCCTGAATCAATGATTGAAAGAGAAGTTAACTCTTTGAAAGAAGAATATAAACAAAGATTTGCTATGCAGGGTATTAACTGGGATAATATTGTTAAGTCTCAGGGAGAAGATGAACTTTTGAAAAACTTGCATGAAGATGCTAAAGTTAGAATTAAAAATTCTCTTGTAATTGACAAAATCGCTAAGTCCGAAAATATTAAACTAGAACAAAAAGACTTGGAAGAAAAATTCTCTCAATTAGCAGCTGCATACGGTATGCAAACTAAAGATTTGATACAACAAATTGGCAGAAATCCAGAAGTTTTGGCTTCTATCTCTCAACAGGCCATGAACGATAAGGTTAGAGATTTCTTGATGAACAACAATAAAGTAGAAATTGTTGAACCTAAGAAAAAATAGTTCGGTTGATGTAGAAACAAAACTTATATAGCTGATATAATGTAATTATTATAATTTATGAAAATAAGAAAGGAAATAAAATCATGAGTTTTGTACCTGTGGTAATTGAACAGTCCAGCAGAGGTGAACGTTCTTTTGACATTTTTTCAAGATTGTTGAGAGAAAGAATTATATTTTTAGGAACTCCTATTGATGATATGGTTGCAAATTTAGTTGTGGCTCAGTTACTTTTATTGGACAGCGAAAACCCGGAAAAAGATATTATGTTATATATTAACAGTCCCGGAGGTTCTGTTACTGCTGGTTTTGCAATCTATGATACTATGCAGCATATAAGAGCAGATGTTTCTACTATTTGCTTAGGACAGGCTGCTTCTATGGGTGCTTTTCTTCTTTCTTCCGGTACTAAAGGTAAAAGAATGGCTTTGCCTCATTCAAGAGTGTTAATTCACCAGCCTTTAGGCGGTGCTCAAGGTCAGGCTACTGATATTGAAATTCAAGCTGCTGAAATTATCAGAATTAAAAAATCTTTAAATGAAATTTTGGCTGCTAATACAGGGCAATCTATCAAGAAAATTGAAAAAGATACTGACAGAGATTATATCATGACTCCGGCTGAAGCTTTGGAATATGGTATGATTGACAAAGTAATTTCAAGAGATGTAGTTAAAGGTTAAAATTAGTTTGAATTCTGCGGGGGAGAGCTCTCCCCTTAGCAGCTTTAAATTTTATCAGAGAGGATAAGATAAATGCCAAAGCATGACGACAGTAGATTAAAATGTTCATTTTGCGGAAAATCTCAAGATCAGGTGAAAAAACTTATTGCCGGTCCTGAAGTTTATATTTGCGATGAATGTGTTGAGCTTTGTAATGAAATTCTTGATGAAGAATTTTTTGAAAATAAGGACAAGGATAGTAGTCAAGAAAATGATGAAAATCAAGAAAAACCTATTCCTAAACCTCATGAAATTAAAGCTTACCTTGATGAATATATTGTCGGTCAGGATGATGCTAAAAAAGTCTTATCAGTAGCTGTTTATAATCATTACAAAAGATTAAAACACAATAAGTCTGCTGATTTGAAAAATAATGTAGAAATTCAAAAATCCAATATTTTACTTGTTGGACCAACAGGTTCCGGTAAAACTTTGCTTGCGCAGACTCTTGCAAAAATGCTTGATGTTCCATTTGCTGTTGCGGATGCAACTACTTTAACTGAAGCTGGTTATGTAGGCGATGATGTTGAAAATATTCTTCTTCGTCTTTATCAGAATGCTGAATTTGATTCTGCTAAAGCTGAAAGAGGTATTATTTATATTGATGAAATTGATAAAATATCAAGAAAGTCAGAAAACACCTCAATTACAAGAGATGTTTCAGGTGAAGGTGTTCAACAGGCTCTGTTAAAATTAATTGAAGGTACTGTTGCCCATGTTCCTCCTCAAGGCGGCAGAAAACATCCACATCAGGAGTTTATTGATATTGATACAAGTAATATTTTATTTATTGTTGGCGGTGCATTTGTTGGACTTGAAAAAATTGTCGAACGCAGAGCCGACGAAGGTACTTCTGTTGGATTTGGTGCAAAAGCGCCTATGACTCAGGCTGAAAAAGAAGCCAATGCTGTTAAAATGCTTAAAAAATTGCAGCCTGAAGATTTATTAAAATTTGGTTTAATCCCGGAATTTATTGGTCGTGTTCCAATTTATGCTGTCCTTGATCAACTTAATGAAAAGACGTTAAAGATGATTTTGACTGAACCTAAAAATGCCGTTTTAAAACAGTATAAGTGTTTGCTGGAAATGGATGGTGTTGATTTGGAATTTGAACCTGAGGCAGTTGACTTAATTGCTCAGGAAGCAATGAAACGTAAAACAGGGGCTAGAGCTTTGCGTTCTATTGTTGAAGAAATAATGCTGGATGTTATGTATGATGTTCCGACAAAAGGCGATATGACAAAATTTGTTGTTACGGCTGATATGGTTAAGAACAGAAATAATGCAGAATTGATCAAGCTTCCAACAAAGCATGTTGATGACGCTAATAAAGAAATTACTGCATAGTTAATTTAGGATATTGGTATGGATAAAAAAAAGACGCTTATCTTAATAGATGGACATGCTTTAGCATTTCGTCAATATTATGCGTTAGAGCGTACTAATATGAAAACAACTTCCGGAACTCCTACATGGGCTGTTTTTGGTTTTTTTAAGGCAATATTTGATTTGCTAAAAAACAAAGACTTACAGGCAGATGCTATTGCTGTAGCCTTTGATGTCAGTCATAAAACTTTTAGAACCGAAAAGTATGATAATTATAAGTCAAATCGTTCTGCTATGCCTGATAGTATGCGCGTGCAAATGGATTTGATTTATGAAGGTTTGAAAGCATTTAATATTCCCATTTATACTAAAGAAGGCTTTGAAGCTGACGATGTTATCGGCACTATCTCTAAAGAGGCATGTGAACTCGGGCATAAGGTTTTAATTTTAACTGGAGATCAAGACGCTTTCCAGCTTGTAGACAAGGATGGATGTGTTAAGGTAATAATTCCTTCAAAGGGTGAGCTTGTGGAATATGATTGGGAGAAGGTTCATGAAAAGTTAGGCGTTTATCCTAATCAGGTAGTTGATTATAAAGGTTTGCGTGGTGATACATCTGATTGTATTCCTGGCGTTAAGGGGATTGGAGAAAAGACTGCTTGTAAACTTCTGGAAAGATACGGAACTCTTGATGCATGCCTTGCTGATTGTGAAAATATTAAAGAAAAATCTGTAAGAGAAAAAATTTGTGAAGGAAAAGAGCAGGCAAAATTAAGTCAATATCTGGCGACAATTGTTAGAGATTTGGATATTAATTTTGATTTTGAAGGAACAAAAGTTGAGCTGCCTGATGTGACAAATGTTATTGAATATTTGAAAAAAATGCAGTTTTACGGATTTATAAAAAATATAAATAAAATTTTATACTCTTTTAATAAGACTGATGCTGCTAAAGTAGATAATTCTTTGCTTATTTCTAATAATTCTGTTGATGGACAGTTACAGCTTGGTATTTTTTCTGAAACAATTAAGGATGAGATTAATAATTCAGATTTCGCTTTTGAAAAAAATTTAATAACTGACTCAGCAGATTTGGAGCTTCTTGTTGAAGAGTTAGAAAAACAAACATTATTTTCTTTTAGATTATACGCTGACGTTGTTAATGCTGTGCATTCAAAAATTATCGGTATTGCAGTTGCCTATAATAATTTAATGTATGCTGATGATAAAATTCATTTTAGAGGAGATGTTAATAAAGGAACTAAAGCATTTTATATTCCGCTTGCACACTCCTCTTTAACAAATCAGCTTAGAGTTGAGGATGTTTTATCTAAGCTGAAACCAATTTTTGAAAACATAAATATCAAAAAGGCTTCCCATAATGTAAAACCTGAATTGAATATTTTCAAGAATTATGGAATAAGCCTGAATGGTGTAATTTTCGATGTTATGCTTGCAAGTTATGTCAAGGATCCGAATAGAAAACAAGAGTTAGAAGTTCAAGCACTGGAGCATTTAAATTATGCTATTAATTCATTTGATCCGGCCTCTGATGGGAAAAGAAAACATTTAAGTTTTTGTGATGCATTAATTGATAATGCTTTTACATTTGCTGCTGATGAAGTTTCACTTATTTTAGCTCTTACTAAATTCTGGTGTGAAAATCTTGATGAAAAAGAATTATCTATTTTATATGATATAGAATTGCCGCTTACAAGTGTTCTTGCTGATATGGAATATACCGGCGTTTCAGTGAATAAAGATTATTTGTTAAAACTAAAATATGCAATGGATAAAAAGCTTTCGAACCTTGAAGAAACCATTGTGAGCCTTGCTGGTGTAGAATTTAATTTGAACTCTCCCCGTCAGGTCGCTCAGGTTTTATTTGAAAAAATGGGGCTGAAAACCAAAAAGAAAAGAGGGAAGTCTGCATATTCGACAAGTGCTGCTGTTTTGGAAGAGTTGGCAGATGAGCATGAAATTGCACGATTACTTTTGGAATACAGAAAGTTTGCTAAATTAAAATCTACATATACAGATTCATTGATTGACCTGATTGATCCGTTTGATAATAGAATTCATACTACTTATAATCAAACAGTTACTGTTACAGGAAGATTATCTTCTTCTAATCCAAACTTGCAGAATATTCCAGTAAGAACTGATGAAGGCAATAAAATAAGAAATGCTTTTGTTTCTAAGGATAATGAAAATTATTTGTTATTGTCATCGGATTACTCTCAAATTGAATTAAGACTTCTTGCTCATATTTCACAAGATAAACATCTTTTGGAAGCATTTAATAATGGAATTGATGTTCACTCTTTAACTGCGTCTAAAGTTTTTGATGTGCCGGTTGAAGAGGTTACAAAAGATATGCGATACAAGGCCAAAGCAGTTAATTTCGGAATAATTTACGGCCAGAGTAAATATGGATTAGCAAAGGCGCTTGGTATAACTAATGATGAAGCAAATGAGTTTATTGAAAAATATTTTGCAACTTATCCGCGTGTGAAAGCTTATATGGAAGGTACAATATTGCAGGCTCAGCAGCAAGGTTATGTCGAAACGATTTTTGGTCGTAAAAGATATCTGGCTCAAGAGCTGGAAAGTTCTAATGCAATGATTCGGGAAGCTGCAAAACGAGCAGCAATAAATCATCCTATGCAGGGGACTGCGGCTGATTTGATGAAAATTGCCATGATTAATTTCTCAAAATTGTTGAATGAAAATAATCTGCAGTCAAAAATGATTATGCAGGTTCATGATGAACTTGTTGTTGAAGTTTATAAACCTGAGTTAGAAAGGGTAAAAGAGCTTGTTAAAGAGGCAATGGAATTAGAACAGCCATTGAGTGTTCCGTTAGTTGTTGATATTAGTATAGGAGAATCATGGAAAGAATAAAAATTTTTATATTCGGTCTATTTTTATGTTTGATGCTTTCAGCTAACTCATCTTTTGCAGAAGATGGGATTAGTATGAGTACGCTGGTTACTCCGCAAAATGTCTCTTTTTCTGCTTGTACTCAAAATTTTAATATGCCTGCTGATAAGCTTTTTTATTATGCTATCGCCAGTGCTAATGCAAATAAATTTACAATTGATGAAATTCAGTCTAAAACAGGTTATATTCTATTTACTGCTGTGAATAAACAATTTTTGGCAAGTGTTTTGAAAAAGGATGCTACACATTCTCAACTTAAAATTACACCTACTAACGGCGTTTACTACTTTGCCCCGGGAATTGTTTTGAATTTCTTTAGGTATATTGAGGTTAACTCCTCTGTTCCTATTGCAAATATCCCTGTAAAATATTAGTTTAACACTTTGAATGCTTCTTCTACAATATCTTGAATAATAAATGTCTTTTCTTCATTAGCTGCAGTTGTAAGCCACACAAGATATTCTATATTACCTGACGGGCCTTTTATTGAAGAGTAGGTTAAATCATTAATATGATAGCCTATATTTTTTGCAAAGTTTATGACATTGGTGATAACTTCTCTGTGTACTTGTTTATCTCTTACTACACCGCCTTTTTCAACCTTATCTTTACCCGCTTCAAATTGAGGTTTTATAAGGCATATCATTTCATGAAAATCAGGATTAAGTAAGCTTTTTAGGTTCTCAAGGACTTTTGTTAGAGAAATAAATGACAAATCACTAACAAGCAAGTCGGCTAAAGTGTCGTTTTCAGCATAAATATCGTCTTTAGAGCATATTTTAAGATTTGTTCTTTCAATTACTTTTACTCTTTTGTCTGAGCGAATTTTCCAATCAAGCTGCCCGTAACCAACATCTACAGCATAGACAAATTTAGCTCCATTTTGCAGCAGACAGTCTGTAAAACCGCCTGTTGATGCACCTGCATCAAAGCATATTCTATCTTTTATCGTAACAGGGAAAGTGTCAAGCGCTTTTTTTAATTTAAATCCGCCTCTTGAAACATAAGGCATTGATTTTACTTGAATATCGTATTCTTTCGCTGGATTAATTTGAAATCCTGCTTTGGTAATGTATTCATCATTAATCTTAACATGACCTGCTAGAATTGCGGCTGCAGCTTTGCTTTTTGTTTCAAAATAGCCTAAATCTGTCAGATATTTGTCTAAGCGTTCTTTCATAACTTTAGAGTAGCAAATAAGTCTTTTAAAATCAATTATTTCCCAGTATGGATAATACTTATAAATTTAGTTATTTATCTTCAAAGTTTAAATATGCACTCTGCGTTTGAAGTTGTAACTTCTGTTACTTTATCGAGTGAAATATTTTTAAGAGCCGCTATTTCTTCAGCGACATATTTTACATAAGCCGGTTGATTTTCTGTTCCGCGGTATGGAGTTGGAGTTAGATACGGGGCGTCTGTTTCAAGAATTATGTACTCAAGTGGAATTGCTTCAACGACTTCTTTCATTTTTTTTGCGTTTTTAAATGTTACAACACCGCCTATTCCAAGATAATAACCTGCTTTAATACATTCTTTGGCAAATTCGACGCTTCCTGAAAAACAGTGCATCACGACTTTTGAAGTTTTATTGTATTCCTGTAATATATCAAAGGTGTCTTTATGAGCTTCCCTATCATGAATATCTATTGGAAGATTTAATTCGTTTGCAAGTTTAATTTGTCTTATGAAAATTTCTTTTTGTAAGTCATTAAAACTTTTATCCCAGTAGTAGTCCAGTCCGATTTCGCCTATTGCAACTATTTTGGAATTTTGTGCATATTTTTTTATTTTTTCAATAAGTTCATCATTCCAGCTTTTCGCCTCTGATGGGTGAATTCCCAGCATTCCGTATACATTATCATACTTTTCAATAAGCTGCATTATTACATCGAAATCTTGGGCTGATGCACCGGGAATTATAATTTTTTCAACATTATTATTTTTTGCATTCTCTAAAACCTGTTCCACATCAAGACTTTCAATCATATTTATGTGCGAATGCGTGTCGATTAAATAATTTTTCTTCATAAAACAATTATATCACAGTTTTATGGTATAATTTCATTGTGGAAGAGAAAGATTTAAAAATTTCAATAGCTCACTTGTATCCAAAACTTTTAAATTTATACGGGGATATGGGAAATATCATTGCTTTGACCAAGCGCTGCGAGTGGCGCGGGATTACTGTTGAATATGATGAAATTAATATTGGTGACGATATAAAAGATCATGATTTTTATTTTATAGGAGGCGGGCAGGACAAGCAGCAGGAAGATGTTGCTATTGAACTTTATTCGCACAAGGATTTTTTGACATCGCAGAGAGACGATGGCGCTGTGTTTCTCGGAATTTGCGGCGGATATCAGCTTTTTGGACATTACTATCAGCCGTTTGATAAGGATAAACTTTTAGGTATAAGTCTTTTAGATGCTTATACTGTTGCAGGGAAAAAAAGATTTATTGGGAATGTTACTGTTGATATTGATTTTTTGAACCCTAATACTCTTGTAGGTTTTGAAAATCACAGCGGATTAACTTATTTACAAGGCGATACAAGACCTTTAGGAAGTGTTGCTATTGGAAACGGTAACAATGGTGAAGATAAAACCGAAGGTGCAAGATTTAAAAATGTATTCGGAACTTACTTACACGGGTCTTTGTTACCTAAAAATCCACATTTCGCGGATTACTTGATTGAGCTTGCTCTTGAGAAAAGATACGGTGATAAGTTTAAATTATCTCCATTAAATGATGATTTAGAGTTAATGACGCACAACTCGTTAGTTGGGAAAAAATATTGATGAATAAATTGATTAAGTTGTATGAAAAATGGTGTACTATTCCGGATAAAATAAGATTTTTGCTGGTTGGCGGTTATAATGCGGCGTTTTCTTATATAATTTTTGCAATTGCAGTGCATTTTATAGGTCATCAATATTATCAAATTTGTGTTGCATTGCAATGGATTATATCGTCTGTGTTTTCATTTACTACGCAAAAATTATTTGTATTTTGTACAAAAGGAAACTGGTTAAAAGAATATATCAAATGCTGTACAACATGGGTTATAAGTTATTGCTGTAATGCCTTAATACTTGAAGTAATTGTTAGATATATTACGAAAAATGTGTACATAGGGCAGTTCGTTTCTATATTATTTGCCTCAGTTGTAACTTATATATTGTTTAAATATTTCGCATTTAGGCATAGAACGGTTCAAGACTAAAAAAGGCGGTTTAGATACCGCCTTTTAATTATTTAATATTTGCTACAGCTTCTATAATATGTTTAACAGCATCTTGCGGTGTAACTTTTTCTATTTCGCCCGTTTCGCGTATTTTGTATTCCACAAAGCCTTCGTTAACTGTTTTACCGGCAGTTATTCTATATGGGAAGCCAATTAAATCAGCATCTTTAAATTTTACACCGGCGCGTTCATCTCTATCGTCAAGAACAACTTCTACGCCTGCTTTAAGTAATTCGTCATACATTTTTGTTGCAATCTGCATTTGAAGTTCATCTTTAATATTAACCGGAACAATTACAACGTGGTATGGCGCAATTGATAAAGGCCATTTAATTCCGTGTTCGTCATGGTGAGCTTCTACAGCGGCTGCAGCAGTTCTAGAAATCCCGATACCGTAACAGCCCATAATATATGGGTGAGTTTTTCCATTTTCATCAAGATAAACAGCGTTCATCGGTTTAGAATATTTTGTCCCGAGCTTGAAGATATTTCCGACTTCTATTCCTTTTGTTACAAATAAAGGTTTTCCGCACTGAGGGCAGAAGTCTCCGCGTTCTACAAGACGAATATCTGCAAAATGTTCTATATGAGGAATATCTTTACCTAAATTTGCACCAACTAAGTGTTTGTCTGTTTCATTAATTCCTACAACAAAGTTTTTCATTTCTTTTACAGTTTCATCGGCAATGATTGTAATATCTTCCATTCCTTTAGGGCCGATGAATCCCGGTTCAGCGTTAAATCCTTTTTCAGCCATAAGTTCTGCTATTTCTGCAGAGGAAGCAATTCTTATATCATTTCCGCCAGCTGCATTCATTAATTTGGTTTCTTCAACGGCTCTATCTGCTCGAATTAATGCTATTACAGGCTTTTTGTCCACAATGTATACAAGTGATTTTAAAATCAATGTTGATGGAATATTTAAGAATTCGCTTAATTCTTCAATGGAATGGGTTTTAGGAGTGTCAACAATTTTTGTTTCTGCAAAATATGCCTTTCCGTCAACAACAGCTTCAGGAAGATTTGAGACTGCATGGTTTGAATTTGCGGAGTAATCGCAATTATTACAATAGAAAACATCGTTTTCACCAGCATCAGTGTCTGTGATTACCATAAATTCGTGAGAAACACTGCCGCCTATCGCGCCTGAATCTGATTGAACCATTTTGGTATCAAGCCCGCAGCGATCAAAAATTCGTTTGTAAGCCTCTGCCATATTTTGATATTCTTTATCAAGACCTTCTTCTGAGGTGTCAAAACTGTATGCGTCTTTCATTATGAATTCTCTGCCTCTTAAAAGTCCGTATCTTGGTCTTACTTCATCTCTGAATTTTGACTGAATTTGATAAAGATTAACAGGCATTTGTTTATATGATTTGATAACATCTCTTGCAATTGAAGTAATAACTTCTTCATGAGTTGGCCCTAAACACATTTCGCGGTCGTGGCGGTCACGAAGACGCATTAGCTCTTTGCCGTAAACTTCCCAGCGTCCGGATTCTTCCCAGAGTTCTTTCGGCTGCACAAATGGCATTAGAAGTTCTTGAGCACCGGCTTTATCCATTTCTTCTCTTACGATTTTTTCTACTTTTTTCAAAACTCTCCACATCAAAGGCATATAATTATATACGCCTGATGTAAGTTTTCTTATATAACCTGCTCTTGCAAGCATTTTATGAGAGACTACTTCCGCATCAGATGGAAATTCTCTCAAAGTTTGTACAAACATTTTTGACATTTTCATGGTAATAAATCCTCTCTAAGGTAAATCTTATGCACTTATTCTACCATAAAAATATTATGCAAGAAATTTATCAAGTTCTTTTTTTACGAGTTTAGGGCTTGCAGAGAGAGTTGAATTGTATTTCAGTGCATTATTCATATTTTTAACAAACTCTTCGCGGTTGTTTGATAGTTTGTAAATTTGTGCCTGTATATAGTACAAATCTCCATTTGCTCCGCAGTTGTTTAAAGCTTTATCAATAATGACATTTGCGTCTTCAAATAAGCCTTCTTTCGCAAGAATTTTGGCATAAATTTCATATGCGCTGAGGTCTTTCGGGTTTAATTCAATAGTTTTTTCGAGTTTTTCAACGGCAGAGCGCAGGTCTCCTTTTTCATAGTCAATTGAGGCAAGATTAAAGTATGCCCAGCTATAATCCGGTGACAATTCAAGAACCTTATTAAATTCTTTTTCAGCAGAGTTTGTATCCCCCTGCTCTTTGTAAATATTTCCCAAATAAAAGTGTGCGTAAATATCTTCATCATTTATGCTTATTGTACGTTGGAAATAGTATTTTGCACCGTCAAGTTTGCCTTCCTTAAAGTAGCATAAACCTATGCTGAAATAAGAATTTGAATCATTATTATCCTGTGCAAGAACATTTTCAAAGCAGTCAATTGCTTTTTCGTATTCTTTTTTATCAATGTAAACCAGCCCTAAATTGTAGTGAGCATCAACTTCTTCTGGTGAATATTCTATTGCTTTTAGATAAGCATTTTCGGCTTTGTCAAGATCTTTTAATTTTTCGTACACAATGCCTAAATTGTAATAAATTCCGCTGTCTTCAGGGAAGATTTTTGAAAGATATGTAAAATGAGAAAGTGCTTCTTTTGCAAAACCGCCGTCAAGTAACAATACTCCAAGCTGACGCCGTGCCTGAAAATTCGATTTGTCTTCCCGTAAAATTGCCTGTAATTCTTCAATTTTGTCAATATCTGCCATATTTGAATATTACCAATTTTCTTTGAATATATCAACTTTTTTACAATCTGGCTAATTTTTTTTATTACTATTGCAATTTTTAATATTAACAGATAGAATATAATAATAAAAAAGGAGAGCTTATATGAAATTAAAAATTTTTTCTATAATTTTGTCGCTTTTAATATTTGCGCAGACTGCTGTGTTTGCAGCGCCTTTTAATGCTAAAGCAAAAACTAAAAGAATTCCTGCCGGCACTCAGTTTTCTATTCAGCTTATGACTCCGCTTTCTACAACCGGCGGCTATGATGGCAAGGAATTTACTGGGATTTTGTTAACAGACCAGACTGCTGATTCGGATGTAATTTTACCTATGGGCTCTCTTGTGAGAGGTACTGTATCAAGGGTTGTTCCTGCAAGAAGATTATCTAAAGGTGCAATTTTGTATCTTGATTTTGACCATGTTGTTGCTCCAAATGGAAGACAATTACCTTTGTCTATGTCAGTTGTCGGCAGATCTGATTTAACTTATGATGGCGGTATTACTACAACACGCGGTTATACTGATGCTATGAAGCAAAGCTGGCAGACTACAAAGAAAATTACTAAAACTGCAACGGATTGGGGAAATGACACTTTTGAAGATCCTGCAGGCGGATATTTTAGAATTATAACATTGCCTTTATCTGCTTTAGGCGGGGCAATTGGCGGCGGCGGATATTATATTTATGCTCTTGCTGCTAATGCAATCAAAAAAGGTAAAGATGTTATGGTGCCTAACGGTGAGGTTTTAAATGTAATTTTAACCCAGCCGGTTGATGTGCCTGTAATATAAAAAGTTTTACATTTTTACATAATAAAAGCAAAAAATATGGTGCCATCACTGGCACCTTTTTATTATGTAAATTTTTTATTTTATAGTTTTTAATCCTCAAATTTATCGTCTAAGCTATAGTTTTCATAATTTAATTTGCCTGTTCGCATTGTATCAAATAAATTTGCGTAATATGTCTTTTGCTCTAAAGCGGCCGGTTTAACTTCTATGCTAAAATTATCATAGCCAAATTGGTTTTTACCTTTGGGACCGTCAGTGTCAATAAAGATATCTGCACATACATAAGATACCCTATCCTCCATTTCCCATCCGCCTTTGCCATCTGATATCCAGTTGCCATCGGCATCTGTTTTGTGTTCTAAATATTCCCATTTGCAGTCACTGCCTGAACCACGTTGATCACTAACAATTCTGATTATTGTTCCATCGGGTAATATGGCGCGTTCACCGTCCATTGTCCCTGCTGCAATACCGCCCTTGCCATCATTTTTTTTATTTTTATATTTTATTCTATATTTTCCGCCACAGCCGTTTGTATTGTAAGCACATCTTTCAACAATATTTAGCTGAGCGAATATTTTGTCAGCAACTTCTGCCTCTGTATTTGAGTTGAACATCTCTGCGTAGTTTGAATATCCTTCATCTGCCATTACTTTATTTATTGCATTTGCAAGTGTAGAATATGCTTTCTTTAACCTTACTACCGCAACCATTTCTTGATATTTTGCAACTAAATTAGGAAGAGTTAATGCTGCAACGGCTCCAATAATCCCCAAAGTTATTAAAACTTCTGCTAAAGTAAATCCTGAACGATTCTTTATTTGTTTAAAGGTCTGAAAATGCCCTAATATAGACCTTTCGGGGGGGGGGCAATCAGCGCTGATTTACTATTATTCATACTTTTACCTCCTTTTTTTAATTATGAATCATGTACTTAATTTTGTCAAGAGCATTATTTATTTTGTCCGACTTGATTTCGTCCGTTATTTTTTGCATTATAAAGGCGTTTGTCTGCCGTTTCTATTATGCTTGGTGCATCTTCTCCGTCAAACGGGAATGTCGCAACTCCTAAGCTTATTGTTACATTGCTTTCTTTTCCGTTTGATAGTTTAAACGAATGTTCTGCTACACGCTTACAAATTTTTTCTGCTGTAGAATAAGCCTCATCTTTATCTGTGTTTGGAAGAATGATACTCATTTCCTCTCCACCGTAGCGGCAAACTATATCAGTTGCACGGACATTTTTTTTCAAAGTAAAGGCAACCTGTCTTAAAACTGCATCTCCTGACTGGTGGCCGAAAGTGTCGTTAAAGCGTTTGAAAAAGTCTATATCAATAATTATTAACGAAAAATTATTATTGTAACGTTTTGACTGTTCAACCTGCATGCGCATTTGTTCTTGAAAATATCTGTGATTATAAAGTTCTGTCAAGCCGTCTGTTGTGGCGAGTTTGTATTGCGCTTCAAAATCTCGTGATTTTATTAAATATTTGACTATGAATGCTACTGTGAAGGCTAAAATTGAGAATATCAACGGGTAAATAACTTCAAGCCATAAATCTCCAAAACGCATTGCATAATATGATATTAATAAATACATAAAGTAAGATGATAGAGAAACAAGTGAGGCTGCAAATGCTGAACTCAAGCCCATAACTGAAAATGCAATTATACTTGCTAAAACTAAACTTGCTATAATTGTAAAACTTTTATCTGCTTTTCTTATGAAATTGTTGTCAATAATATTGTTTACGTAAGTTGCCTGAACTTCTACTCCCGGGTAAACTTTGCCTGTTGGAACGGTTTTTATATCGAATAGACTTGAGGCTGTTGTGCCAAAATAAATAATTTTATCCTTAAAATTGTAATTAAGCGCATTTTTTTCACCATTTAGTGCCCTAATCAATTGGTACATCGGAATATATGTATAAGTCCCTGCAGGCCCATACCAGTTAAGAATTGCACTTCCATCTTTATCCAGAAATATCTCTCTGTTACCTGCGTGCAGGATTGAATTATTCGTAATTGATAAGCCTTTAATATCCTGTTTTTCTGTGTCAGATAAGTATTTCAATCCTACTTTAAGCGCAAGCTGGGGATAGAATTTCCCTTTATATTTTACAACAACGGGCATTTTTCTTAAAACTCCATCATCAGAGCGGGAAACATTAATAATTCCTATATTCTCGCTGTTTTCCAAAATGCCATCAAGTATTGTTCTGCAATTTGTAAATGCCAGAGTTGAAAAATCAATTTTTGAATTATTTTTTACATCAATTGTCAATTTTTCAGGAAGCTGCGGAGGAATTCTTAATTCTTCCGGCTGGTTATCAAAATTCATTGATGTAAATACATTATTATATTTTTTGAATGAGTTTATCAGTGACAAATCTGCGTTATTGTCGCTTTTCATTGATTTAACAAACATTAAATCAAACGCTATAATATTTGGATTTTGTAATTCAAGATAATCAATTAATTTTGCGTAAATATCCCTTGGTAAAGGCCATTCTCCATAGTGATCCAGAATATATTCATAGCTTGCATCATCTATTGCAATTATAACTATATCCTCATTATGCTTCTTTACACCCTCGTTAATCATTATGCTCTGGCGTAAATCAAATGTTCTGTTTTCGACAACATTTATAAAATTATTAAGGTTTGCATTTTTCAAGATTAAAAACGCAAATATAGCAAAAATTATTAAACCCAGCGTGTATGAAATTTTTTTGAACATATCCCTCCCGACTTTTTTTCGGAAATTTATTCTATTTTATTATTTCAGTATAATGTAATGAAGCAGATTTGGCAATAATATTGCGTAAGATAAATTGTTTCTCTAGAATATCATTATTTAATTTTAAAATTTGTGTAGAATAAGTTAATTCATCAGGGTTTTGTAAATATCTCAATAAACATTGTTCGTGTAAATTCATTAATAAAATACCTATAACAATCTGCCAACCGTTTGCGTATTTATATTTTGCCAAAATTTACTGAAAATAACATCAACCTTTTAAATGAACGTGTTCCATAATAAACTACTACGAGTATACGATTTAATAAATTTTTAAAAACTCTTGCACTTTTTTATTTCTGATGTAATATATTATTAGTCGAAATTATTAGAGAAAATCAAGTTTGGAATCTTGAGCAAGGAAAGAGGTTTAAAATGAAACAAGGAATTCACCCTGATTATAAGAAAACAGTTATCAAATGTGTATGTGGTAACGAAATCGAAACAGGTTCTGTAGTTGATAATATTACGGTTGAAATTTGTAATAAATGCCACCCGTTCTATACAGGTCAACAAAAAATTCTTGACTCTGAAGGTAGAGTTGAAAGATTTAACAAACGTTACGGAAACAAGTAGTTTCGTTTTTAATTGTATAAAAACATCTCTGTCTATGATAGAGATGTTTTTTTATGCTAAATCTTGAAAATAACAATAAAATTTGTTATAATTTATATGTTAATAATTTTAAGGAGATTTAATGTTATGAAAAGATTATTTAAGAAGCTTATCGGGGGGGGGGCAAACGTCGCGTAGAGTTCGTTTTCTCCTTTTATAGATGTGCTTTTACCCTTGCGGAAGTTTTGGTTACTTTAGGAATTATCGGAATTGTCGCAGCTTTGACTTTGCCTAGTTTGATTACAGATTATAAAGATAAAGTTTTTGCTGCAAGAGCTAAAAAAACTTATTCTCTGATTGCTCAGGCTATTGCCAAGTATCAGGCTGATGAAGGTACTGTTGGTGATATTACTGGATTATTTGATACCTCTAAAACTTCCGAAGAAGTTTTACTAAATTTCTCAAAGTATTTTCAGGTCACAGATATATGTTTAGATTATTCTTGTCCTAAATATTTATATGATATTGCTTATGATTCAATAAAATATGATGTAAACAATGAAGCAGTTCTTGGGGAATCGTCCCCTCCAATAATGATTTTAAAAGACGGTACACTTATATGGATTAAGCAATATGCTTCCTGTAAACACGAAACATCAGGCGTTCGTTATAATCCAGATGGCACAACAGTTGTAGATGACGATGGAAAACCGATTATTTTTACATTTAAGCATGAATACTGTGCAGAAGTGGCTTTTGATACAAATGGGTCTGCCGGACCAAATGTTTTTGGAGCCGATGCTTTTGGATTACACATATTAGAAAATGGCAGTTTTACGACAAATACAGCAAGCGGACATAAGAGTCTGCAAAGTATTTTGCAGGGCGGTGATCCTATATATAAAATTTATCATAAAGGGGAAAAATTCGAAGGGTAAGACATATTTGAATTAACCTAGATCCGCAAAAACAATGTTAAAATATATCTAATTGATTCAGAACAAATTTTGCTGTTCAGTGATTTTTATATTTTTATAACCTAAATGTCTATATGTCGCGGGCGAAACTTTTCTTCCCCGCGGCGTTCTCTGCAATAAACCGGCCTGCAGTAAAAACGGTTCACAAACATCTTCTATTGTTCTGACGTCTTCTCCTATTGCCGCTGCTATTGTTTCTATCCCAACAGGGCCGCCGTCGTATTTTTCGATAATTAATTTTAATAAGTTCCGGTCTGTATTATCAAGTCCGAAGTTATCAATCTTTAGTATATCCAAAGATTTGTTTGCGATATCTTCCGTAATTTTTCCGTCATGTTTTACAAGCGCATAGTCAGAAACCCTTTTGACAAGTCTGTTTGCAATACGTGGAGTTCCGCGTGAACGTTTGGCTATTGCATGTGCACCTTCTTCTGTTATTTCTATGTTTAGAATTCCTGCGGTGCGGGTGATTACCTGTGCTAGTTCATCTTCTGTATAGAATTCCAGCCGGTGAATTATCCCAAATCTATCGCGCAGAGGACCTGAAAGTTCTCCGGCTTTTGTTGTCGCTCCTATTAAAGTGAATTTTGGCAAAGGTACACGTAATGTTTTTACAGTCTGGCTTTTTCCTGTTGTCATATCAAGGAAAAAGTCTTCCATTGCAGGATATAATATTTCTTCCGCAACTTTATTAAGCCTGTGGATTTCATCAATAAACAGTATTTCGCCGCCTTTTAAGGACATTAAAATTCCAATAATGTCACGGGGACGTTCCAAAGCAGGGGCTGAAGTTATTTTTATATCAACTCCCATTTGTTCTGCAATTACACCTGCAAGTGTTGTTTTTCCAAGTCCAGGAGGGCCGTAAAAAAGCAGGTGATCAAGCGGCAGCTCTCTTTTTTGGGCTGCTGCTATGGAAATCTTTAGGGTTTCTTTGAGTGCAGACTGGCCAATGTATGTATCAAAAGATTTTGGACGTATGCAGTTTTCAAAATTTTTGTCATTTTCAAGGCACTCGCATTTTACAACAGAATGTTTTTTGCCTTCTGCAATTGTCTCTTTGGGTTTTAAAAAGTCATTATCGTCTGCAATTATACTCATTGTTTTTCCTCTTTTTTCATGATATCATAAATTTAAACTTAAGGGTAATTTGTTAAGAAGGAGAACTTATGAAAGTATCAGAACGTTTAGAAAAAATTCCACCGTATTTATTTGCGGAAATTGACAGAAAAATTGACGAAGCAAAAGCTAAAGGCATTGATATTATAAGTCTTGGAATTGGCGACCCTGACAAACCGACTTTACAGCCGGTTGTTGATGAAATGCATAAGGCTATTGATAATCCCAAAAATCATGATTATCCTCCATATAATGGTACTGCTGAGTTTAGAAAAGCTGCTTCTGATTGGATGAAAAAACGTTTTGGTGTTGATGTTGATCCTGATAAGGAAGTTCTTGCAAATATAGGTTCAAAAGAAGCTATCGCTCATGTATTTTTCGCTTTTGTTGATAAAGGTGATTATACATTAGTTCCGGATCCAGGGTATCCTGTTTATAAGAATGCTACTATATTTGCAGGCGGTACTCCTTATGCTATGCCTTTGTTGGAAGAAAACAGCTATTTGCCTGATTTTGATAAAATTCCTGAAGATATTGCTAAAAAATCAAAAATCATGTTTTTGAATTACCCGAACAACCCGACAGGCGCTGTTGCTGATTTAGATTTCTTTAAAAAGGCAGTTGATTTCTGTAAAAAATACGATATTTTATTGTGCCATGACATGGCTTATTGCGAAATGACATATGATGGTTATGTTGCTCCCTCTATTCTTCAAGTTGAAGGGGCAAAAGATATTGCAATTGAATTTTATTCTCATTCAAAATCTTATAACATGACAGGATGGAGAGTTGGTTTTGTTGCAGGTAATGCTGATGCAATAAAAGCTCTCGGTACTATTAAGAATAATATTGACAGCGGTACTTTTAAAGCAATTCAACAGGCTGCTGTTGCGGCATTTAATATTGATAAAAAATATATTGATGAATTGAATAATATGTATCAACAAAGACGTGATGCAATGGAAGAAGGTTTAAAAGAACTTGGCTGGGATTTAAAACCTTCTAAAGCTACTTTCTATTTGTGGCTGCCTGTGCCAAAAGGCATGACATCAGAAGAGTTTGTTACATTAATGCTTGAAAAAGCCCACCTTGTTGTTCCGCCAGGAAACGGCTATGGAAGATATGGCGAAGGATACTTTAGAATCGCTTTGACCAAGGATGTTCAAACTATTAAAGAGTGCATTAGAAGAATGAAGGAAGCTGGTATTCGTTATAACTGATAATTCCACCTTTTGGTGTATGTAAATTTCTTGTTATAACCTGTCTGCTGTGATATAATTCAGGTATGGAATGTCCAAAATGCGGTTTAGAAATTGATGATAAGGCATTAGTGTGTCCGAATTGTAAAAAGGTGCTTAAATTAGTCTGCCCTATTTGCAAAACGGTTAACACTACTAATGTCTGCAAAAAATGCGGTTATGTAATTATTACAAAATGCCACAAATGCGGCAAGGTAAATCAGACCGCTGCCAAAAAGTGCAAAAAATGCGGCTTTGATACAGAAAAAAGTGTTATTCTGAATGAAGCTAATACTGATGAATTTGTCCTTATGACAATTGATTTCCCAAATATGGATCAAATGAAGTCACTTCTTGGCTCTGCAAAACTTTATAATAAGTTTAAAATTAATTTGGATAAAATTATTCTTGATTATACGAAATCTGTTGGTTTGCGCAGGCAAATTGTTAATAGTACTTATTTAATCAGGTGCGATAAGGATTATACTTTTAAGGTTTCCTCTGAAACTGCTATTAAGACGGCTGTTGAACTTTTAAATCGTATTACTGCAATGAATTGCAAGCTTACAAAGAAGAAAAATGCTACTATTCGTACAAATATTTTTCTTTTAAAACGTTCAATTTCTGATGCTCCTTATGATTACCAGTCTGGTATGAATATAAGTTTGATAAATCAGTATGCAAAGAATAAAGATGAGAAAATTTTAAATACATTCCAAATTCTGACTGACCAAGCAGTCTGCGATGTCTTAGAAGCTGATTATAGGGTTACACCGCTTAATTCGGTTGTGGTTAATGATGAAATGGTTATGTTTTATGAAGTTGACGTAAAAGATCTTGTTAAAGTCGAATATCCTGAGGAAGAAGAAAGCGAAGAAATAAAAATACCTAATTTTGTTCAAAATATGCTTGTGGAACAAGATAAGCTTGATGGTATTGCACTTAATAAACTTGATGCTCAAGAGGATCCTGATGCAATTTACGATATAGAAACTATTAATTTTGCGGAAGTTAATTGTGACTTTGTAAGGTGTGAGAATATTGATGTTTTTTCTGTCGTTGCAAATAAATTAAAAACTACTCCTAAAGGTATTATTGCAATCAAGACGGAAGATCTTTATAAGCCTTATTCGCTAAAATTGTTGAATATGATTGAAGGTTTAAATATTTATAGCAATATAATTACTTTAACCTGTTACGATGAAATGAAATATTCTCCATATTCATTCTTTAGAGATTTAGTGTCTGCTATTTTTGAATATACAGTTTCACAAAAATTATTTTCAAATAATGATTTTTCGATGTTTAAAAATGTCGATCCTGACGGCATGGTTAAGGATTTGATAACCCTGCATTCAAGAGATGTTGATAATGCGGAAGATACAAGATATGTTTATTTTGATATCTTTTTAACGCTTTTGCAGGCTATTCCAAATACTCTTATATTCATAGAAAATTTTGAAAAAATTGATTCCAGCTCTTATGATGTTCTAAAATATCTTTTTGAAGCTTTTGATCAACTTGAGATAAGTTATCTAATTTCTTATGAAAAAGGTTTCTCATTGCATAAAGATGCTCACTTCTTATTAACCAGAGAAAATTATACAGAAGTTACTCTCAAACCTACGCCTTTTGAAAAAATGATTGAGGAAAATAAATATTATTATAGAAATATTCTTGATAATTTTTATTTTCAGCGTATTGCAAAATATTCTTGTGGAAGCATTTTATTTATTGATATTGCAATTCAGTATTTAATAGAATCAGAAATATTTGTTGCCAAAGACGATTGTATTGAGATGATTAACCCAAAAACTATTATCATCCCGTCAACTCTGGAACGCCTGATGAAACGTCGTTTAAATCTTTTGAAAGATGATCCTGAAGCTCTGAAATTTTTAACATCAGTTGTTCTGCTTGGTACAAGAATTGATGTCGCAACTATTGAAAGTTTAGGTTTTGAAAATGTTACTGAAATAATTGATAAACTTACTCAAATGGGTTATGTTTATTTTTATAATAACTGCATGTATTTCCCTAATTATAATCTTTTAAGAGCGTGTATATTAGAGGTAATTGCTCCTGTCACATTAAGGGATCTGGCTAATGAATTATTTGTGAAAGTCTTTAATTATAATATGCCTAGCCCTGTTAAGGCATATTTATATGACCTTCTTGGCGATACTGAATATGAACGTGCAGAGTGGGAAAGTCTTGCACAGGTAAATTTATCGCTTGGTGATTTTAGCGCTTATCTGAATTGTACCCAGAAAATTCTTGAGCTTTTGGATAAGAATGCTGACCCAAATTCTCAGAACGCTATTGAAGAATATAAACTGCAATTATATGAAAATATTTCTAATAATCTGTATGATTATGTTCCGGATAAGACTTCTGATATCGCTGAAATAACTTTGAAAAATCTTGAAAAAGCAAAAGATGCTGAAAAAACAATAAAGCTTTGTAACAAGATGATTCAAGGCAATTTGATTACCGGAAATTATACGCATGCATTAGAGCTTACTCATAAAGTGCTTTCTCTTCTTCCGCCATCATCACTAAGCCCTGACGCTCCTAATTATAATAGTTATTTCTTCTTGATGTCGTTAGTGCATATTCAAATTCTATTTAATATTGGCGCTTTGAATGACTGTATGGAAGTTGGATTTAAGGTTTTAAATGTTGTATCTGAAAATAGTATTGCAAAACTTAAACCGGAATATATTTCAGAAGAAGAATTCAGGCTTCTTCTAGTTGATGCAATTGGTTATGTCGCTCTTGCTAATGTTCTTATGTTAGCAGGAAATGTTCAGGACTTTTTAAGAATTGTAAGGGAAGATTTCAAAGATGTTCCTAAATCTTATGATATATTTATTGCACTTCAAGATATGATACATGGCTATGCACCAAGTGTGCAGGTTCAGGAAATTGCCCCAAATGATAAATTCACAGGTGTTATTATTCATTTGATGAATGCATTTTTAGACTTTAATGGCGATTATATTAGGTTTGCTGAAGAAATTTACAAGGCTAAAATTCTTGCGAAAGTTAATGCTTTGCATCAGCTGGAATTGTTCGCTGATTTATTTATTGGTGTGGCTTATATGAACATTGCTTCTTACCAAAAAGCAGATTATATTATTTATAAAATCATAAAAACAACTAATAATAATGGAATGACTACTTTGCTATATGTGGCCTGGTATATGATGAGTGAGTTAAAACTTAAGCTGCACAAATATGAGACTGCTTATGGTATTGTAAACAATTCTTTAATCCAGTTGGAAAAAAGTAATTTGACAACAGAATACTTGTTAATGCTCTTTAAATATAATATGTTTAAAGTGCTTATGTATCAAAAACAATTTGATAAAGCAGAAATTTGTATCGAACAGGCAAAATATCTTGCAGCAAAATATAGTATTAATTTCATGTTTGATACAAATCCTGATAGTTATCTTCCTTTAGAAGAAGATAATATTGATAATAATGATGATAATAGTGATATGGCAACAATAGACGATCTTGGCTAAAGAAAGAGAGGGATTATGAAAGTATTATTTGCAGCTGCTGAAGTGGCACCATTTTCTAAAGCAGGAGGATTAGCAGATGTTGTTGGAAGTTTGCCAAAATATATTGAAAAAGATGCTGAAATAGCAATATTCACTCCATTGCATGGCTTAATTGATGTTGATAAATATGACATAAAAGAGTTAGAAAATTCTGAATTGTGGTTGACCTTTGGTAATCAGGGGCATAAATTCCGGCTTTTTATGTGTAAGCTGCCGGGAACTAATATTAATGTGTTTTTTGTTCATAATGATTGGTATTTTACTTGCTTTAAAGAAGTTTATCCAAAATGGCTTGATCCTAGATATGAACATGAGAGATATATTGCTTTTTCTTTAGCAACTTTAGAATATGCAAAACTTTTAAATTTTCGTGCAGATGTTATTCATGCAAATGACTGGCATACTGCAATGATTCCTGTTTATTTAAAAAGCAATTACAGATATGATAATTTTTGGAAAAATACCAAAACAGTTTTTGAAATTCATAATCTAGCTTATCAAGGTGTTTGGTTTGAAGATGTTTTGGATTTTGCAAATATGCGCAAAGATATTGTTTATAATGAATGGGGAGTAGAACATTACGGCAAAGTAAACTGGATGAAAGGCGCGATTAATTATTCTGAAAAAGTTGTTGCAGTATCTCCGACTTACGCACGTGAAATTCTTACAGGTGAATACGGTGAGGGTATGGATTATACCCTGAGAATGAACCAGGGAAAACTTGTTGGAATTCTAAACGGCATAGATTACGATGTTTTTAACCCAAAAACTGATAAGTCTATTGTTAAAAGATATGATGTGAAATCTTTAAATCATAAAGAAGCTAATAAAAAGAAAGTGTGTGAAGAATTTGGCTTAAAATATAATGCAAATAGACCTTTGTTTGTAATGGTCTCCCGTCTTGTAGAGCAAAAAGGGCTAGATTTAATAAGAGAGGCTGAAAACGAACTTAAAGGATTAGAGGCTGACTTTGTATTTTTAGGCAGCGGTAATAAGGATTACGAAAATCTTCTAATATGGCTATCTAATAATAGTTCAAATATAAGGGCATATATTGGTTATAGGGGAGATTTGGCAAATCAAATTTATGCCGGAAGTGATTTTTATTTAATGCCTTCACGCTTTGAACCGTGCGGATTAAGCCAGTTAATTGCTATGAGATACGGCTCATTACCGGTAGTAAGGGCTACCGGCGGTTTGGAAGATACTGTAACTGGTTTTCCAATGCAGGACTCTACAGGATTTAAATTCTGGGGATACGACGGCTGGAGCATGATGCAGGCAATATATTGTGCTTTAGGTGTTTATCACGATAAGTATACATTTAATGCAATGAGAAATACTGCTATGCAGGCTGATTTTTCTTGGGCTAAAAGTTCAGTACAGTATTTGAATATGTATAAGGAACTTGCTTCAAACTAATGAAAAATACATCAAATGTTTGAGATGTTTTTGTTGTCATGAATTTAATATTGCTGCATAATACTGTCATGAAAAATAGTATTATCAGTAATGATTATTTGAAACTTCACATTTCAGTCCTTCTTGCAGGATTTACAGGCGTTTTTGGTAAACTTATAACTCTTAATGAAGGACTTTTGGTATGGTATAGATTATTTTTTTCTTTTTTGATGTTCTATGTAATATTATTTTTTGCAAGAAAACTCCCAAAAGAAAACATTTCAGATATTTTAAAAATGGTAGCAATTGGAATGCTCTTGGGGCTGCATTTTTTACTATTTTATGCAAGTATAAAGTATGCAAATGTTTCTGTCGGCGTGGTATGTTACTCATTGGAAGGCTTTTTTACAGCAGTGTTTAATCCGCTGTTTAATAGAAAAATTTTCTCGTTGAAAGAAATCAGCTACAGTTTAATTGCTGTTTTAGGAATTAGTTTGATATTTCATGTTGATACACACTATCGTGTTGGAATTATTTTTGGAATATTATCAGCTGCATTATTTTCCATATTCACTATTTGTAACAAAAAATTGGAAAACGGGGAATTTTCTAAAAATTTAATCAGTGCTAAGAGTATGTTATTTTATGAACTATTTGGCGGAACAATTTTTATGTCGCTAGTTTTGCCTTTTTATTTGAAATTTAATTCGTTAAAATTCATGTGGCCTGTATATTCAGATTTGGCATATTTATTAGTACTTGCTTTTTTCTGTACAATAGGGTTATATATTCTACACATTCAGGCCTTAAAGTCACTTTCAGCTTTTACTGTTAGTTTGACTGGTAATTTGGAGCCTGTTTATGGAATTTTGCTTGCAATATTATTCTTAGGTGAAGCAAAAGAGTTGAGCGCAGTATTCTATATTGGAATGTTCTTAATTCTTTTGTCAGTATTTTTGCAAAGTATTTCGTCAATAAGAGAACGGAAAAAAGTTACAGTAGATATTTAATTAATAACATATGAACTTGTTTTTTCAAAGATATTCCTGTCGATTTCGTCAAAGTTTTTTATAATTTGCGTTACTGCAGGAATATTTTTGTATAAATCCACACTTTCCATAGATGCTATTGCAATAATTTTGCCAATCTCTGCAGATTTTGCAGCTTCTATGCCAGAAATAGCATCTTCTACTACTATGCAGTCTTTTGGGGATAGATGTAATTTTTGTGCAGCAATTTGATAAATATCAGGTGCTGGTTTCCCAGGGATAGTTCCATCAGAATATACAATTTTTTCTATATCAAACCATTTTGATAAATTAAACTCTTCAATATAAAAATCCACATTATCTTTTTCTGACATCGTAGCTATAGTCATTGGAATATTATTGTTTTTTAGAAAGTTTAGAAAGTCAATTGCTCCTGGTGCTAGTTTTGTATTTTCATAATCTTTTCTGCACATTTCACGGTAAACTTCTTCTTTTTCTTTTGCAAGTTTTTCTACTAATTCCGGTTCTGGTTTGCGACCGATTGCATAGGCTATAATATCTTCATTTGTCCGTCCAAACATGTATTGTCTCATTTCTTCATCAGAAAATGGAGTTCCTCTAAGTCTTTTTGAATATTCTCTCCAGGCCTCTAGGTGTTTTTCTGAATCGAAAAATAATGTCCCGTTAAAATCAAATATTATGCCTTTATATTTCATCTCTTTTACCTTTCAAAATTGGCTATTGAAGGAGTTGTTCCATTATTTTGTTGTAATAGCCAAGATATAATTTCGCGTTTTTTTCATTCTTAAGTTTTTTATATACATAAGCCAGATTATAGTGAAAATCCGGTTCTGTATTTTTTAATTCAATCGCTGAAAGAAAAGCATTTTTAGCTTTTCTAAGTTCTCCTATTTTAATATATGCACATCCCAGGTTGTAATATCCATAAGGGAAATTAGGATTAATATTTAATAATTTTTTATATTGAACAATTGCTAAGTGGGGTTTATCTTCTGCAAGATAAGCATTTCCAAGATTGTAATAGGATTTATAATATGTTTCATCACAAAGTATTGCTTTTTGATACATAAAAATAGCTTCATTATTTTTGCCCTGGTCTTGTAGTATATTTCCTAGAAGAACCCAATTCTGTGCGCTTCTTTCTTCTTCTGGAATACTAAGCAATAAATCAAAAGAATTTTTTATGTTGTTTTCTGCGTAATAGATAGTTGCTTGTTTGCTTATTGTTTCAAATTCTTTTGAAATTTTTGGCGGTTCTTTCTGCTTTTTTTTGAACGGTAATTCAGCAGCCTGTGAACTTGTGTTGTACTGTAATAATAAAGCAATTACTAAGATTAATATCCTTTTCATATTAAATATTATAGAATAAATATATTTTTTTACCAGAAATATTTGACTTTATTTTTACACATTGCATAATGTTGGTGATGTCTCTTTTACTGATTTGGCACCTGCACTTTTGACTCCTTTGTGCAGGTGCTCTTTTTGGCTTGATTTTATTAAATTTCCCGTCTGCCTTCAATAGCTTTGGCAATTGTAATTTCGTCGGCGTATTCAAGGTCTGAACCTACAGGAAGCCCGAAGGCTATACGGGAAATTTTTATCCCGAATGGTTTTATTAGTTTACTTAAATAAAGACTTGTTGCTTCTCCTTCTACAGAAGGACTTAGGGCAAGGATAACCTCTTTTACTTCTTCTGAAGTAAGGCGGTTTAAGAGTTCTTTTATTCTGATATCATCAGCTCCTATACCGTCCATTGGAGAGATTAACCCTTGCAATACATGATAAAGCCCTTTGTATTCATTCGTTTTTTCAATAGCAATCAGGTCTTTAGTTTCTGCTACAACGCAAATTACGCTTCTATCGCGCTTTGTGGATTGGCAGATTTCGCAAGGACTTGTTGATGATAAGTTAAAACAAATTTCACAGGTATGTGTATTTTGTTTTGCCTCAATAAGCGCATTTGCAAATTTTTGCACTTCAGACATTGGCATTCTTAAAAGATAAAATGCCATTCTTTGAGCGGATTTCGGCCCTACTGATGGGAATTTCTGAAAATGTTCTATTAGTGTTGCTATTGATTTTGGATAAATCATTATAAGTTTAATCCTGGAATATTAATTCCGCCTGTTGCTTCTTTCATTTTCTTTTCCATTTCTGCAGAAGCTTTGTCACTAGCCTGGAATATTGCTGTAGAAATAATATCTTCGAGCATTTCAACTGTTTCTTCATCAACTGCTGATGGATTTTCCGGATTAATAGCCTGAGCTGTTAGTTTAATTGATTTAAATTTTCCTTGTCCGTCGCAAGTAACTTTTACGGCTCCGCCAGCAGATTCTCCTACGATTTCTGTATTTGCAAGCTCTTGTTGTGCATCTTTAAGCTTTTTTTGTATGTTCTGAGCTTGTTTCATCATTTGCATAATATTCATTTCTTAATATCCTCCTTGGTCTGAAATATAGATTTTTCCCTTAATTTATTATACAATAAAAATATGAAAAAGCACACTTATGTTTCTGAATCTTTAAAAAACGGCAGACTCATGCGCTGGACATTTATGCCTTTAAAGGTTTATATTGCGCCTATGAAATTTTATTCTAAACAAGGGCAGGATTACAAATATAAACATATGGTTATGCGTGCGCTTGATGCATGGCAAACTGCTACTAAAGGCAGAGTTTCTTTTAAAATTGTTGATACTTTGCTTGAATCGAACGTGAATGTCGATTGGAAAAGGGTTGAGAGAAAAGCTTTAGGACATTGTTATTTTTCATTTGACGGTGCAAACAGGCTTTATGGGGCTGAGGTTGCTATTGGACTTACTGAAGGTATTGTCCATGCTGATTATATGGACGAAAGTGAGGTTTACCATACAATTTTGCATGAAATAGGGCATGCAATCGGTTTAGGTCACAGCCCTTACAAAACAGATATTATGTATACGCCGCACCAAAAAGGAATCAATAATATATCTGCAGGTGATGTTTTAACAGTAAACTGGCTTTATTCATTGCCGCAGGGAGCTACTGTATCAGAAATCGCTTCAAAGTATGGTGTTGGAGGAAGTGATATTGATGAGATTATTGCAAAATACATTGATAAGAAAACTCCGAGTGAATTTGAAAAGGTTAAACAAAATATACAAACTCCAAAGCGTGATTTGCTTGAAGAATCAGAAGCTATTGCAAATTTAAGAAAATACCACCTTGCTTTACAAAATGTTCAAATACCATCTGATGTAAAAGATTTCTTCAAGAAACCAAAACAATAATTATTTTATTAAGTAATCAATTCTGAAATCTTTTAATAACTTATTAAAGAAATCTTTATTTTTAAGAATATTTTCTTTTGTCAAAATCATGGTGAAGCCTTCTAAAAATTTATGTTCTTCACGATTAAATTTCCCTTTTCTTATTGCTTGAATGTAATCGGCTAATATTTGATTCCCTTTTTTTAGAAATGCTTCTTCATCTATGGATTTATCGACAAGCAGTCTTTTTGCCTTTTCCGAAAAATATTCAAGCTTTTCTGGAGAATTATCTATGACTTTGCCTTGAAGGTGTGAAGTCAGTTCCTTAAGATTATCTATTGCCGGTTCAAATTTCATCTTAGAATGAAAATAAATAGCTTTGCTCAGGCTGCTGAGTTTAATAAGCGGATAATTGTTTTCTAAAAGCTCCATTATGCTGCATAAGTGCATAATAGTTCCATAACCTTTTTTATAATTTATTTCTTCCAGAGTTTTCATATCGCTGTTATAAATTTGCTGTATAGCTTTGTAGTAATGTAATTCATTTTCTGCCAGTGGATTGTTTTTGTTATCGTAAATTTTTACTGTTTCTCGAAAATTGTCAAGAAAATTCCCCTCTGATTTCACAAAGCAGTCATTGCTATACCTATCTTTGCATACGAAATCTTCAAAAACAAATCTTTTGTTTTCGTCGTCCTTTGTTCTTTTGAATTTTAGCTGCCCAAAGCTTATTTCTGAAAAATTTTTTATCTGCATGGTATTCTATGTAAAAACCGTAAATGTAAAAAATTGCCATATTTTATTTTTAGAGTATAATACTTGTGTATTAAATAAATATTTTTATAGGGATATAATATTATGACAGTTCAAGATTGGTTTGAAAAACGTAAAGAAGCTCAAATTAAAAGACGAGAATTAGAAGCCAGAGCAGAAGTTGAAAAAAATCCTGATTTGTGGACAAAATGTGTTCACTGCGACGCTCAGCTTTTGAAAAAAGATTTACAAGATAATGACATGGTTTGTCCGGTCTGCAATTATCATTTCAGAATAAATGCAAAAACAAGAATTGCACAATTGTTTGATGAGGGCTCTTTTGAAGAATTATTTAAAGAGGTTTTGCCGACAGATCCTCTGGAATTTGTTGATACCGAAAGTTACAAAGACAGGCTTGCAAGAGCTCATGAAAAGACTGGTCTAGATGAAGCTGTAATTACGGGTATTGCGACTATTGAAGGACATAAGGTCGCAACTGCCGTTATGGATTTTGATTTTATGGGCGGGTCTATGGGAAGCGTTGTCGGTGAAAAAGTTACAAGAATTGTTGAAAAAGCTATTGAATTAAGATTGCCGGTTCTTGTTGTTACTTCATCAGGCGGTGCAAGAATGCAGGAAAGCGCTTTAAGTCTAATGCAGATGGCAAAAACTTCCTGTGCGGTTTCACGTCTTGATGATGAAGGGCTTTTATATATAAATCTTTTAACAGAACCTACATTTGGCGGTGTTACTGCAAGCTTCGGAATGCTCGGTGATATTATCATTGCAGAACAAGGTGCCAGAATTGGTTTTGCTGGACGCAGAGTTATTGAACAAACTATAAGACAAAAACTTCCGTCTGATTTCCAAACAGCAGAATATCTGTTGAAATACGGTCAGGTTGATATTGTTTCTCCACGTAAAAAGCTGAGGGGAACTCTGGCAAAAATTTTGGAAATGCACAGTTAGTTATGAATTTTAATATGAGGTATAATATTAATGACAGCAGTTTTGGATTTTGAAAAACCAATTGTGGAAATTCAAGAAAAAATTGAAGAATTAAAGAAAATAAGTTTGGAGTCAGGCATGGATTTGAGCAAAGAAATTGACACTTTTGAACAGCAAGCTGAAGATTATCGTAAAGAATTGTACGCGAATCTTAAGCCTTCACAAAAGCTGCAGATTGCAAGACATCCTGAAAGACCTAACTTTTTGGATTATGTAAACCATATTTGTGAAGATTTTGTGGAACTTCACGGCGATAGAGAAGGTATGGATGACAGAGCTATAATCGGCGGACTTGCTAAAATTAACGGTAAACCTGTTATGATTATAGGTACAATGAAGGGTAAGTCTACTAAAGAAAATCTTGAGTATAATTTTGGAATGCCTCAGCCTCAAGGTTATAGAAAAGCTTTAAGATTGTTTAAACATGCTGATAAATTTAATATTCCTGTTGTAACTCTAATTGATACACCGGGGGCATATCCTGGAATTAGTGCAGAAGAAACAAATCAGGGCGGCGCTATTGCTGTTAACCTTCGTGATATGGCAAAATTAAAAGTCCCTGTAATTGCCATTATTACCGGAGAGGGCTGTTCCGGCGGTGCTTTAGGACTTGCTGTAGCAAATAAAGTATTTTTACTTGAACATGCTTACTACACCGTAATTTCACCGGAAGGCTGTGCTTCTATTCTTTGGCGTGATGCAACAAAAGCTTCTGAAGCTGCTGATGCTTTAAAAATTACGGCTAAGGATTTGTTGAAATTTGATATTATTGATGGCGAAATTAAAGAACCTGTTGGCGGTGCTCATACTGATTATGATACTATTTCTGCTAACATGAAAAAAACTATTCTTGACAGCCTTGAAGAACTTTCTAAAATGTCCAAAGATGATTTGAAGAAACAGCGTTATGAAAAGTTCAGAAAAATGGGTGCTTTTTTGGAGTAATCATTTATGTCTGATTATTTTGAATTGCAAATAAAAATTAACCCTGAAATTTCTGAAATAGTTTCAGAGATGTTTTTTGAAAATTTTGACTGTGAAGGTATTGTTCTTGCAGAAGAAGCGTACAAAGATTTGGAAATGATTTCTACTACTGAAGGAACTTTAAAAGTATTTTTACGAACTTTAGATAGTAACATTGATTCTAAAATTTCACAACTTCGTTCATTGCTTTGCTCTCGTGGCCTGACTAATGAAGAATTAGGCAGCTGGGATTTTACTGTTATTGAAAAAGAAAATGAAGACTGGTCAAAAAAGTGGAAAGAAAAGTGGGATGTAACCCATGTATCCAGTCGAATTACGGTAGTTCCAGACTGGATTGACTATACTCCTGCTAGTGCTGATGAAGTTATTATAAAGCTTGAACCTGGCTGTGCATTTGGAACAGGTACTCACCAGACAACACAGTTATGCATGAAGGCTATTGAAAAATATATGCCTCATAATGCAAAAGTTGCTGATATCGGTATGGGGTCAGGAATTCTGGCAATTTGTGCTAAAAAATTCGGAGCTTCATATGTTTATGGTTGTGACAACGATGAAACAGTAATAGATGTAGCTAGAGAAAATGCATTAAAGAACAATGTAGATTGTGTTTTTGAATTAAATACCGCAGATAAAATTAATGAAAAATTCGATTTTGTGCTTGCAAATATTCTTCATAATGTATTGGCTGAAATTATGGGCGATTTGAAAAATATTATGAAGGAAGGCGCAATTTTAATTCTGTCTGGTATTCTTGATGAAAAAAAATCAGTCGTACTTGAGGCAATAAAGAAACACAATCTGGAACTTATTGAAGAAGCTCATCAGGATCAGTGGGTCGCGTTTATTGTAAGTAAGGAGGCTTAATGGCAGTCGTATATTCAGGGAAATTTTTAACTTGGCGAGGATACTTATTTATTTGTTTCCATTTTATAGTGTTAACTGCTTTTCAAGACTTTTTTTCTCAATTTGCAATTTTACGTTCTGAATATTTTTGGATTTCTTATGTTTGCTTTTGGTTTTTAGTAGCTGGGATTTATGATAAATGTAAAGGAAAGAAAAATGAATAATAAAACAGCAATAATTATACCGGCCCGTTATGGCTCTTCAAGACTAGAGGGCAAGCCGTTAATAGTAGTTGGTGGAAAACCTATTATTCAGTGGGTTTATGAAAAAGCTCAAGCAGCAAAACTCGCGGATATGATTATTGTAGCTACAGACGATGAACGTATTTTTAATGCGGTTAAAGCATTTGGCGGAAATGTAGAAATGACTTCAGTTAATCACAAGTGCGGCTCAGACAGAATTAAAGAAGTTGTAATGCGTCATCCTGAAATTGCTTATATTGTAAATTTACAAGGTGATGAACCTTTAATTAAACCAGAAAGCATTGATGAAGTTATTAAAAATGTAAAAGATGATGAAAATGCAGATATTTCTACTCTGATACGCATAATTGATGATAAAAAAGAAGTTGATAATCCTAATCTTGTCAAATGTGTAATTGATAATTTCGGTTATGCTATGTATTTTTCACGCTCAAAAATTCCATTTGAACGTAATGAGAATAAGTCAGATTTTTACGGACATCTTGGTATTTATGGTTACAAACGTGCAGCTCTTATAAAAATGACAGAACTTCCGCAGTCATCTTATGAATTGTCAGAAAGTCTTGAACAACTTCGAGCATTGCAAAATGGCATGAAAATAAAGACTTCCGTAGTTGATTTTAAACCTGTTGGAATTGATACAAAAGAAGATTTAAAACAATTTGAGTCAATAGTTGCAAACAACAATCTAAGCTTTAAATAGTGTGCTTGGATTGATATTAAAGAGTTTTGCAATTTTTAACATCATATTAAGACTAATTCTTTCTTTTTTATTCTCAACTCTACTAATAAATTCTCTTGAACAATTTAGCTTTTCAGCTAATGCTTCTTGAGACAGCTTTTCTTTAGTACGAAGTTTTTTAATATTGTCAGATATGATATTGTGATAAGTTAATTCATATTTTTCCATATCAATATTAAATAAAGTTATTATGATTTATTCTATGAAGTTTTTCATCACACATATGTCTATTTTATAGATTACCTATAACTTTAGTATGGAAAACTAATACAAAAATAGAATATTTTGAAAAAAGTACTTGCAATTTTTGTAAACTTAAATTAATATATTATTACAATTATTCAAAAAAATTTAAAAAAATAAATATTTTTTAATATTTAGATATAATGTTAAAGTGTTAGATTATTTATAACAAAGGAAAAGACTATGACTGAAAATGCAGAAATGCCTAATGAAACAGAAGATCGTCAAAGAATCCTTTTGGCGGACGATGAAGCAAGTATTAGACGAATTCTAGAAACTCGTTTAAAAATGGCTGGTTATGACGTTTATACTGCTCAAGACGGAGAAGAAGCAATAAACGCATTCAATAAGTATAATCCTGATTTGGTAGTCTTAGATGTAATGATGCCAAAGGTTGATGGTTATGGTGTTACAAGAGAAATAAGAAGAACATCTGATGTTCCTATAATAATATTAACTGCTCTAGGTGATGTTTCCGAAAGAATTACCGGACTAGAATTAGGAGCAGATGATTATGTAATAAAACCATTTAGCCCAAAAGAATTGGAAGCCAGAGTAAAAGCAGTTTTGAGAAGGACAAATAATCGTGAAACCGCAGCTCCAACAGGCAAAGTCGCAAAGAATGTAATTACAACTGGTAATATCAAAATAGATACAGCAAGACGTCAAGTCTTTAGAAAAAATGAAAGAATTCGTTTAACAGGAATGGAATTTAGTTTATTAGAATTGTTAGTTAATAATTCTGGTCAAGCTTTTTCAAGAAATGAAATTTTGCAGCATGTTTGGGCATATCCGCCAGATCATAGAATTGATACCCGTGTAGTTGATGTTCATATTTCAAGGTTACGTTCAAAATTGGAAACAGATCCGACTAATCCGGAATTGATTCTAACAGCGCGCGGAATCGGTTATATGTTTCAGAGAATTAGTTAGAAATTATTCTTTTATATAAAATAAAAAATTCCGTTTTATAAGCGGAATTTTTTTTATAAAAGCTCTTGATTTCAATAATGTTTATGATAATATAAAATAGAATGATATGGCGTCTGTCTTCA
>CALURL010000014.1 GCA_944323155.1 Candidatus Gastranaerophilales bacterium
CAACAAAAGAAAAAAATAGCGGTCAATTTGGTACATTCGTTAGAAGTCAGATAAATAAGAAAAATGAAAATGGTTTATTAAAATCAAATACCTCAGAATTTAACTATTTTGCAGCAAAAGACAGAAGAATGCGTTTCAATAACTCTAAAGATCCGATTTATTATGTATTCGACTGTATTGAAAATAGACCAATCAAAACTTTGGCAAAAGAATTCGTAAAAGATTCATTATTTGAAATTACAAACTTCGTTTCAAAAGTCGTTAGATAATCAATAGGAAATTTAAAGGAAAAGAAAAAATCGTTGGAAAATCATAAATAAAGGTAAGGAAAAAGTTATATAAAAATGGAAACTAAGAATAGGATTTATTTGTAAAAGATGGCAAAGCCATCTTTTTTTATTTGTTTTTAGTATATAATAAAAAAGTAACAAGAAAGGGCGTGTAAAATGAAAGAAAGAATAGTATCAGGAATGAGACCGACAGGCAAATTGCACCTGGGACACTACCTTGGTGTAATTCAAAATTGGGCAGAACTTCAACATAAATATGAAAGCTTCTTTTTTGTAGCAGACTGGCACGCTCTTACAACCAAATACGATAAAACAGAAACTTTGAAACAAGATACTATTGATGTTGTAATAGACTGGCTTGCATCAGGCATAGACCCGAATATCGCAACAATTTATGTTCAATCTTTAATTCCGGAAATTGCAGAATTAAATATATATCTAAGCATGGTAACCCCGCAAAACTGGGTAGAACGTGATCCTTGCCTTAAAGATATGGTAAAAATTATTCACACAAAAGAAGGCACCAATTCACAGGTAAGTTATGGTTTGCTCGGGTATCCTGTTTTAATGAGTACAGATATAATGATGTTCAACGCAACAGGAGTTCCGGTCGGAATCGATCAGGTTGCACATATTGAAATTACCCGTGACATTACAAGACGTTTCAATAATATTTATAAAACAGACTTCTTTAATGAAGCAAAACCTATTTTGAATCATTGCTCATTAATATGCGGTCTTGACGGAAACAAAATGGGAAAATCATTCCAGAATGATATAAAAATATCTGATACAGAAGAAGTTACAGCAAAAAGAATAATGTCAGCCATAACCGACAGGAGCAGAATGCGAAAAGATGATCCCGGACATCCTGATGAATGTCAGGTTGCATTCAAATACTGGGAAATCTTCGGCGATAAATCACAGGTTGATACAGTAAGATGTGAATGTGAAAAGGGACTTAGAGGATGTGCAGACTGCAAACGCCAATTAGGCGCTTTAATAAACGAAAAATTTGCACCGATTAGAGAAAAAAGACGCTACTATGAAGCTCATCCACAAGAAGTTGAAGAGATTATTCGCGAAGGTTCAAAAAAAGCAAGAACAGAAGCACAAAAAGTTCTTTCACAAGTTAGAGAAATAATCGGAATGTATTAATAAAAAACAAAACAACAAGCCGGGATGTAAGATAAACGGAGATTACAAACCGGCTTGGCTTTCTGCACTATGACTGGCAGAAGGAAAATTTTGTCAGAAAAATAGCCGTTAGAAACGGCCAATCTCATATTTGGTAAAAGGTTAGTGTGTAGGAGAAAATAAAGAAAAAGAAAATGGTTTATACTTTATGTATACCACCAGATAGTGTATCCATAACATATATTCTATATATATTTACAAATGTTAATGTTTTTATAATTTTATGAATTTTTAAACATTTGAAATTATTGCAATAAAAAGATTTTTCAAGTAAAATATTATCATTACGGAAGGGATATGGAATGAGAATTGAAGCTAAAAATCTTATAAAAATATACGGGGATAGAAGTGTAGTAAATGACATTTCGTTTGAAATGAATAAAGGCGAAGTTGTTTGTCTGCTTGGTCCAAATGGTGCAGGTAAAACAACTACATTCTATATGGTTGTCGGACTTGTAAAACCAAATAAAGGACATATTTTTATAGATGGCAAAGATATTACAAACTGGCCTATGAATATCCGTGCAAAAGCAGGTATAGGGTATCTTCCGCAAGAAGCTTCAATTTTTAGAAAACTTTCAGTTGAGGATAATATTAAACTTGTTTTAGAAATGAATGACAAGCTTACTGTAGATGAAAAAAAACGTAAACTTGAAGAGTTGTTGGAAGAATTCGGGATAGCAAGATTACGTTCCTACGCTGCTGTATCACTCTCAGGCGGAGAAAGAAGAAGGGTTGAAATTGCTCGTGCGCTTGCAGCAAGTCCTGATTTTATGCTGCTTGATGAACCTTTCGCAGGTATTGACCCGATTGCAATTGGTGATATTAAAGATAATATTAAAAAGATTTCTCAAGACAAGGGGCTTGGTGTACTAATTACCGACCACAACCCAAAAGCAACTCTTTCTATCACAGACAGAGCTTATGTAATATTTGACGGAAAAATTAAAATTCAGGGCAGAAGCCGCGATGTTGCTGTCGACCCTGTTGCTAAAGAATTCTACTTAGGAAAGGACTTCGCACTTTAATAATGAAATTTCCTAAAATAACAATATATGACAGATACATATTCACACAAATTCTTGTAACCTCACTGGTTGCGATTTTACTGTTCACTGTTGTGTGGATTGCGCCGGAAATGCTTTTGAACACAATAAAACGCACGCTTGCCGGACAATATACTGTAAAAACAGCAATTCTGGTTTTATTTTATGAATTACCAAAAATTCTCGGCAAAGCTTTCCCTGTAGGATTGCTTTTAGGAACACTTTTCACATTTGATAAATTAAGCAAGGATTCCGAACTTACAATCTTCAGAGCTGTTGGAATGTCTTTCCAGAGAATTATTGCACCGGTAATTGTGTTAAGTCTTATATTTACATACTTGTGTTTTGTAACGGGTGACAAGTTGATTCCATATTCAGTAAACAAAGCCAACGCGATTAACGGAAACAACCCGACAACACAATACATTTATACACAAAAAGATGAAAATAACGTTCCGACAATGGCGGTTATTGTTTCGCGTTTCAGAGCAAATCATATGACAAATGTCATTGTTCTTGATTTTTCAAAACGAATTTATACAGATGTTCACCAATTGAATAACATATTTTATGCAAAAACGGGCGAAACTCTGCCGGATAAATGGCATTTGGAAGATATAACGCAATATGAAATTTCCAATGACGGAATATTTATTGACATAAAAAAACTTCCCTCTCTTGACATTTTGCAGGGAGAATCAGCAAAAAACGCTTATATTTTGATGACATATTCAATCAAAAAAGAAAGAGAAATTACAAATCATAATCTAAAAAATTATATAAAACTTCTAAAAAAAGAAGGTTTGGATGAAGAATACAGATATATGTTAAACAAATATCTTCAAAGATTTTTCCATCCGTTTGTTTGTGTACTTTTGGCGATTATGGGGGCACTACTAGGATTTAGCAAACCCAGGGAACAAAGAATGGTCGGTTTTGTAATTGCAATAGGATGTATATTTGTTTATTATATAACATTGCCGTTCTTTGATTTGCTTGCAGAAAAAGGTGTTATGCATCCGTTTTTAACAGCAATTTTCCCGCCGGCAGCTTTTCTGAGTGCAATTATCGCATTCTACAAGTCTAAGGATCTATAATTATGAAAAAACTTTTATTACTATTATTATCTGTAATTTTAACAGGACAATTCGTTTATGCGGCTCCGCCTATAGATATTTCATACTCCGATGGGATATATCATATAATCCTTAAGGGCGACAAGATTAAAAAACGTATACAATTTATGGCCTCAGAATCTCTTATCACAAACAGAGAAGCGCATAACAAATCACAAGCAAGATTAACAGTTAATGCAGGATTTTTTGATCCTAGCAACCAAAAAACAATTTCATACATAATTAATGACAGAACAACGTCAGAAGATCCAATGTTCAACGAAAATCTTACATCCAATCCTATTCTAAGAAGGAATTTAGACAAAATAATGAATAGGACAGAATTCAGAGTCGTAGAATGTGACAGTGACAGACGATTATATTACGAAATTGCTCCGCACAAAAGTTCCGTAGAATTTGGTTGTGTAGTTAGAACCGCAGCCCAGGGAGGTCCGCTGATTTATCCAGAATTAAAAATGGAAGAAGAGGCTTTTGTTATAAAAAATAAAGACGGAGAAATCATTCATGAATCCGCCTCTGTACTTCACAAAACCGCAAGAACAATTATTGGAATAAAAGGCACAGACGAAGCACATATTTTGATATTTACAGATGAACATCCTGCTGATTTATATGATGTCCAAGCGTATGTAAAAAAGCTTGGAATTGACCGCGCAATGGCATTTGACGGTGGAAGTTCCACTTCTATGAATTATCTTAACAAATATGAAGTAGTTTCCACAAAAGGAGATGGCGGCGGAAGAAGTCTGAAATCGTTTATGCTTGTATATTAAATCTAAGTTGTTAAATCAATATATGATTGAACACGATTTTGAATAGCCTGATTTATATCAGCAAGAACTTCTCTTTGAGCAGCACTGTGTTCAGGATTTTTGGCCTGCGAGCGTGTAAATTTAGCAAAATATGTGAACAATGGCAAAATTTGATCTTCATCAAGCAAAACCTGATACCCGTTCAACTTAAATATTGAAGCTTTAGTTAAATTCTTCGCTTCATAACTTGTTGATTCCAATCTAAAATGCTCTGGGGAGTTTTTATCTACGCAGTTAACCTGATAACAGGAACGTAATTTCTTCAAAGTATTTTTAAATTCTGTTAAATCTTTATTGCCATTATCATCTAAATAAGCATCAATTACAGTAGTTTGAGCATATACATTCCCCTTAGTAAAATTCCCGGAATCGGTGGGATATATCATATTTTTTACTTGTTCTTTACCTTTTAAAATTCTTAAATTATTTATACCATTAAAACTTATATTCATACAAACAAGAAAAACTGAACAAAAAATTTTTTGCTAGTAAAAAAAGACCGATTTTTTATCGGCCTTTTTATATAATTATAAATTATAAATAATTTTATTTAACAAAGAAACTTGCGTTTACGTTTGCGTAAATCTTAACAACCCCTTGTTCTATAACCGTAGAAGATGATTCTGCCATATCGCCTGCGACATTAGCAGCCTTAAACATCATTAATCTCGGCACACTCGGGTTATTAGCATTGCAGCTTACATCAAGCGTTCTGATACCTGAAACACTGGTTCCGGCGTATTTCGCAATAGAATTAGCCTGACTTTGAGCTTTTTTAACAGCTATTCCCAAAAGTTCGTTACACTGATCATCATATTTTGAAACAGAAAAAGATAAATTATCAATATTAGTAGCACCCAGAGAAATTGCTTTATCAATCATTGCACCTATTTTATCAATAGATTTTGTATGAACAATTACTCTATTTGAAACCTGATATTTCTCTAAATTTCTTTTGCTGCCTGAATAGCTATATACCGGAGATGCATTAAAATCAGACGTTTTTACATAATCACCGTCCTGTACTTTAATCATATTTTTCAATGCAGTATAAACTTTATCAGAAATTTCTTTGTTTTGTTGAGTAGCTTTCTGCATAGATTTAGAATCAAAAGTTTGAACAGCAATAGAAATCTCTGCAACATCAGGAGCAAGTTCTGTATTTGCAGAAGCGTTTACAGAAATATAACCTTTTTGAAAATCAGAACTGGCAGACATTGCCTGCGTTGATAATGATGCTGTTCCTGCAAGCAAACTTAATACAGTTACAGTCAATAATACTTTTTTCATACAGCCTCCTTTTACACTTTATGAATATCTTTTTCTTGATTATCTGAATTTTCTTTCTCAATATGTTCAATATTCTCTTTATTTTCGACAACCTTCAGGTCTTTTGAATCCTTATAATCTTTTGCATTAATAATCATTGAGTTAAGCATACGCGCCTGTGATTGCAGCTTTACACGTTCCATAAGCTTTTTCATTTCTTCCTCGCTCAACTGTGCAGGATTTTTATATGCAACAAGAAATCTTTTTTTATCATTAATTATAAACCCGATAATTGCGAATATTCCCCAAAGCAAAACACCCTGATAAATATTAATTGCAGGCACTACATATGTAAATGACACAATATAATTCCAGATATGCATTGCAACATATCCAGGAAATACGATAAATCCCGCTACAAGACATGCTACAATAAAGCATACCATTAATAAACCTCTTATGCCTGTTATTTGAATAATTTTAGCGTTTCTTTTTTTCATAAATCCTCTGTTTTGTAAATTTAAAATCTACTGTTTAATCATTTTCATGAATTCATCTTCTGACAATATTATAACACCTAATTTTTTAGCTTTGTCGAATTTAGAACCGGGATTTTCTCCAACAACAACATAAGATGTATTTTTAGATACTGTAGACGAGGTTTTGCCGCCCATTTGACGAATTTTTTCACCCGCTTCATCTCTTGTCATATTTTGTAATGTTCCAGTTAAAACAAAAGTTTTACCTTTAAGTTCATCGGATTCAGCAACAGCCGCAGGGGCAGGATTTATGCCGAGTTTTTTCAATTCTTCTATCATTTTCAGATTTTGTTCATTGTGGAAAAAGTCGTATATATCTTTTGCAACAATAGGGCCGATATATTTAATTTTTGCAAGCTCTTCAACATCAGCTTTGCATAGATTGTCAATTGTTCCGTATTCTTCTGACAAAATTTCTGCGGTTTCTTTTCCAACGTTTCTAATAGCAAAGGCTGTTAAAAGTCTTTTTAGAGAATTTTCCTTGCTTTTTTGAATTGAATTATACATATTTGTTGCAGATTTTTCTTTAACCAAATCTAATTTTAGGAAATCATCTATAGTTAGGTTGTATAAATCAAGCGGAGAAGTTATAAAACCTTTATCATATAACTGTTGAATTATTGCAGGGCCTACTTTATCAATATCCATTGCATCTTTAGACGCCCAAAATTCAATTCTTGCCTTAATTTGATCCGCACAATGAGAATTTTCACAGAATAATCCTACTTCTCCAGGTCTTGTAACTAATTTTGCATTACAAGACGGACAGTATTCAGGAGGTGTGTAAACCGGAAGATTATAATGATGAGCGTCATCTACAACTTTAACTACTTTTGGAATAATTTCAGCAGCTTTTTTAATTAAAACTCTGTCGCCTATTCTTACATCAAGCCTTTTAACTTCATCAAAGTTATGCAGACTTGCACGAGCAACCGTGCTGCCGCCAAGCTGTACCGGTTCTAAAATCGCTACAGGCGTAACTGCACCTGATTTACCCATACTAATTTCAATATCTTTCAAGACAGTTGTAACTTCTTCCGGCGGGAATTTAAAAGCAGTTGCCCATTTTGGCGCACGCGATGTAAAACCTAAATCTTCCTGATAAGCAAGACTATTAACCTTAATCACAACACCGTCGGTTGCATAATCCAAATCATTACGTTTATTTTCCCATTTTTTACAATAATCTATTGCACACTTAATATCCTTGCATAATTCTACGTTATTATTTATTCTAAAACCCAATTTTTTTAGATACATTAAGCTGTCATAATGAGTTTTTGGCGGATTGTCAATATTTTCAAAAATTGCAGTATAGGTAAACATTGATAAATCACGTTTTGCAGTAATTGTACTATCAAGCTGTCTTATAGAGCCGGCGGCTGCATTGCGCGGGTTTGCAAAGAGTTTTTCGCCCATTTCCAAATTTTCTTTGTTTAACTTTTCAAAAGAAGTTTTTGGCATATAAATTTCGCCGCGGACTTCAATATCTACAGGATCAAAGAGTCTTAGAGGAATAGCCTTAATCGTTTTCAAATTATTCGTAATATCTTCACCTGTTACACCGTCACCACGTGTTACACCGCGGACAAACAACCCTTTTTCATAAGTCAAAGCAATAGCAAGCCCGTCAATTTTAAGTTCGCAAACAAGTTCAACATTATTTCCGTATTCTTTTTCAAATTTTTCATACCAGCGCTCAAGTTCTGAATAGTCATATGTATTATCCAAACTGTACAAGCGATATTTGTGAGTATAAGGGAAAAACTTTTCGCTGACAGATCCTACACGTTGAGTCGGGCTGTCAGGGGTTTTAAGCTCCGGATGCTCCTGTTCAAGCTCCTTTAATTCCGCAAATAGTTTGTCATATTCAAAATCGCTTATTGAAGGGTTATCCTCAACATAATACAAATAATTTGCTTTATTTATTGCATCTTTCAAAAAATTTATTCTATCTACAACCATTACAAACCTTCTTTTATTGGCGGGGTAATTACATAATCATCAAAAGTTCACGGATAACTTTTGTTGCAACTGCTGTTGACACGCCTGAAGCGTCATAATCCGGTGCAAGTTCTACAACATCAGCCCCTATTATATCAAAATTTTTCAGATATTCAAACCAGTCGACAAGAGTATTAAAATCCATTCCGCCGGATTCAGGAGTACCGGTTCCAGGCATTACGGAAGGGTCAAGAACGTCTAAATCAACTGTTACAAATATCTTTTTACCTTTCAGACAGTCAAGTTCACTATGTTTATGAACAAGAGTTTTATGTTCTTTCATAAACTCCCATTCTTCTTTCATGCCAGAACGAATTCCAATTTGTTTGATATTTTCAGGGCCGACAATTTTAGAAGCGTGTCTAATTACCGCAGAATGTGACATTTCTTCTCCGATATATTCTTCCCTTAAATCTGTGTGGGCATCAAAATGAACAATCGCCAAATCTTTATAGAATTTAGAAACAGCCTTAATTTCAGGTAAAGTTACCAGATGTTCGCCGCCGATTCCAAAGACTCTTTTGCCATCTTTATAGATATCTTCAACATTTTTTTCGATAACTTCAAGAGATTTATAAGTATTTCCAAGCGGGAATTCCAAATCGCCTGCATCATGAAAATTCACATCAGCCAAATCTTTGTCAAAGCGAGGAGAATATTCTTCCAATCCCCAGCTTGCAAGCCTAATCTGCTCGGGAGCAAATCTTGAACCGGGTCTATAAGATACAGTGCCATCAAAAGGCATTCCAAGCATTACAATATCTGATGAGTTATAATCCGGGTTTTGCCCCATCCAGCTTCTATCTAAAAATGGTCCTGTCAACATTTTACTTTCTCCTTAATATAAAAATATTTTACAACAAAGGATATCTTTTTACAAAGGAAGTGACACATTCTATTTTACAAAAATTTCACCACTTGCTTTTTAGCATAAAGTTATTAAAATAATAATATGAAAAAATTTTTAATTATTTTATTTATGCTGTTTTTATCAGGTTCGTGCTATGCAGAAACTGATTACAGACAAATCTATCAAGATATGGAAGTACCTGATTTTCAGTATATTCACGGAATTGATCCCGGAGAACTTTATGATACGAAAAACACAAGCTGGTCGCCGTATCCGCTTTTTAGACTGACATCGCCGATATTTTTCAAAAGCATCACAATAGAACCGGGATATTATCTTTTGACACCGAGAGAGCACAAAGGAAACTGGTATATTTTATTCAAAGAAGCAGGTAAGGTTAAATATATAGTTCCCGCTTACAACAGAGACATTGTGCCTGAGGCTTTTTATGATGAAAACCTTCCGAAAGCAAAATTAACTCCGAGCCAAAAATTTCATATTAATGCACTTAACTTAATCGGGAAAGTTATACCTAGTGCTCAAAGAAAACCTGCGCCGCAGACTTATCTTGAACTCACAGAACTTGAAAATAACTTCTTATCAGTTGTAATTTACTGGGGTAATCACAGATATTACACACTATTCAGAACAATTCAATTATAAAATAAAAGCCCTTTTAAAATAAAAGGGCTTTTTGTAATATTTTTTATTCTTCGTCGTCTGAATCTTCTTCTTTTTTAATCGTTTCGACAACCATTTTCGCCATCTCTTTAGCGATAATATGCTGTGTTGCCTCCGGACAGTTTTGTAACATGTTCATTGCTGTTCGCAAAGTTGAATCTATATCATACCAGCGGCCTTTTCTGTTATCATCAAGACCTGAGCCTACTGCGTTAATAATATCTTCAACTGCTTCAAATTTTTCTTCTTCAATATTATGTTCGATAATGATTTTTATTAAATTTAAAGCAATTTTAATCTGTGTTTCATCATCAGTTTCTTCCAGAGTTTGAACTGCCTGTGATAAAACCGGATCCTTGTCATACCAGCGTCTGTGCTGATTGCTGTATTCTTCTTTCATAATGCCTCTTTCTCCTCATATATACTACGATAAGTATATTATGCAGATTTTAGCTGATTATGTCAAGTTAAAAACATTTTCAAATACAAAAATTACCAGCGGCAAACCTGTTTGAATTCATCATTTTTTACATTTACGTTTTACAAGATATAATTAAAACATTTTACCCTTGTTTGAATGTTACACCTTTATTGCCTTTTGGATAAATCCAGCCTAAAGATTTGTCTTCACAGGCAATCCTGCAGGCACCGCATTCCAAACAGTTTTCAAAATTAACAATTAACCTATGTTCATCCTCATTCCACTCATAAACCCCTGCCGGACATACTATTGTACAAGCTTTTGATTTACAAAATCTACAGCAGTCCTGTACAGGCTGAAGATGAGATTCTGTGTCTGAATTATATTTTACAGTGTATAACTTTTCTTCTAAATTTTCTTTTTCACTACTCATCGCAATATACTCCACAACAGTTTCATTAGACTTATTCCGTCTTTAATAAGCACTGAGAATTTTCTGTCTTTGAATATACTCTTTATAAATTTCCAATACAACTCTGTTTTGGGAACACTGTTTACTGAGGTAAACATCTTGAAGAAAGAATTAATTTTTTTTGGATAGTATCCTAAAAATTCATCTTTTCTATCATGCATAACATTCATCAAATCTTTGTATGTTCGCAAATCTTTCATAACAAAAGATTCTTCGAGCACCTCCTGATACCTTGCAAGAGAATGCTCTGAATAATCCTGTTTTCCAAGTGCAATAACAGCAGTTTCTCCGGCAAGTTTACCGGAAATCATCGCAAGATTTGTGCCTTCCCAGTGAAGATTATTGACAAACATAGCAGCATCACCGCAAATCATTACGCCTGCACCGTACAAAACAGGAATCTTCTTGTATCCGCCTTCCGGAATTAAATGTGCCGAATACTCTAACAATTCTCCGCCTTTTATCAAAGGTGCAATTGTCGGATGTGATTTCATTTTATCAAGAAGTTCATATGGTTTAATTTTTCGTTCCACAAGTTCATTCAAAGTAATTCCAAGTCCAATGCTTACAGAATTGTCATTTGTATACATAAAACCTAATCCAAGCATACCGAGCATTGAACCGCCGAATATTGTGTAAACACAACCTTCATCGTCAGTTACATGAAATCTGTCATTAATCTTTTCTTTATCAAGTTTTATAACTTCTTTAACACTTAATGCAACATCTTCAGGATTTATGTCTCCGCGCAGGCCTATTTGTTTCGCAAGCAATGAATTTACACCGTCAGCAAGAACAACAATATTACAATAATAATCTTCTAACTCGGTTTTAACCCCAACAACAAAACCATTTTCAACGATTAACTCGCGGACTACTGTTTCTTCAACAATAATCACCCCTTCTTTTTTAGCTTCTTCAGCCATCCAGCGGTCAAATTTTGCACGAATTACTGTATAACTTACAGCATCTTCTTTAGTATTTTTATAAGAAACAACTGTTGAATCATCTTCTCCAAGCAAAGCATATTTATGTTCAACATTTTTTCTTTCCAGAGGTGCATTCTTTTCAAAGTCAGGAAAAATTTCTCTGGTCGGCTGAGCGTAAATAGCCCCGCCAAAAACATTTTTGCTGCCGGAAAATTTTCCGCGTTCTATCAAAACAACATTTTTACCGGCTCTGGCAATTGTTATTGCACACGAAATTCCTGCAGGCCCGCCGCCTACAACGATTACATCAACCTTATTTTCTTCACGATTTTCAAAATTCTCGCCCGTCATATATCTCCCTTAAAACTAGATAAATTATATAATAAATTTTGTTCATTGTAAAATAGTAAATATGATTATCACAGCAGGTAAATTTAAAGGTCAAAAGATTAATGTTCCTGATGAAAGTATTACCCGTCCAACGCTTTCCAAGGTAAGGATGAGTGTATTTAACACTTTGCAGGCAATGATAGATTTTGAAAACAGCACATTTCTTGATATGTATGCAGGTTCAGGCATAATGGGACTAGAAGCACTATCTAGAGGTTTTTCTAAGGCAACCGCAATTGAAAAACATCCTAAAGCCGCAAATATTATAAAAAATAATTATAAAAAATTTACCCCCTCACCTGAGTTTATTTTTGGAGATACTTTGAAAATTTGCCCGAAACTTGAACAAAAGTTTGATGTAATATATATAGATCCGCCTTACTTTTCAGGGGTTTATGAAGCCAGTCTCCAGGCAATTGAGAATATATCATCCGGAATTATAATTCTTGAACATGTTACAGATGTAGATTTCGGGAATTTTAAACTTATTAAACAAAAAAAATACGGTGATAAATTTATAACTTTTTTAAGAAATTAAAAGGAGCCTTGCAAAATAAATACAAGACTCCTTTTAAACTTTTTATATTCAAAAACTATTTAACAAGTTCTTTGAATTTTTTACCAGCAGAGAATGCAGGAACTGTTTTAGCAGCAATTTTCAAAGGTGCACCAGTTTGTGGGTTGCGACCAGTTCTAGCAGCTCTTTTACGTGGTTCGAATGTTCCGAAACCTACTAAAGTAACTTTTTTACCTTTAGAAACTGTTTTTTCGATAGTTTCTAAAGTAGCAGCGATAATGTCAGCTGTAGCTTTTTGAGAAACTTTAGCTTTTTTTGATACTTCTTTTACTAATTCTTCTTTGTTCATTATGAACCTCCTTCTACCTTGTGCATACAGTACCAGAAACCATTCTCTGTGCATGCTCTATCTCTTCGACTCAATCATTATAGCATTTTATTTCATTTTGACAAGGGGTTTTACAAAAATAGTTATTAATTTTTATTGTTATAGTTACTTTTTCAGCATTTATATTCTGCTAAAGTCCAAATATTACAAGCATTTCACTATTTTTAAATTTTAATTATAAACTTCGGGATTAACACGTGCAAACTTTACATCTTTGTAAAAATATTGCAAAATCTGATAACAATTGTATCCTTGTTTGGCTAAATTATTAGCACCATGTTGAGACATCCCGATGCCATGCCCGTTTTTTTTCACGTTATCATCAAAAGATGGGACGGAACGTAAATATGGTAAATCAGCACCCCATGCACCGGCAGATGTTTGACCGCCTGCTGAGGCTGAATAATAGGCTGTTATTACCTGCATATTATAGGTCAAGACAATACCTTTTGTTTCGTCAACTGCTGTGTTAGTTCTTACTGTTTCTGCAGAGGCACCGCCGTATGCTTGATCTTCAGGAGTATCTTTCAAGTCATAACCGTATCTTGCACGTTTACCGAGATTTGCAAGCGCATAACTTCTTGCGGCAATAGCCTGAGCCTTATGGGCTTCTATATTCCAGGAGGAAGGCATTTCTGATGGAACGACTCCTTTGATGTAGTCATCTAATGGAACATTATTAATTACGGTTAGCTGACCATTTTTATTCTGTATCATTATGAGTCCGCGATACCATTTACCTTTTGCGCTCACAAAACCGTTTGCGTTATCTTTAGTCCTGATGACAATATTATCTGAATCTATTTTATAATACTTGCCATCAATTCTTATTGCCATTAAGTTGCGATAAGGTCTGATATGATAACCCTTCATAGCATCTAAATCACAAACAGTATGGTTGGTATTTGCATCAATAATTGTTCCTTTCACAGATGTGCCGACAGATGCAAGGTCAACCTCTGTTTGAAGCCCTATCTTGATAGCATAACACGGATTTGATCCTAATATAAATATAAACGCAAATAAAAATAATAACTTTTTCATTACACGTTTATTATACCACATTCATCAGCTAAATTGTCTAAACCTTTTGATTGATTTTGTTATGCTTTATATTCAAGGTTCAAATTAGAAGTTACATGTTTTGCAATATCTTTTCCAAAGTGCTGCCCCAAATCATATGAAGCTATTGATCCGCCGACAAGTGCAAGTCCTTTTGTTACCATACCAATTTTACCGTTTAATTTATGCTCGGTGGTATATTTTAATAAAGGTTTTAGAATTCTAGAATCCTTAGCAGCTTTCAAGGCATTCTTTGCAGTTTCAGAGTTTGCGAGTCTTTCATAATTTCCTTTAACAATATTTTCGCCTGCAAACATAGTTGCAAGAGCTGCAGCTTCTGTTATACCTGAATTTACTTTGTCGTCAGAACGTAAAACTTTCAAAGCACCGGAAGCACATATTAATGGATTTACATTGTTGCAGCCCCACTTTATAGCTTTGCCAGCGTAGTCAAAAGCTTTACTTTCTTTAGCCATCTCAGAAAATACACTAGCTGCGCTCCTTGCAGTTTTCGCTACTGCAGAATCATATTTAAATATATTATTTACGACATCACTACAAAAATTAATCCCCTGACAACCAGCAACAACAGCTCTGCCGTCATCGCCATTACTTGCTTTGTCAACGTTTCTTGATGCAAATATAAAAGTTGCTACAGGACTAAATGCCATAAATTTACCTTCTTTACTACACTACTATTTATATAAAGTTTTTTATTTATTAAAAATTGCGTTACTATAAAAAAATTTTACATTTTTAACATTTTCAAATTTGCAGTTTTATTGAAAAATACATAAAAACTGTTATAATAACTATTATGAAAAACTTTATTATTTCAACATCAATATTAGTTACGCTGATTTTTCCACTCAGTGCAAACTGTGTAGACATCCAGAGTGTAGAAATTCCTATGCGTGATTATGCTGAAATAGAAATTCCAGCAGGAACATTTATTCCTGTAATGAATACTCAGGAGATTTCCACGCAGCACTGCCAGGAAGGTTATAAAGTTAAATTCATTTGTACTAATGATTTATTTTTGTATGACACAAATATAATTCCAGAAGAAACCGTATTCTACGGCTATATTGAAAAAATTAATGAGCCTGTAGTCGGAACAAATTCTGCAATGAAAATAAAAATAACCAAAATGGTACTTCAAGATGGTTATGAACTTCCGATAAAAGGATACATATACTCTACAAATAATAACTTAATTGGCGGAGGAATATCTGAACCAGTAAAATACAGAGCAATGCCGCAATACAGCTCAATCGCGAAAGGCAAAGCAACCCTTCAAGCAAGACCTACAATGGAAAGAAAAATGGGAGTTCACACAACAATAGCTACAGGAGCAAATCTTATAATAATTCTTACTGCACCTGCCTACATTACTCATACCTTAACAAATTGACTTGTAAAATAATATAAAATACAATATTATAAATATACATATCTTAGGAAAAAGGAAGGTTCTAAAGAATTATGAGCAAAAAATTAAATTTAGCTTTAGCAGTAATACTATTATCAAGCACAAGTGCTTTTGCTGCACCAAATTTCAATTACTCACAAAACCAACAAGCACCTTTATATCAACAGAATTACTATAATATGCCATCGGTTGCAGGGAATAAAACTTTAAAAGGCAGTGTGGTAACAGTTCCTGCCGGTCAAAGCTTTAGTGCAGTGGTAACAACACCTTTGAGTTCTGCAAATTTAACTTTAGGGCAGACAGTTACAATAGCGTTAGGTTCTGATTTTTATTATAACAACAATCTTATAGCCCCTGCAGGAAGTTCTGTAACAGGACAAGTTTTAGAAGTTTCTAAAGCAAAGCGCGGCAGTATGAACGGGAAATTAATGATTAGATTTACCCAGATTGTTACTCCATACGGCTTGCAGGTTCCAATATCAGCTGTCATAAAAACAACAGATAACACAGGCCGTCTTGTTGGCGGAACAAAAATGGATGTTGCAAAAGATTACGGTAAAGATATTGCAGTAGGTGCAGGAGCAGGGGCACTTGCTGGAGTAATTATATCACCGCTTGCAGGCGGCGATATCGGAAAAGGTACTGCACTTGCAACAGCAGTTGGCGCAGGCGGAGGACTTGTTAAATCTATCTGGGATAAAGGAGATGACGTAGAAATTCCTGTTAATGCTCAAATTCAACTAGTCCTAACCCAGCCGATTACAGTTAACCCTGCAATATATAACAACAATTATTAATCAGTCAGGCAATAATTTTATTTTTGTTTTACAATAAAATTATTACCGATATAAAAAATTAGGGGAGAGTTACAGCAAAAACTGTATAAGTAAAAGAAAATGTCATTATTAGGGAAATACACAGAAAATTTTATAGACGAAGAAGATAACTTACAAGACAATTCCTACACAACACCTGCGGTTTTGAAGGATGATGAAGATATTAGTTTAAAAAAATCAATAGTAATATCAACAATCCTTCACCCGACAGCAGTAGGAGCAGCATGGTTAATAGTTTTCATACTCGCGCTTATGGGAGTAACATTTTCTATATTTGATAAACCAAAACCAAAAGTTCAGGATATAGAATTTGTACTTGTAGATAAGGAAGAAACTCCTATTAACAAAAATACCCCATACCGAGCAGATATAAACTCCCGGGCTGGCGGACATCATGATCCAACCCGTAAAGTTTCAATGCCATCTCCTGCACCGGGTGTACCAAAGCAGGCACAAGCGGCAAAACCTAAAGCGGCTTCTGCAAAACCTGCCCCAAAAACTCAACCTAAAAATCCTATTCAAAAAATGATACAACAGGTTACTCAGCCTCAACCGCCGCAGCCAAAGGCAAAACCAACGCCAAAACCTGCAGCTCAGGCTCAAGGGCCTAAAAAAGTAGAACAGGCAAGACCTCAACCGCCAACAGCAAGGCCGTCTCTAAAACCACCAATGACGCCTAGACCTGTTGCAAAACCGTCTTCACCGTTCTCAATACCAGTACCTTCAGGCGGAACTAAAACAGGGCATTATTCAACCGGCCCAATCAGCGGTTCAGGTTCCTCTGCAAAAGGAGGAAGTGCAGGAGGAGGCTCTTCTGCAGGACGTTATGCGCCAACACCTTCACTCGCGCCAACAGGAGGTTCCGGATCTTCTGCAGGATCAAAACTTGCTAAAGGCGGTGGAGGAGGTACAGGCGGTTACGGAAACCCAGGGCCTGGAAATCCAAATGGAAGACCCGGTATTGATGCTGTCAGAGAACCGGATTTTGGCCCATACATGAGAGAACTTCAAAGACGTATCAAAATGAACTGGGATCCACCAAAAGGTAACGAAAGTAAACGTGTAGTTTTGATGTTTAAAATCGCAAAAGACGGAAGATTGCTTTCTTGCAGTGTATTTAAGTCATCAGGATTACCAAGCGCAGATAAAGCGGCAATTAATGCGGTACAATTAACAGCACCATTCAGACCGCTTCCTGCAGAATTCAAAGGGTCAAGTATCGATATACAATTCACCTTTGACTATAACGTATTCGGCGCATCCGGATACCACTAGAGCGAAGCCCGCTTTACAATCAAGTTTTGCATAAACTTGAACAAAAAATTAAACAAAATCACACAACAGAAAAAAGAGGATAAAATTATGGAACTATTATTACACTCAATTCAACTGGACTGGCCGGTATTATTACCGATACTTATATGTTCTATTCTGGTTGTAGCCGTTGTTATCAACAGATTTTCTTACTACAAAAAGAACAAAAGAGATGTAGTCCAATTCATTCCAAGATTACAAAAGGAATTAACCAAAAACAATCTTGACGGTGCACAAAATTTAGCAGTACAATGCGGCGGTGTTATCGGAGAAGTTACAGAAGAAGCTGTAAGAATTTTTTCAGAACAAAGAAATGGTTTTTCACGTTCATTCGATATTGCAGCAGCACTTGCGACAAGAAAACTTGAAAGCCACTTAACAATCTTAGGTACAATCGGCGGTGTTGCACCTTTCTTAGGTTTGTTCGGAACAGTTGTCAGAATTCTATATACATTCCAGGATTTGGCAACACAAGGCAACCAGTCAGCAGCAGTTGCAATGGGTATCGGGTCTGCTTTGATTGCAACAGCTTTTGGTTTAGGCGTTGCGATTGTGGCAGTTATATTCTACAACTCTTTCCAATCAATAGTTAAACGCTATGAAGACGACTTCCAACTAATCAAATTATTGTTCTTAAGTTTTGTAGATTCTAACGACGAATCAACAACACCTTCAAGTGCAAATATTTCATTGTCTTAATTCAGTAAGATAGTGAAAAAATGAATTTTTAAAGAAAGGGTTACGAAATTAAACCATCGTAAACTACGGTAAAACAAATGGCAATGAAAACAAACAAGGGCAAAGAAGCTCTATTCACAGAAATTAATATAACACCACTAACAGATATTTTTCTTGTACTGTTAATCATAATGATGGTTGTAGCACCTACATTTCAGTCAAACGACACATCAATTACTGTTCCTGAAATTAACAGCGGAATATCAATTGAACAGAGAAATGCGACCGTTGCAGTGACCAAAGAAGGTAAATTATACCTTAACGGGAATCCAACATCAGAAGAAAAATTAACAGAAGAACTTGTTGCCCTAAAACCATCATTAGAAAAGCCCGAGCTTGTTGTAAAAGCTGACGAAAGGGTAAAAAGTGCTAAAATAATGGAAATTATGAATGCAGCCCAGAGTGCTGAATATAAAAAACTTATCGTAGCAGGTGAACCATTAAGTAAAAAGGAACAAAAAGAGTTAAAACAAAAAACATCACCGGCAACATAGACTTTGAATAAGTTTCAAAAAAGGAAGACAAATGAGCAGAAATCGTGACACATTTAATGAGATAAACATAACACCATTAACGGATATTTTCTTAGTACTGTTAATTATCATGATGGTAATAGCGCCGATGCTTGACCAGCAGGGTTTGAATTTAACAGTACCGGAAAATGTTGCTCAAGAACAGCAGCAGAATAAAGAAACTAAAATTATGACCGTAATGGTCTCTGCCGATGACAAATTCTATATGGATGGTGAAGAAATTCCGGCCGAAAAGCTTGAAAGTTCAATTCAATCACAATTAAAAAACTATCCTGACGGGCTTTTAATCAAAACGGATGCAGATTCAAGCCACGGAGCAATGGTAAAAGTTATGGATTGTGCGAGAAACTCCGGTGTTACAAGTATTTCTGTAGATCAAGTGTAAAATAAATTCCATAATATAACAAAACGCGTTTGAATTAATTTTCAAGCGCGTTTTTATTTTCTTTAACTATATTAATTATGCTGTTGTATCAACGTTTTTTTCTTGCGGCTGAGCAGAATTTTTATGATTCATTGCTTTTGCCACAGCAAAACCGCCAATTCCTAATGCTGCTGCTCCGATAGAACCCCAGATTATAGCAGCTTTACCCTGCATTTTCTTTGCAACATCATTAAAGATATTAAATGCTTTCTCATTAAAATCTTCATTCTTAACAAGTTTTTTTGCATCTTTATCATATAATCCATTAAATATCTGGTTTACAAGATCATCCATAGTTACAGGAATACCACTTTTGCGGATTACATCTATACTATTTGCAAAATCTTGCTTGCATTTATCTAAACCTTTTGCATTAATTCCAGCCTCAACAGCCTCTGATAAAACTTTTTTATATTCATCAATGCTTGTTGCATTTGCAAATTTTTGCTCGTAAACATCAAAATTTATATTATTAAAAGTCAAATTATCTACCATGTCTAAACCATTACGATAATTAGCCTTTAAAGCATTAATATCACTATAAGAATCGATAACCTTATTAATAGGTTCAAGGGTAGCATTCTTAAACTCTTCAACAGTCTTAGCATTCTTCATTTTATCAATCATAGACGAAGCATTTTTAAAGACTTCTTTTTGCGCGTCAGGAATATCAGATGCATTTACTACTCTTTCTCCTGCTTTTTTTATAAAGGTATCAGTAGGCGCATCGTCTTTTACCCATGGTTTTGAATAATATCCGGCCAAAGCCCCTGCTCCGCCGCCAACAATTGCAGAACCTGCAGTGATTAAACCTACATTACCATTATTTCTGTTATCTACGCTGCTTACACCTGTCATACTAAAACCTTTCTATCTTTGTTACTACACAATTTATTAAAATACAGAAAGGCTAAAAAGTTGACACAGTGCCGCTCTATCCTATCCTATCCTATCCTATGAGGTATTATATCTGGATTTCAGGCATTTTAAAATTTATATTTACAATTCGTAACATGTATATAAACACATCACTATTATTCATTATGTGGAAAAATTTTGATGTTTGAGTTATAATAAATCCATACAAATATTATTAAGAGAGGGTATATAATGAACAAAAGTCAATCTGCGGGAATGTATATAGTTTTAGCAATAGTAGTGCTGGTTTTCGTGTCATCAGTGTTTATGGCAGGGCCTGCTACAACTACTTCAGAAATTTCATATTCCAACTTTTTACAAAAGTTAGATAACGGCGAATTCAAAAAAATTGAAAAAGCCGACGATTTTCTAATTGCTGTACCCAAAAACCAGCCAAAAGCTGAAAAAGCAGAAAGCGGCAAAACTGTTACAGCCCCAACACCTGAAAATCCTTTCGGAGTTGCAGAAAAAAAAGTTCCGCAAATTCAATATAAAGTCCTGACCCCTAACGACCCTGATTTGATGAAAAAACTTGAAGCATCAAAAGTCGAAATTTCAGTCAAAAAACCTTCTGAATCATCACAGTTAGCAGGAATTTTAGGCTCTTTGTTATTACCGTTATTGTTTATTATATTTCTTGTTGTAATGGCAAAAAGCATTCAAGCTGGCGGCTCTCAGGCCATGTCTTTTGGAAAAAGCAAAGCAAAAATGCTTTTAGACAGCAAAGTTAAAACAACTTTCAAAGACGTTGCAGGCATTGACGAAGAGAAAAAAGAACTTGAAGAAATAGTAGACTTCCTTAAAAATGGAGATAAATACCTTAAATTAGGCGCCAAAATTCCCAAAGGCGTACTTCTTGTAGGCCCTCCTGGAACCGGTAAAACATTGATGGCAAAAGCAGTTGCAGGCGAAGCAGGAGTTCCTTTCTTCTCAATAAGCGGTTCTGACTTTGTCGAAATGTTTGTCGGTGTTGGTGCAAGCCGTGTAAGAGATTTGTTCGATCAGGCAAAGAAACACCAGCCTTGTATAATTTTTATAGATGAAATCGATGCAGTCGGCAGACAACGTGGAGCCGGTATGGGTGGAGGACATGACGAACGTGAACAAACACTTAACCAATTGCTTGTTGAAATGGACGGCTTTGATGAAAACGTTAACATTATCGTAATTGCCGCAACAAACAGACCCGATATCTTAGATAATGCATTATTAAGACCCGGCAGATTTGACAGGCAAATCGTTATTAACAGACCAGATATTCTTGGTCGTGAACAAATTCTTAAAGTTCATGCGAAAAACAAACCACTTGCAGGTGATGTCGATTTAAAAACTCTTGCAAAACGTACACCAGGCTTTACAGGTGCTGATTTACAGAATTTATTAAATGAAGCTGCATTACTCGCCGCACGCTACAATAGAAAAGATATTAATATGGAAAATCTTGAAGAAGCAATTGATAAAGTAATCGCAGGCCCTGAAAAGAAAAGCAGAATTATTACCGACGAAGAAAAAGAAAATACTGCATACCACGAAGTAGGACACGCCCTGCTTGCAAAACTTTTGAAAAACACAGATCCGCTTCATAAAGTTTCCATAATCCCGCGCGGAATGGCTCTTGGTGTTACTATGACTTTACCGGAAAAAGATCATTTGACTTACAAAAAATCTCAATTATTAGATAGAATTACAATGACCCTCGGCGGCCGTGTCGCAGAAGAAATTGTTTACGGACCGGACAATATAACAACAGGCGCAAGCAATGACCTTGAAAAAGTAACCCAAACTGCACGTAACATGGTTACAACATACGGAATGAGCGAAAAAATGGGTAATATGCAGTACGGAAAAAGTCAGGAACATATATTCCTCGGACGAGATTTCGGACATAGCAATGACTTCTCTGATGAAATAGCTGCAGAAATCGACAAAGAAGTTAAAAAGATTGTGGACGAACGCTACGCCATCGCGAAACAACTATTGACCGAAAACAGAGATATGCTTGAATATATTTCAAAAGCACTACTTGAAGAGGAAACTATTGATGAAAAAACTTTTGAAGAATTAATGGAAAAAGTTAGAAGTGAACGCCAGAGCTAAATATATTCTTGAACTGCCGGTAACACAAAGTGAAACACCAATATTGAAACAAGCACAAAACAGCAAATGTGATATTATCGGACTTAAGTTCAGCAGCATAGATAAGATAGAAAACACCGAAGAAGCCGTTAAAACATTAAAACGGCTTCTTCCAAATATCGAAAAACCACTGATGATTAGAGGAACCGGAGATAATGAAATTGATAAGGAACTTCTTCCGGCGTTGGTTGACGAACTTCCGTTTGAATGTATAATTGCGCATGCAAACGAAAATACATACAAATCCATAGTTCCGCACGTAATTAAAGGCAATCATAAACTTGTTATAAAAACTCCGATAGATATAAATTTATGCAAAGAAATGAATATTCTTGTTTCAGATATTGGCTTAAGCCTTGATAAAATAATCATAGATACAGACATAGGTGGGCTAGGTTACGGTCTTGAATACGGTTATAGCATTATAGAAAGGATTAAAATAGAAGCCCAAAAAGGCGATAAATATCTTAACTTCCCAATAATCTCCTTTGCCGCAGAGGAAACTTCCAAAACTAAAGAAGCTAAAAATCAAGATTTATCACCATATCTTGAAATAACTTCAGCCGCTGCAGTGCTTGCCGCAGGAGCAGATTATATTGTCTTAAACAATGTTGATACAGTGAATACAATGGTAAATTTATAATGTCAGAATTATCAGGATTACAAATATTCAAATATCTTCCGGGAGCCAAGAAAGCAGAACATACAAACTGCAAAGAATGCGGCTGCCCGACCTGTATGGCTTTTGCAATCAAACTTGCAAAACATCAAATTGATATTGAAAATTGCCCCTACGTTCCAGAAGAATTAAAAGAATTATTTTTACAAAGCTCTAAACAACCTCAGAAAACAATAGAAATTCAAGGTATAAAAATCGGAGGTGAGAATGTACTTTATCGCCATGAAAAAACATTTATAAACAAAACAGTAATTGCTGTAATCATTGATATGGCAAAACCTGACTGGCAGGAAAAGTTTCAAAGGATTAAAAATTTTGAAATTACACGCATTAATCAAGTTCTCAAAGTTGATTTGATTATAACTAGAAACGGCCAGCTTGACGGATGTGTCAGTATAGAAGATCTTCAAAATTTGCCGTTAATCAAAATTACAGACAGCAATTTTGAAACAACATCACAAGAACTTATAAATATTCGTAAAAAAGCGATTTTAGAAAAAGACGGAAATTTTTCAAATCCTGTTTACGTCTATTTTCCACACACAAATGACACTTATCAATTATGCGCCAAAGCGGCTTATTATATATGCAAATATGCAAATATGCTTGTATTTGAGGATTTTGATGAAAATATATTTACGGCACTTATGAGCTTACGAGAAAATATATTCACAGACCCGCAAAAACCATTACAGGTAGAATCTAAAATATATGAATTCAACAATCCTGATGAGAATTCACTAATTTTCCTAACAACAAATTTTGCACTTACATTTTTTGCAGTCGCAAATGAACTAGAAAGCCTGCCTGTTCCATCTTATCTTGTGGTAACTCCTGCCGACGGTATGAGCGTTTTGACAGCCTGGTCTGCTGAAAAATTCACCGCCAAAATCGTCGCAAAGACTTTGAAAAAACTTAAACTTGCCCCAAAAGTAAAAAATAGAAAAATTATAATCCCCGGGCTTCTTGCACACATGAAAGAAGAGCTGGAAGAAGAAATTAAAAACGAAAATCTAGATTTTGAGATAGTTGTCGGAACAATTGATGCGTTTGCAATCTCTGATTTTGTAAAAAACATGAACAACTAAAATATTTGTTGAACGAAAAATGTGTTGAGCAAGAATTTATTTGTTGGGGTAGAAACCCCAACCTACATTGTATTATTTAGTTGGGCAGGTATGCCCAACATTATTTTTTAGATAATATGCGAAAATGACAAAAAGTAATCGTTAATAACATTTATCAGCATAGGCATAATCCATACTAAAATTGCGGCTCCTAAAACAGGCTTGAATAAAAAACTAAGCTGGAAAACGTTTACCTGAGGTGCGGTCTTTGAAATTACGCCAAGAATAATATCCTGTCCCAATGTTGCAAGTAGAACAGGAGATGCAATTTGGAGCCCCATATACAAAACGTTTGAAGAAAGTTCTATTAAATAATCCATATTCACAATCTGATCCAGAGGAATACTTGTTGCCCCGAGAGGAAATATCGTAATACTTCTGATAAATGCCTGAATTAACCAGTATATCCCGCCAAGTTCAATAAATATCAAAACCCCTAAAAGAGAAAAACATTTCCCCAAAATAGAAACCTGGCTGGAAGTTGTTGGATCCAAAACCATTGCAGATGTCAAACCCATCTGCATATTAATCATATCAGCGCCAGCTTCTACGGCTATTAGAATTAACTGAGCCATATAACCTATCATTGCTCCGACAACTATATTCAAAAATATGGAAAGAGCAAATGAACTTTGTATAACATGAACATCAGGCTTTACAATTCCTGTCAAGACAATAGTTAAAATTAATATAAAACTCAGCTTAACAAGCCCTGGAACTTCTTTTCTGTTAAATACAGGAGCAAGTCTTATAAAGCCTAAAAGACGTGAAAAAATGAAAATGCCTGCCGCAAGGTATGCATTCATCATCGGAAACATTTTCATTAATTCATTAATTATATTCTCCAACTACTTTTCTCCTGCTTTTGTTGGCGGCAGCAATACATCCAAACCGTTAATCTTAAGATTTTGCGGCGGAATATCACAAACCTCTGTATTAAAACCATTTAAGTCATTAAATATAATTTTATCAGACTTTACATTTATACCTATTCTTCTCTCACCTTGAGAAGTTGTAATAATAATATTCGTTTTACCGTCTTTTTTAGCTTTCAAAAGAATAGTTTCCTTTTTGTTATCAATAGTCTGTAAGGGGAAAACTTCTGCAATATTGCTATCTTCAATAACTGCAGAAGATACTGGATTATCAGAAAAAATTATATAATCCTGATAAGCATCAGCCTGAAGCGGTAATATAAATAATGTCAAAAATAGTAAAACTTTTTTCATAATATTACCTTCCTAAAATAGTATTAGTTTCTACGAAATCCGGTTTAGGCATAGGTGTTCTCGGGCTTGGGAGATATTTAATTTTCTGATTTTGGTTTATAAACGGCACCTTGCCTGGATTTTTCATTAATTCATTAATATCAGGCTGATTTTTAAACTTATCACTCATTTCATGTTCAAAAGGAGTTGTATACTTGTAGTAGTCAGGCGAAAGGACATAAGTATCATTTTTTGAAACCGCATTAAAAGCCATAGCCATTCCGTCTGTAAAAAAGTTTTTCAAAAGATTAATATATCCCATCCCGCCGATAACAATTACGAGAAACACACCGAGAATTTTCGGTGCTGCAGCAATGGTTTGTTCCTGAACCTGAGTTACAGCCTGCAAAATACCTACAACAAGCCCTATTCCTGCCGCAACCAATACACAGGGCATTGATATTACAAGCATTAATAAAAAACCTCTTGCTAAATATTCTACTAACAGTTCCATTGTATTTATATCCTTTCAAACTTTTTTAATTGTAACTTGTAACAAGCCCCTGAACAATTAACGCCCAGCCGTCAACTGCAATGAATATCAACAGCTTAAATGGCAAAGAAATAATTGTCGGCGACAGCATGAACATCCCCAAAGCCAGCAATATATTTGCAACAACAAGGTCTAATACAATAAATGGTACAAATATAATAAAGCCGATTTCAAAAGATGTTTTAAGTTCGCTAATGATAAATGCCGGAGCAACTTGCCATATCGTAATCTCGTCAGGACTTTTCGGCGGAGTTTTATGCGTCATTTCAACAAAAAACGCAAGATCACTTTCTCTTGTCTGTTTCATCATGAATTCTTTAAGCGGTTTAGAACCCTCATTAATAGCTTCAATCATATTCTGATTTTTCTGATATGGAACAGAGCCCATTTCATACATTTTCTGAAAAGTTCCTCCCATTGTGTAGAATGTCAAAATCATGGCAAGCCCGATAATTACAATTGACGGTGGCACCTGCTGAGTACCCATTGCAGTTTTCAACATTGAAAACACTATAACAAATCTTAAAAAACTTGTCATACAGCAGAATACAAACGGAATTAGTGAAAACAAAGTCATCACTATCAGCATTTGTAAAACGGGATTCATATTATGTAAAACACTATCCATTTATTATCTATCCTTATATTCTTTTAACTATATTTTGAAAAACGGTTGTTTCTTTGTTTTTCGGGAAGTCCACGATTGTTGGAAGTTCATCAACAGAAGATTTCAACTCTTGACGTTTGAAAGTTGCATTATCGTCAAGTTTTGAAATTAGAGAAGTTCTATCAACATCTGATGCAACAAGAAATCTTTCTTTACCGGCACGAATTATATAAAGATTTTTACGAGGCGCAAGGCTTATTGAATCTTCTACATTAAGGAATTTAGATTTAGAACTCATTCCAAAACCTTGTGTAGTCTGTTTATAAACAAATAAGGCAAGAAAGATTAACCCAACCATTGCGGCTGTATATACTACAAAATTTATTAAATATCCGCTCATATTATATCCCTCCGTCAAGTCTTAATTCTATATTGTTAAATATCTTCGTCTTCCAGCTCAAAATCACTGTAATCAAATTCATCTTCATCATCACCAGCAGGATTTTGCGGCTGCTCATTAGAAATTTCATTTTCAAATGGCTGCTCTTCCTCCATAGGAGCATTTTCTTCTAAAGGAGCATTTTGCAATGGCATTTGTTCATCTACAGGCTGTTGAGGAGCTGATGCAGCCTGCTCTTTATTTCCAGAATTTGCAATAACTTCTTCTACCTTAACCCCGTATCTGTCATTGATAATTACAAGTTCGCCCCTTGCAATAGGTTTATCTTCAACAGTCAGAGTAACTTTGTTATCGTAGATTGATGTCAAATCTACAACCAAGCCTTCTTCTATATTTTTCAATTCTCCGAGTGTGATTTTAACAGAATCGAATTGAGCATCCATTTCTACTTCAATACTATCCCAGAGATTGGTATTATTTTCTGCCATATTATCTCCTTCCTCGTTATCAACAGGTATAACAAGCCCCATATTCGGGTTTAAATTAACTTCTTTTTCATAGTCTCTAAATTTTAGAGTCAAATGTTTCGGATCACTGTTTTCAAAAACAACAATATCGTCAACATCTAAATTTTTAAGTTCATATAGCTTAAATCTTGTTGAGCCGATTTTGAAAGCGACATCGAGTGTGCTTTTTTGAAAATCAGTGTAATTAAATTTATCATTTTTAGAAACGACTTCATCTGGCTTTAGAAGCACTTCAGGCAATGAGATAATAAATTTTGAAACAGTATTTTCATCAATATCCTTAATAAGAAAAGTCAGATGAATAATATCAAAATTAGTACGTTTCAAAGTCGGTGGCGGCGGGGAAAGAAATTGAGCCACAGAATTGTACATGTAATCATTAAATGAGGTAATAATTTTTGCTTCTAAATCTGTAAGCCTGTTAAGGGAGAATTTTCGTTGAGCTCTTCCTAAAACTCTATCGAGAACAATTTCAACAGCTCTTTCAGACATTCTAAAGAACATATCATGCTGTTTATCTATGCGGATTTTCGTAACAAAATACGCATCCTTATCCATTAATGTATTGATATTTTTGCTAATGCCTGCGAGCACAAAACTAAATCCGGGTAAAAAGAATTCATCACAAGACTTTTGTACAACCGGCGGGTAGTTTTTTTCAAACCAATTGTACTGACTATACAATTTTTTGTATTCAATTGAGTTAATATTATCATTTACCATACGTTAGCTAACTATCCCTTTTCAAGTCTGATAATGAATATTCCCCATAAATACAATATATTAATTCAGACTATTTCACATCAACCTTTTAATGGATATTTTGAAAAAATCAAGAATTATTAACTAACAATCTCAAAAAACAAGTATGACATTCTGCGTCGGTTAGGCATACCTGCCCAAATAAATAATATAATACAGAGCTGTAGGTTGGGCATACCTGCCCAACATCGTAACTTCTATATAAAAAAAACTCCCGCAAGGAGGGCGGGAGTAGTATTATAAGCCGAGGGGGCTTATATTAAGTATGAAAAGTTATTTGTTTTTAGCTTCCAAAGCTTTTAAACGGGCTTCGATTGCTTTGTTTTGCTTGATTATTTGTTTGTTTTGTTCTTGCAGAATTTTTACTTGGTTAGTTAACTCGGTTATCTTCGAATCAAGTTCTTTTACTGCGTTTACCAAGGCGTAAAACATGTCTTCTAAACGAATTTGTAAGAAACCATCATCACCTTTGCTTACGGCGTCCGGAAAGACTTTCTGTAAATCCTGAGCGATTACGCCGACATGCGGAGTTTTTGCCTTGTCGTTTTTGAAAGTATAGTTAAATATCTTTAATTCACGAATTTTATCTAAGCCAGAGGTGAATTCATGACCTACATATTTTAGACGTTTGTCTGATATCCAGCTGTTAGACAAGTAGCCTGGATTACCATTATTTGTATATGGGTCTGAGGCATTTAAGAAACCGCCTACGTTATAGGTATCGTCAGAACCTGCTTTCTTATTTGAGACAATTGAAAGACGGGGATCTGCAATGTGCGGAGAAGCTATTGCCAAATGGCCTCGGACTAACAAAGTACCGTTTACTACTATGGCAGCACCACGACTTTTGTCATTATGGATCTCTAATGGTGCAGTAGCACTGATATTACTTACGTTATTTCGCTTTACATAGGGCTCACTACCGATATATATACGCTCCACGCTGTCGTTAGCAAGCTCACCGCTTGGGCCGGAATTAGCACCTATACATACTTTATTGCTACCATAGACATTGGCACAGGCTTCTCGACCGATGGCGATATTATCTTGACCACGAGCCATAGCACCATCACCCATAGCAATTGAATATTGTCCTGATGCAGTTGTACCTACTGAAGTTCCTAAAGTTCCGATAGCAATGGATTGCGAACCACTAGCATTTGCCATGTAACCTATGGCTATAGCTTCTGAATTACTCGCATTAACATCTGAGCCTATTGCTATACTATACTGAGAACGAGCATAAGCATATTGGCCAACCGCGGTTGCGCGTTCGGCGGTTGCTTCTGCTACATCACCAATTGCGGTTGCGTAGGTGTTGGTGGCTCTACTTAAATTACCATAAGCTGTTGAATACTGACCACTGGCTGTGGAATTATAACCCCCAGCTGTTGCACCCTCAGCATCGGCATGAGATAAAGCACCTAAAGCCGTTGCATAACTATTAAATGCACTTGCATTGGCGCCTAAAGCCGTTGTATAACTGCCACTATGGTAATGGTTGGCATCGTCAAAATTTGTGCGGTAACCCACTGCAGTGTTATAATCCCCGCTCATGTCACGCAAACTGTCATAACCTAAGGCTGTGTTATGACTTCCAGACGTATACAACGATGAATAAGTTCCTACGGCTGTGTTCTCTATACCAGTCGTGTTTGCTTCTAAACTTCGTTCACCGATTGCTATGTTATAATAACCACCGGTATTATTTACTAACGGATTTAAGCCTATAGCTACGTTATTATATCCATTGTCGTTACTGTACAAAGCATGGTAACCAACAGCAACATTACTATTACCAGTCTGGTTTAAGGTAAGAGCACTTTGACCTACAGCTACGTTATTGCTGCCGCTTAAATTATGATACAAACTATCGGCACCTATTCCTACATTTTCCTGGCCTGAAGTATTGGATCGCATGGAACTGTTACCAATTGCGACGTTTCGCCAACCAGTTGTATTGGATGTTAAAGATAATTCGCCAACGGCAGTATTATAATAGCCACCGGTATTACTTTTTAATGACTCAAAACCTATTGCTGTATTTTTGGTACCGTTATCACCTGTGCCCGAGCCGGTGACATTTATTAATGCACCACTACCAAAGGCGGTATTTTGAGAACCTTTTAGCTGTGATGTTGTGAGACCATAATTGCCTTTGTCATCCATGTATAACTGACCCAGAATCGTGCCGGCACCGGCACTTGTTGCATGTTTAAACAATATATGATTTTGGCCGTCTTCTATGGTACTGATTAGTAATTTGCTTGACGGGTCGGTAGCTTCACGTTCATTCTGGCCGATCATGGCGACCTGAGTGTCGGCTATTCCGTAATAAATGTCAGATCTGTTTCTTGCCCAGCGCCAACGCTCGGAATTATCACCGCTTTTGTTTCTCGTTGTGACTACAGGTGCAAATGCTGCCATGATTATACTCATTATGAGCATTACAACCATCATTTCTGCTAACGTAAAGCCGGATTTTTGTGCCAACTTTCCAAATCCTCGCTCAGCAAATTTTGCAGCACCTTTTTTTAAGGCTGCTTTCCTTAATTCATAACTCATACTTTCACTCCATAAAAATTATTCAATTGTTATATTATCATTATAGCGCATTATTTATTTTACTGCAACATCGAAATTCTTCTTTATTGTAAAATGTTCCTATGCCAAGAAATATTTATATACACATACCTTTTTGCAAACAGAAATGTAAATACTGCTCTTTCGTATCATTCCCGAAACTTGAGTTAAAGCAGGATTACATAAATGCATTAAAAAAAGAAATTACAAATTATTACAAAAATGAAAAATTAAAAACGATTTATTTTGGCGGTGGCACACCGTCACTGCTGAAAATTAGCGAAATGGAACAAATTCTTAGCCTTCTTAACTTCAATGCAGAAACGGAAGTGACTGTTGAAATTAATCCAGAAACAATTAATTTTGAATATCTGCAAAGTTTAAAAAAAATTGGAGTTAATAGAATAAGCATAGGGTGCCAGACATTTGACGACAAAATACTTTGTGAAATAGGAAGAAAACATTCCTCTGACGATGTAGTTATTGCGGTAAAATACGCACAAAAAGCCGGTTTTGACAACATTAATCTTGATTTTATATACGGACTTCCAAACCAGAAAATCGAAGATTTCTCAAAAGATTTAGAAAAAGCTGTATCGCTTGAAATTCAACACATTTCTCTATACGGGCTTAAAATTGACGAGGGCTGCTATTTTTACAAAAATCCGCCTAAAAACCTTCCTGACGATGATATTCAGGCTGACATGTATCTTAAAGCAATAGAAATTCTTACACGCCAAGGATTTGAACACTATGAGATAAGTAATTTTGCAAAACAAGGATTCCAATCGCGGCATAACCTGAATTATTGGGATAACAACAGTTACTATGGTTTTGGCTGTGCGGCACACGGATATGTTAACGGAATACGCTATTCCAATAATTCAAATATAGATTTATATCTTGCAAACCCGCTTTGCCATAAGACGGAGCACAAAGTTACACAACAAGAAAGATTGGAAGAAGAAATTTTCTTAGGATTTAGAAAAATTTCCGGAATAAATGTTGAAAAAATTAACGAAAATTTCGGCATTGATTTCCGTAAAAAGTACGCCAGTCAACTAAAAGAGTTTGTCGGCAATCGGTATCTTTTAGAAACTAATACAGGATACAGGCTCTCTGACACAGGTATTCTTATTAGTAACAATATTCTATCCGAATTTTTAGAATAAAAAAAGGGTCACATATGTGACCCAATGTATTATATTGTAAAATTAATTTTTATTTAATCTATTCTGCCGGAGTTTCTGTTTTTATATCTTCTGTTTTTGCGGCTTCTTTTCTTTTAAATATTTTTTTATAAGCACTATTTGCAGAATCACCGATTGCATAGAAGAAATTGTTAATTTTTTCTTTAGTAGTTAATTTTTCTCCTTCTAAAGCTACAGCTTTTTTCCATGTAGAGCCTTTTCTGCCGACAGCAATACCAAGACCAATCCATGTTGCAAGAGCAAGAGCACCTATACCACCAACAATTTTTGCTGTTTTATATTTATCAAAACCATCTTCTTCAGATCTATCAAAACTGTCAGCCTCTTGATTAGAAGTTTGCATCATATTAGATAACTTTGATTCTTCATTACCAAAATTAGTTTTAAACTTACCTGCATGAAAACTTACACTTGATACCGGACTTAACATTTAGAACCTCCTTATATATAATATCCACACTTTAATTTTTATATTGACCTTAGGATAAAAACCGTGAACAAAATTATTTTTGCGCAAATATTATTAGTTTTCAATAAAATTTACAAATCTTTACATAAAAAGTGGAATATTTTTTTATCTCGTGTAATCTTATTGAGTAGAAGGGGAGAATTAAGCATGGTTTTAAATCAAGATACACTAATTTACATTGAAGACAACGACAAAATTGAAGCAAGTATTGCCGCTAAAGGCTTTGCAGACAAAGAAACTCAAAATAGAGCTTACATAAATACTCTCGGTGCAGAACTTGCATTAAAATATTTAAATTCTGAAAATATTGATATCCAGAATATTTATAATATTCATTCTATCAAAAAAATTCTGGAAGAAAACGATATTTCTGACATAATGCTTCCAAATATACATATTGATGTAAGAGTTGTTTTTGATGAAAACTTTATTTTTATCCCTAAAGAACATTTTCAATATAATTTGACTCCTGATATATATATTGTTTTTAAATTAGCAGAAGATTTAAGCCATGTAAACTTTTTAGGTTTCTTTGAACCTAAATTGATAAACAAAAATAATTCAAATGACAAATATTATTTTATAGAAAAAGAAAAACTGAATTCTCCTTTAGATTTGAAAAAATTTATTGAAAATTTTAAAGGCAGCACAGAACAAAAACTTTCTGAAGATGATATTCAAAATTCAGAAAGAATAATGATTTCCATAATAGACAATGATGTTACTGACGAAGAAAAAAAATATCTGCTAAAACAACTCACAAAATGCGCAGAATTAAGAGACAGGTTTATTGAATACGAAAACTTTGAAGTTTTATCATACAGAGCAATAGCAGATGACGAAGTTATAAAAAAAGAATACACAGACAAATCAGCAACCACAGAAGATATTGTGCCAATTGCAGGCTTTGATGAAAATTCAAAAACAGAAGAAGAAAATGCAAACAGCACTGACAATTTAAATCTCAACACGGACACAAATCTCGATGACTTCTTAACAAGCGACCTTGAAGATGTTCCTGATATTAATGAAATAAATTCTATTGAGGCAAGTCCAGAATTAGAGACACCTGCTCCTACAGATATAACAGATACATTAGAAGAATTACCTGCACAACCACAGGCTGAGGCAACAAATACAAATATCGAAGCATCTACAAAAGAAGAGACACAAGATAATACTTCTCAAAAAACTGATTCTAGCAGCGTAATCGGTGACGTGGCAGCCCTTGGAACAGCAGCGGCTTTAGGTGCCGGCACTGCGGCAGCAGCAATGGCGGCTGGAGAGTTAATTAATGAAGTTTCTGAGGGAATTGACCTTGCAAAAGAAGGGATTAACCTGGCCGAAGCAGGGCTTGAAAGTTTTACAACTCCTATAGATAATAACCCGCAAGAAAAAATAATTTCTTTTGATGACATTAAAATAGATGATAAGAATACAGACAGTATTGAAGAAAATTCTTCTGACACAGAAAATTCTATATCATTTGAAGATATTCAAATAGATGATAATATAGAAAATAATACGTTATCAGAGACTAAAGATGAGAATTCTATATCTTTTGATGACATAGAATTTGAAACACCGGAAAATGATTTGGCAGAAGAAACAACTAATTCTTTTGACCCTGGAATTTCTCTTGACAATATTGATATTTCAGAATCCAACATTGAACCTCTTGACACAAATCTTCCTGATTTAGGCACAGAATCAATTTCTTTCGATAACATTGATACAAGCAGCATTGCAGCCCCGCAAATTGATGAAAACATGCTGCCAAATGAGTCAATATCTTTTGATAATATTGAACTTAATGACAATAATGTAGCTGAATTCGATGAGGAAGAGGATAATACAAACACTCTTGACTTTGATAGTATCGAAGATGATGTTCAGGCTGAAGAATTAACAGACGATAATATTGCTCCTGCGGAAACTGATGATAATAACATTGCAGAGTTTGCAGAATTAGATTCTACCGTGAATTCAAATATTGACAATAATCTAACATCAAATGAAGATAATAATATCTCTGATTTTCTTGATTCCTCAATGGATTTCAATGAAAATGATCAAGAAACAGCAGATTTACTGAATTCAGAAACAAATGCTAATGAAACTGCAGATATTTCTGAAATGCCCGATGAAAACAGCAATACAGCAGCATTAGAACCACAAATTTTCGAAAATGAAACTGAAGAAACCGCAGAAAAATCAGAAGGGTTCGGAAAAAATCTTCTTGAAGGGCTTTCTGAAGATAATGTAGGCGATATCTCAATAGAAGATTTGGGAATTACAGATACTGATAATTCAACAGCAAATGCTCAAGATATATCTTCCAATGATTTATTTGCTGAAATTGACGATCTTCTTTCAGATACAGACCAATCCGGTTCTAATACCCAAACTTCTGAAACGCAGCCAACAGAGCAGCAAAATGATATTTCTGATTTCCAAATCGAAGACCTGCTAGGCTCAGATTCCATTGATGATATAGTTAATCAAAAAGCTGCACAAGCTCAAAATACGACCTCTTCAACAAATGACAACTCTGCTCTTCCGACAGATGATATAGCATCTCTCATAGACCAAGTTGAAACAAATTATATTCCTGATGACGCTGCTCAACAAGCAGATGGGAATGATACAAACGAAAAATTAGGTTTTTTATTCAACGATAATGAAAACAATGGAGAAGGCAATTTCGAAAGTTTTGCAGATATTGATTCTCTACCAGGAGCAGATACTGATAATATGCCAACTCCACCGGGTGTTGCATTATATAATAAAAAATCATCATCAGCTTCAAGTAAAAAAACAATTATTGTTGCAGCTGCTGTAGTCGCAGTATTAGCTTCTGCCTCTGTGTTTGCATTTTTAAAATCAAAAGGCTCAGATTCTAATATAGATAACATGACACAAAATACAAATGAATCAGAAATTCTTGACACAGCAAAGACAGCTTCTACCGCACCTTTACCTGCAAGCACTGCGAATGAGACTTCTGATGAAAATGTATTGACAAATGCACCTGATATTAACTCAATTGATAAAAAAGAAGTGCAAAAAGCCAAAACATCAAAAGATATAAAAAATATTGCCAAAACACAAAAGCCTAAACAGGTAAATTCAGATTCATATCTTTCAGTTCAAAAATTGGTCTGGGATGTACCTGATTATCTGTCATACAGCAATAAAATGAAAAATTATCTTATGACAGCAGGGAAAAGTATAAAACTCTCACTGTCAGCAGATTTACTTCTTGCAACAGAATATGCATATTCAAACCAGGTGAAAGTAGGCCTTACACTATCTAACAATGGCTCTGTACAAAATGCAAAAATTATAAATAGCAGCGGCTCTAAAGAAATAGATGACATTGTGTTACAATCTGTTAAAAATACGTTAGATGTCGTAAAACCGCCTGCTGGCGAGGTTAAAGGCTCTAATTTTAATTTGGGGCTTATAATATATTTATAAATATGTTATACTATTGACAGAACAAGGAAATAAGAAGTGGAATTAGCTCAAGACAAAATAGACTTAATCGAAAAAATAATAAAAAACGATAAAAAATTTGCCAATAATGAAGATTTGTATGATGATTTTTTCAATGAAACATGCAAACGCTCATTTATGATTGTTAAAACTGTTACATCAGATGCTACATTGGAAGCCTATTTAAGGAAAATAGCAACCACTTCTATTCTTAATGTTCTAAAAAATTCAGGCAGATTAAGACGCACCAAAAGCGGCTATATGTCGTCAGGCGAAGTTTCTCTTGAAACATTAACTCCTGATACAAGACCGGATTATTCAACTGTTAGTATTACTTATTCAACTGCTAATATTCAGGAAACGCCCGAAGATATAGTTATAAAAAAAGAAATTTTACAAAAAGTAATTGATTCCGTTTATCTAATAAACGATTCTGAGCCGGATAAAAAATACCTTGATTTATATATGATGCGCTATGAAAAAGGTATGACTCAAAAAGAAATCGCAGAAAATTTAGGACTTTCTCAATCAGAAATTTCAAAACGGTTATTCAAATTAATGGAAAAAGTTAAACAAGCATTTAATTAATACGGGGGTAAAAATGAAATGTCCCGTATGTAAAAAAACAATTCCAGATAATACTTTAAAATGCCCATATTGCAATACCAGAACAGGTTTGGTTTGCAAAAATTGTAATACCGTTAATTCAATATTTAGTCTCAAATGTAAAAAATGCGGTAATGAAATTCTAAAAAAATGCCCTAACTGTTCGTCAATTAACCTTCCAGATGCAGAAAAATGTAGAAAATGCGGTTATTCCTTTATCCAGCCGTCAGTTGAAGAAATTGTAGAAGAGACGCCTGAAGAAATAAAACTAGAATACCCTGCAAATTTAATATCGCAAGAAGCGGCAAAAAATATTCTTGTAAAAGGGATATTGTCAAAAGATAAAAAAATATTTTCACTAAGCGGCGATAAAGGTATTGGAAAAACAATTGTACTAAAATCTGTAATGCATGAACTTGTAGAGAAACATTATTCTTGGCTTTACGGAAAATGTACTTCAATTACGCAACTTACAGCAGGCGGGCTAATTCAGGATATGCTTCTAAATCTTTTTAACCTGCCGAATATCTGCATAAATAATTTACAATTTAAAAAAGATGCATCAAAATTTTTCAAGAATGAATTTCCTGAACTCACAAATAATGAAGTTTTTGATCTGTTGAATTTTCTCTATCCGCATACAGAAGGGAAATTTGAAGATATATTCGCCAACAAAACCAAAACATTTAATTGTCTATATAAAATCTTTGACAAAATCGCTCAGAATAATCAGATTATTCTAGTTGTTGACAACTTTGATTTCATTGACGGATTTTCATTCGAATTTCTTAACCATCTGATAAAAAGGCCAAATATTTGGGCTGATTTAAAATTTTTACTAATTTATACAGATGCACGTCCGGCAAAAGGTTATTTTTATTTTCCGCAAAAAAATAATGAAAATATCTATCTTGATATTGGTATAGCGCCTCTTGATTTCAATCAGATGGAAATCCTGACTGATGCAAAGAAAAAAAATATTGAAGGTTTTCCGGGCTTGAATAAAACCGAAAAAGTTCAAATATATAAAATCAGCAATGGTAATCCATCATACATAAACCATGCTCTTTGTTTAAAATTTGACTGCCAGCTTGCAGACCAGCCTTTTGAATTAAGTACAGATTTTAAAGGGCTTTTGGAATTCAGATTAGGACTTTTAGCACATATAAATCCGCCAGCTTATGATATTCTGCTCGGAGCAGCAATCCTTGGCGATAAAATCAATATAAACCTTTTAAAAGAAATATTTGAAGTTGATGATAAAACATTTACTGATATAATGACGTATCTTGAAAAAATGGATTACATAACCCCAATGAATGAAATATTTTACGAATTTAGCAGCCAGCTTCTGTGGGAAACCATTTTGAAAAATGCTAAAAAAGATACAAATTATGACAAAATTAATAGAAAAATACTGAGTTCACTCACAGCTTTCACTCTTAATTCAATCTCAATACTTGCGATTATAGCCCAGAATATCAAAGAAGCATCTCTTGCATTGAACATATGGACACAAAATACCCGCCTTGCAGCATTTATAGGAGATGTAAACTTATACGCACTTGCCCAGAAACAATCAATGGCATTAATTAATGAATTTGATGAAACAGCTACATTGAAAACTCGGTTCAATATATCAGAACGTCTCGGAAAACTTTTAACCAATTATAATCCAACAGAAGCAATGGATTACTTACCGGATGCTATATCAAATGCACAGAGTATAGGCGATACACCAAAAGAAATTGAACTTTTATCATATCTATCTACCTGCTGTAGAAAAACAGGGAATTATTTCGGCGAAGTAGAGTGCGTTGATGCGGTTTTAGAAAAAGCTAATCAGGATAACAAATTAGAAATTGCTCTTTTAAAATGCTCTAAACTTTCAGCACTTTTAAATATTGGTAACTGCGGACAAATTATCAACATGATTGATACGGAAATAATGCCTATTTTTGACATATTTTTCAAGAAAAATAGGAATACAAAGCATATTTCCTTACAATTTGTTTATGAAAGCTGGTTAAAAACATACTTAATGCTCGCAAATGCTCTTGTTTTGCAGGGTAATGACAGATCGTTTGAAATTTTAACAATACTATTCGATATTATAGAACGCAATAATATTAAAGATGAATTATTTATCTGCAAATGTAAATTGACTCTTGCATTTGCTGAAACCATAAAAGGGAATTACAAATCATCAGAACAAATGCTCGAAGAAGTCCTGAAACTTTATCGTGAAAATGTTATGGATAATGAAACAATTTTACGCTGGAATTTTATTAATATAGTTAATAACTTTATGCGTAAAAGATATGACGGCATTCAGGAAGATTTATTCGAAATCGTAACATTTGCCAACAACAATGGGGATAATTTTACAAAAAATATCCTAAAAACTTTGCTTGGAAAACTATTCAAAGACAAGGAACAGACAAAACATGCAATGGAAATATATAACGATCAAATAGCATATTTTGCAAAAGAAAAAATGGCTATAGGAGCACTTTTAACGTGGTATTTAATAGCAGAGGCAACACTGATTACAGAAGGTCCGCAAAACGCTATGGAAATCGCAGAACAGGCATTGCAAGTGGCTCAAAATCCTAAAATTGATAATTACTTCTTCGTAATTTTGTTAAAAACAATTATAATTGAATGCTGCATAACACTTTCTGACTTTGAAAGTGCAAAAATGCATCTGGATAGCGCAATAACTCTTGCCGAAAAATTCAGCATGAATGACCTTTTGTCAAGATTATATCTCCTGCAAGGCAAATATTTGCAGGAACTTGGACTTGTAAAATCCCAACAACAAAAACTCTACATAGAAGGCTGTGCAAAAATGTATCAAAAAGCCGCAGATTTAACTGCAAAAACAAAAAATAATTATGTAAATACAAAAATTATTAAAGCCCAAAAAGTTCTAAAAACTTTCTGCCAGATAAACTGCATTCAAATAGAAGGAATTACTAAATAATTTATTATATAATTTGAAATTGTATTGACAAAATCAAGATACAGAGTTACAATTATTTGTGTAAAAAGGAGGGAATTTTATGCATAATTGTAATCATGAACATTGTCATCACAATGAAGGGAATTGCGGACACGGACATTCAGAAGGCCACTGCAATCACTCAGGCGAACATCACTGTGGCGGTCATGGAGAAGGCCATTGCCACAACGGCGAAAAACAAGGCTGCGGCTGGGGCGGTAAAAGAGACGGTGCCGGAAGAAAATGCGAAAATCCAAAAATCCCTTTTAATAGAAGATTAAATGAAGAATTAATAACAAAATTAAAAAATTATGCTTCAGAACATGGCATAACAGAAACACAAGCACTAGAACGCGCAATAGAAAATCTTTAATATACTTTTAAATATAAAATTTTTCAATATTTTTAAAGTTTTTCGAATATTAGCGCAAGTACCTACGCGTAGCCCCCCCCCCACCCCAAGGGGAGAGAGTTAGAGAGAGGGGCTAATATTGTTTAACTGTAGGTTGGGCATACTTGCCCAACAAAACTGACTCTGTTAACCTTCTCTACAAGCACGGAAAGGCTTAAGTGAGGTTTAATAAATAAAAAAAATCTCTCTTTAATAAAGAGAGATTTTTTATTAGCAATTCATATAATTATTACTTATTCATTGCACCTTCAACAGCAACTGCAACAGCAACTGTAGCACCTACCATCGGATTGTTACCCATACCGATTACACCCATCATTTCTACGTGAGCAGGAACTGATGAAGATCCGGCAAATTGAGCATCTGAGTGCATTCTTCCCATAGTATCTGTCATACCGTAAGAAGCAGGGCCGGCAGCAACGTTATCAGGGTGAAGAGTTCTGCCTGTACCACCGCCTGAAGCTACTGAGAAGTATTTTCTTCCATTTTCCCAGCACCATTTTTTGTAAGTACCAGCAACAGGGTGTTGGAATCTTGTCGGGTTAGTTGAGTTACCTGTGATAGAAACATCAACACCTTCATGAATCATAATAGCAACACCTTCTGAAACATCGTCAGCACCGTAACATTTTACTTTTGCTCTTTCACCATCAGAGAAAGGCTGTTCTTTAACGATTTTTAATTCGCCTGTTTTATAATCATATTTAGTTTCAACAGATGTAAAACCGTTAATTCTAGAAATAATGTATGCTGCATCTTTTCCTAACCCGTTCAAAATAACTCTCAAAGGAGTTTTTCTAACTTTGTTAGCGTTTCTAGCAATACCAATAGCACCTTCTGCAGCAGCAAAAGATTCATGTCCTGCTAAGAAACAGAAACATTGAGTTTCTTCTCTCAAAAGCATTGCAGCAAGGTTACCATGACCAAGCCCAACTTTTCTTTGGTCGCCTACTGAACCAGGGACAGCAAATGCTTGTAAACCTTCACCAATTGCTTCAGCGGCATCTGCAGCAGTTTTTACGCCTTTTTTAATAGCGATTGCAGCACCTAAAGTATAAGCCCAAACAGCATTTTCAAATGCAATAGGCTGAATTCCTTTTACAATAGCGTCAACATCAATACCTTTTGAATCACATAATTCTTTAGCTTCTTCCAAAGATTTGAAACCATATTCAGGTAAAATTTTATTCAATTTTGCTTGACGTCTATCTTGTCCTTCAAATTTTACTGTCAT
>CALURL010000015.1 GCA_944323155.1 Candidatus Gastranaerophilales bacterium
ATGAAGCACGCCGCCAGCGTTCGTCCTGAGCCAGGATCAAACTCTCCATTGTCAGAAAGTTATGTCCTCACTACTTAATTAGTAGCGTTTGACTCATTTATTCGTTTTTTCGTCCGTTATCTTTGTGAATCGACTTAGTTATTCGCTAAACTATTCTTTTGTCAAAGTACTATTCTTAATTTTTTGCAGAACATAAATTTATATTTGTTTGGGGCAATTATAAATTTTATTCTTTATTTGTAAGGTTCAGACTAACTTAATTAATCTTAAAACCCAACCGGAATTTAGCCGGTAATTTTTATTTTAATCTGTCAAAAATTTTTGTCAAGCAATATTTTTATTTTTTTAACGTTTATTTTCGACTAGTTTTAAAAGTTCGCTGTGCACTTGGCACGTCTATAATCTTAAACAAAAAAAAATTTGAAATCAACCACTTTTTTTCATGTTTTTTCACTATTTTATACATGCCCGTTGAGCTGTAAGACTTTTAACCATTTACAAAAATTAATAATTTAGAATCATGCTCAAATGCTTACTATGTAGTAGATGTCATGATTTCAAAAAAGTTCCCGTTGACTAAAAAAATTTTCATAAATTTTATTAAAATATATGAAGTGATTTGTTTTTTATAAAAACATAATTTAATATATTATATATAAATAGTATTTTATTTTTAAATGTATAGGAGAATTGGAATTATGAAATCTTTAAAAACATGTGTGTTCACCGCAGCAATATTTATGGCATGCTCTTGTGCGGCATTTGCTGACGGAAATGCATTTACACCTTTAAACTTCGACGATACAGCTTATGGCACTCCTGCAAAAGTTTCTTCTTCTTCAAGCATTCAAGCTACTGAGCAGACTCCTGCCGGAAATACAAAGATGCAAAGTGCTATAACACAGCTTGATAATGCACAGGTTGATGTCAGAAATGAATTGCTTAATTACAAATCAAAATATTCTGATGTAGACGCTCAATACAAAGCTGTTAAAGCAGAAAGAAAAGCGCTGGAAAAACAGATTAAGCAAATTGAAAAAAGAATTAAACAAATTGACAATGCGAAAGAAAAAATTAGAAAAAATATGATGTAATAATAAAAAACTCTCGAAAAATTCGAGAGTTTTTTATATATGATTATGCGCTGTAGCGTTTAAAACCTTTTTCAATATTTTTGGATATTAAATTCTTTACAGTATCATATTCAGTTGTTAGAGTGCTAATTTCGGTATCAAGATTTTTCATTTTCAAATCTAGTTTTTGTTCTTTCATGTTTAGTTTTTCTTTTTTAGCTTTGTAATCAGCTTCGGCTTTAGCAATTTCTGACTCGTCAGAAACCTCTTTTACATAAGAATATGTCTGGTAATTTCTCTGGTAATAAAAACCGTCGTCGCTCATGTTGGTTATATACATCATGCCGTTTTCAATCATATCCTGTAAATATTTTGGGTCATGAACTTCGTTATTCTCTGCCCAGCCGGAAGTTGCTATCTGGTTTAACAAAGAATCATAGAATTCTATCATTCTACTTGCATATTCATTACCTTCGGTTATTGTTTCACCAGGGAAATCAAAGATTACATTATCACCGATTAATTCTGATGTACTAAAGCCTCGTTTTAAAGTATATGATTCATTTTTTGTATCATCAGTGGAATAACCATTATATGCATCTAAAAAGTAGGTCAAAAATGCACGTGCAATATTATTCAAATTTACACCGCAGGCACTATTAAATTTTTTACCAATTTTACCACCTTTAGTGTACCTGTTATACGCAATACCAACAATGTCACCGGCTTTATCTAAAATATTATTTTTTACTTCACCAACAGAAGGTTTCTTCTTAACAAAACCAGTCGCTGTTGCGACAGTATCAATACCGTTACCAAAACCTTCGTCGTGATGTACACGACTTGGTTCAACATCACTTACACTAAAATGGAATAATTCCATCGTTCTATATCTAGCCTCATTTAATGCCAATGTAGACTTTGGATACCCATTAGTAAGAACTGTTGCAAAAGCATCATATAACTGATCTATAAATCCGCCTGTTGCCGTTAAATCTGTTGCCAAACCCAAGACCCACTGAATTGGCCACTGATTATTATCATTAGTAATTGCTACAAAATTAATTTGATCATTTGGATCATTAGATAGAAGTTCGCTCAACTTTATATCTTCAAAAGTTGCAGAACCTCCTTGTATATCAATATCTGAAGCTGTTGTTGTTTGTAAATTTCCTGAACTATCTTTACCAGTTACTACTGTAATATCCCCGCCTAAATTCATTCCTATAGAAACAGCTGCAAGTCTATCTCTCAATTCTTCCATATCACCTTGTTCTACTGTTATTATATTCTCCGGAGAGGAATCTCCTAAACCTAAGGTATTATAATATGGAGAATCTGCATAGGAACTTGCTTCGGACGCAGTGATAAGACCGGCATTAGCCAGACCTTGATAAAATTGAGTACGTACCAAACTTGATGAGGTACATCCCAAACCTTCCTGTGGAATTCCGGCTTCTCGAGCGGCACTTGCGTAGCGGCTATCCAAAATGACACGGTTTAAGCTATTGGTCATGGTGATTGGACGAAAATCGTTTAATGCAGATGGGGTCATAAAAGTATTATAATTTAACTGTTCCATGCCGCTGCCTGTGCCATAATAATCGTACATTAATTTTGTCTGGTTCAAACTTGCTTGATACTGGTTAGACAAAATGGCTAAGTCACGGGATATTGACAACTTTTCATGAGAAAGCTGCATTGACTGAAATTCACAATCGGACTTGCGTGATGTGATGGTTAATAAGCGTGCCTGTGATGCGGATAAGCCCATGTTCTAAGTACCCCTTTCATATTGATATTACACATTTTTTGTCGACACTTATCCTCAAAATCTTTACACTGCGCCTGCCTATCCTATCCTATCCTATCCTATCCTATGAGGCATTATATCTGGATTTTAGCCATTTTGAAATTCTAGTTTACATTTCGTTACATGTGATATAATTTATCACTTTTACTATTCATTTCCAGAATATAATCTTATATAATTCCAATAACTTCTAAATACTTTTTTTACGTAATTTTTTGTTTCAGGATACGGAATTTGTTCGACAAATTCATCAGTATCGTTATAATATAAAGAATTTTTCCAGCGCTGAAGAGAACCAATTCCGCCATTATATGCCGCAACAGAAGACACATCATATCCGGCAAGCATGCTTTTTACAAATGCATAGTAATAATTTCCGGCTTTTAGGTTTACATGCGGGTTAAACAAGACATCAGGAGATGTTATACCAAGTCCGTATTTTGCACTTATTTCGTATGCAGTAGCAGGCATTAATTGCATTAAACCTGTCGCGCCTACAACACTCTGAGCAAGAGGATCAAAATAACTTTCTTCCCGCACAAGAGATAACATTAATGGGGAATTATTTCCTGCCAACGCTGCATATTTTTGAATATCATCATAGTAATTCACCGGATAAACAAGACGCCAACGTAAATCATATTTATCAGGCTTTGGATTAACCTGTTCCATAGCGTCACGCGCAACAAGCATCGAATGCGAATAATCACCTTTTTGATACAAAACCCAGCTTCTTATAAATTCATCATCGTCGCAAATTTCATTCAAAATTTCGTAATCATGCAAATTTACCAGCTTAACAATAATATTATTTCTCGCGTATTTATAAGGATACACAACAGGCTCTGGATTGATATAACCGGTGATTAGAGGTGAATTTATTCTGTTTAAACGTAAATAAGCACGGTAAGCATAGTAACTATCAGGATATTTTAGAATTACATTTCTGTAATAATTGTTGTATTGAGTATAATCATTTAATCTTTCATAAATCTTCCCCATCCAAAACATTACCATTGGCGCAGAATTTGTGTCTGAAAATTTATTCAAATGATCCTGCCCGATTTTTATCGCGCTCTCATAATCCTTTTTCTTAATTTTTGAAAAGAAAATATTAGACAAAGCATCTGCAGAAAATTGTCCGTTCGGATATTTAATATATAAATAATTATAACAGGATTCTTTATTGTCTTCGCTAACATTCTGGCATTTTAAGTTGAGCAAATAGTCCTTCCCCTTAGAAGAAGAAATTGTCAGCAACTTATTTATGGCATCCTGATTTGACTTAGCTAAATTGACATAAATATCTATAACTTCAAAAATATCTTTTTCTTCAACATATTGAGAATATTTTTTCAAGCCTGTTTCGGCTAAAGCACGCGCACGTGGATAATTTTTCAAGGCATTTGAATTCTTAACGTCCAGCGCCCAGCTTTCTGACATCTGAACATGTGAAAGTAATTCCTTTGCCTTTTCGTATTCTCCAACCATAAAACATGATTTTGCCATTAAAAGATAATCATCAGTACTTATTTCTTTATCTAATTCAAGCCAATTTTTTACGATTTCCATTGCCCATCTGCCAGATGGAGCTTCACTCAAGTAATGTCTAAAATAATTTTCTATATCAGATTTTACAGACATTGGGAAAATATTATTATCAGAATATTTATTTTTTAACAGCAGACCGCAGTAATATTCTGATGCCAGTGCATAATCAGTATTCGGTGCAATTTCAATTATCTTTTTGAAATATTTTTCAGCAAGTTTCGGTTTAGTTTCCACAAGAAGCTGAGCAGCCATATATCTGGCTTTTACGGCTAATTTATGTTTAGGGTAATTATTAAATATCAACTGATACTGCTTAATTGCAGATTTATCGTCATCAAGCATTCTGGCACATTCCGCCTGATGATAAATAGCATAAGGTTTCAAATTAGAAAATAAAGTGACTTTAGAAAAAAGATAATATGAATTTTGATAATCACCTTTTTCATAATCAGTCAAAGCTTGAGTGTAAATTTCATCGGTTTTAGAAGCCGGTTGATAAACACTTAACACAATTCCGGCGGCAAGAATTACCGCAAAAACTGATACTCCAGCTATTACCCTCTTTTTAGTAACCAAATCCCACATTATATTAATAATTTATCAGAAAAATATTAATTATTCAAGAATTTTTGTAAAAATAAATAATACATCACTCAAAAAACTCAGCAAAAAAATATATTTATACTATAATATATTATATTGAAATCATTATAAGAGGAGTTTTACATGTACGGAATTATATTGGCAGGCGGTTCAGGAAGCAGATTATGGCCTTTATCAAGAGAATTGTATCCAAAACAGTTACTCAATCTGAATTCAGATAAAAGTCTTCTGCAATCAACATTCGAAAGACTCGAAGGTTTTATGCCAAAAGACAATATCGTAAGTATTACTAACACAAAGCACACCTCTAATGTTAGAATGCAGTTAAGCGAATTGTCCTCTAAAGTAAATCTGCTATCTGAACCGGTTTCAAAAAATACAGCCCCTGCAATTGCTCTTGCAGTAAAATTCATTATGCAAAAATCTAATTCCGACCCTGTAATAATTGTAGTTCCTTCCGATCACCTAATCGAAAATCAAGATAAATTTTTATCAACAGTGAAAAAAGGAGAAAAATTAGCCGAAGCTGGTTACATTGTAACCTTCGGTATAAAACCCGACTATCCTGAAACAGGTTATGGCTATATCAATACATCAGACGAACTTCAAGACGGTTTTAAGGTTAAAGAATTCGTTGAAAAACCAGATTTAGAAACCGCAAAACAATACCTTAAAGCCGGCACATACTACTGGAATAGCGGAATTTTCATGTTTAAAGCTTCAACCTTAATTCAAGAAATAGAAAAACTTGCACCTGAAATTGCGAATATTTCTAATGAAATTGATTTTACAAAATCTGATGAAATTCCTTTCATAAAATTTGATAAAATGCCGAATATTTCAATAGATTACGCTGTAATGGAAAAATCAGACAGAATTGCGCTCGTAAAATTGGAAAGTGATTGGAATGATTTAGGTTCCTGGCAGTCAATTTATGATGTAAGCCAAAAAGATAAAAATGGCAATGTTTTTGTTGGTCATGTTCTTGATAAGGATTCTAAAAATTCATTTGTCTACTCATCATCAAAACTTGTTGCAACAATCGGGCTTGAAGATACTGTTATTGTCGAAACTGAAGATGCAATTTTAGCTTGTAAAAAAGACAAAACTCAGGATGTAAAATATATTTATAATACCTTAAAAGAACAAAATGACAATACACATCTTGTACACAAAACTGTTTATCGTCCATGGGGATTTTATACAGTAATTGCACAGGGAAAAGGTTTTATAACCAAAATAATTCATGTAAATCCAGGCCAAAAACTTTCACTTCAATCACACAACCACAGAAGTGAACACTGGGTTGTCCTTTCAGGGATGGCACTTGTAAAATTAGACGGAAAAGATTATACCTTAAGTCCCGGGCACAGTGTGGATATTCCGGTAAAAGCAATTCATTCTCTGCAAAATCCGTACGATGAAGATTTAGAAATTATCGAAGTTCAAAAAGGAGAAATACTGCTTGAAGAAGATATTATCCGCTACGAAGACATGTACGGCAGAGTGTAATAGCAACGGATAAGTCAAATTACATTCTTTAATTCTAAATAATATCCTTCATTTAAAAGTTCATAAAATCTTTTTGTAACATTAGGTGCTATAGCCTCAACCCATTCTCTATCGAGATATAATCCTTCTACCAGACGGGCAAAAAGTTCGGTTGGCTTTTGGTAATACTTATTGTATTTGTTTATACGGGAAGAAATTCTAGCTTGTTTTCTCTGGCAGGAACGAAGCCTTATATACGCTGCAAACGATTTTTGCATATCTGGAAAATCTTTTTCTATATTCTCTATCGTATAAAGTTTAGTTGTTCTTTTAAAAATTCCGCGCTCAATCAGTTTCACTCTGTCATATTTCAATAAATACTTTGCGTTTGAACGTTTTATATATTTATCAAATTCTTTAAACTTTTTGGTTCGTAAAAATTTTGGATAATCAAGTTTAATGATTTTTTCCAGCTCTTTTGCCCGTTCTTTAATCCTGTCTTTGTGTTCATAAAGCCTTATACACAAAGAATTTTCATCCACGAAATTTGTAACTTTTAGCAATTCGTCCTTAAAATTTGGATTTTCTTCTTTAAAAAGCGCCAGAATTGTGCCGTCTGATTTATTAATCTCAGGCTCGATTTTTGAATGAATATAATGAGCAAATTCATGCAAAAGAGTTTGGACAAGCTTGTTTTGCGGAACGTTCTTTGATATATCTATTCTGTTTTTCAAGAAAAATCCTTGATGTCCACGCGCTTTTGTTGTCGTATGAACATCTATTCCAAGACTTTTAAAATATTTGATAAGCTCTTTTGCTTCCATAAACTAACTCTTTAAAATATTTTATAAGGATTCAAAATATTATTCGGGTCAAAAGTTTTCTTAATTTGGCGCATATAATCTATCGCAACAGAATTAATAACTTTGTTAATATGATCACGCTTCATAAGCCCGATACCGTGTTCACCGGAAAGAATTCCTCCAAGACGCGCTGTCAAATCATAGATTTCACTTTTTGCGAGTTTATAATTTTTATATTCAGCTTCATCGTTATAATCAATAGGGATTTGCGGATGAACACTGCCGTCTCCGACATGGCCGACAAGGCATGGAGTTAGATTATATTTTTTACAAATATTTCTAATACCTTCGACAAGTTCTGCAAGATTTTCACGCGGAACTATTACATCGTCTGTTGTTACATTAGGCTTTAGTTTCGCACAAGCACCCATGGATGAACGTCTGGCTGTCCAAATTTTATTGTATTCATCATCGTTATGAGAACTTTGAATTGCTGAGGCATTTGACATTTGTAAAATCTCTAATATAACCTTTTCCTGATAATCCATTGAAACTTTAAAACCGTCAACTTCTATCAGTAATGCAGCGTCTTTATCAGTTAAAAGCCCTGCAGGATAAAATTTTTCAACAGTTTGAATAGCATTCTTATCCATAAAATCAATCGTTGCTGGGAAAATTTTTCTGTCAATTATCGAATTAACAGCATTTACAGCTTCTTTTACAGTATCAAAATATGCCATAAAAACTTTTTTAGCTTCAGGTTTCGGGATAAGTTTTAATGTAGCTTCAACAACAATTCCCAAAGTACCTTCAGAGCCGACAAACAGACTGCCAAGGTTATAACCTGTTGCATTTTTAATCGTATTAGCGCCTGTTCTTAAAAGTTCACCGTTTGCCATAACAACAAGCATATCAATTACATAATCTTTGGTAGAACCATACTTAAATGTTTTAGCACCGCCTGATGATTGAGCAATACTTCCGCCGATTGTAGAAACCGCAAGGTTAGATGGATCTGGCGGGTAAAACAATCCTATTTCATCAACTTGTTTTTGCAAATCTCCGACAATCACACCGGGTTGAACACGGGCTGTCATATTTACGGAATTAATTTCAAGAATTTTGTTCATTCTCGAAAAATTCAAAATTATTCCGCCATGCTCTACAACACATGCCCCGACAACATTAGTTCCTGCTCCGCGGCAAATAACAGGAATTTTATACCGGTTTGCAAGTTTCACAACATTTTGAACCTGTTCAATGCTATCAACAAATACAACTGCATCCGGCAAATTTTTTATCTGCGGAATATTTGTTGCATCCTGCGCATATACGTAACACTCTTCTAATGTCGTTAAAACATTTTCTGCGGGGAGTGTCTTTTTCAAGTCTGATATTAATTTATTCTTCATCAACATATGATGCCAGCTTTTCTATATTTGCACTTAGTTTGGATAACTGTTTTTCAATTTTATCCACTTTATTATTTAACACCATATCATCTTTTTCTTCAAGTGTCGATAGAATTTTTTCTATTTTTCTTTCTAACCTATCAATTCTTGATTCTTGATTTTCAAATCTTTCCTCAAGTTCTTCTAAAATTTCAGACTTGTCCGGAACAGAAACCTTTAATTCCTGAATCATATTTTTAACATCTTTTACTTCTGATGTTTTTTCAGCAATAGAAGCCATATTTTCACTTGCGGAGTCAACCCATTCGCCAAGATACATTAGAACCTGATGGAAAACCTTATCTGCATTTACAGAAGAAGCAACCATTGATTTTATGGCATCTATTTTCTTTTCAAAGCGTTCATTTATCTCAGCATAGTCAATATAACTTATTTTCTCTTCGAGATTTGATACAACATTACTGAATTTATCAAGTCCGCTGCTCAGGGCTTTGTAAGATTCATCTGAGGTGAGAAGCAGTTTATTTGTTCTTGAGCTTATGCTTATAATATCATCATTAAGTTTTTCAATATCTTCTTTCAAATCAAACATTTGATCAGGAGTTAAAGAAGATTGAATATTCTCTACTGATAACGCAATTTTATTAATATTTCTTGAAAGATCATTTATATCATCTTTTGATGTTGAATTTGAAATATCATTCAAAGCTATACGAAGTTTTGCAATATCAGATTCAACATCCTGGAGAGTATATGAATAACCGAAATCATCACTATTTGCGATTTGTTTGAGCTGGTCACGAACTTCTTGAAGATGCTGGCTTATTTCGTCTGTTTTTTCTTCTACAAAATCTTTAATTTCTTCAGTTTCTTCGACAAAAGACACCTGTTCAAATACAGAAATTATTGCAGCCATAATAGATTCTTTTATGTCCTGCGTATTTTTGTCTAAATCAACATCATTTAATCCATTCTCAATATTCTGAATTTTACCAAGTAAGTCTTCTAAACATGAACTTATTGCCTCTGTTCGCTCGTTTAATTCTGAATTTTCAAAATACTTACGCTGCTCTAAAATAAGGCTTTTAATATCTTCAATTTCTGTTTCAGCATCAAAATCTTCAGAATCATTAAATAAAGCTAATGTATCTACCTTTTGATGCAATGCCATCAAGGTTTCTGCTATCCTGTCTTCTGTATCATCGGCAGCAACAAGCGTATCCACTTTCTGATGCAGGCCTAACAAGGATTCTGCGATTTTATCCTCAGTGTCATCAGGTTCGATAAGTGTATCTACTTTTTGGTGAAGCCCGATTAATGATTCTGCAATTTTGTCCTCAGTTAACACTACATCATCGATTTTGTCATTCAAATCAATAATTGATGTATCAGAAGCCATTACATCTATTTTATTGTTTAAAGTTTCAAAAGCCTCAGCATAATCATTATCATTATTTTCGTCAATAGATGTTACAAGAAGATCCATCTTTTGATGAAGTGCCTTCAATGAGTCATTAGAATCTTTTATTAAATCAGAATCTAATGCAATATTAGTATTTATATCTACTACAGTTTCAAGAACTTTTTTAGTTTCATCCTGAATATATTCTTTTAAAGTATTCTGTACAGCAGCCAAACCTTCTTTAAAATTTTCATGGCTGCTGTCATCATTCGCAATTTCAACCAACAAGTTGTTAAACTTTTCTGATAAATCGCGTTTTAATATATCTACTGCCTGTTGAAGCTCTTCACTATTAACAGACTCAGAAAGACAAGATTTTAAATCATCGATATAACCAGTTAATTTTTCATCAATAGTATTACTTATGTCATTCTGCAACAAAGATAATGAATCTGAATAAGAGGTATTTATTGCAACAAGCTTATCCTTAATCTGGTTAATACCTTCCTGCCACTGTTCTATAAAGCTGTTTGTTTTTTCAATATTTAGACTTACATTTTTGTTTACATTTTCAACAGCAAGCCCTAACAATTCAAGATTTTCCTGAGTCTGTTCCTTTAGACAATCTTCGATGTCTGATAATTTAATTAAGGTTTCTTTATAAACCTGTTCCAATTTAGCAATCGCTTCTTGATTATCAACAAAACCATTTGTCAAATCAGAACTTATATTCATATAAGAAAAGTCAAGCTGTTCTTTTATATTAGTAATAGTGTCGCAAAAGTCCAATGAGGCAAATTTTTCTATCTCTGCCTGCAAAGGGATAAAACGATTAATTAAATCTTCTGCACGGTTATTAAAGATATCAATAATATCTGTATTAACAAGATTTAACTCTTGCTTTAAAAGATTAATTTTTTCTTCGAAATTGTTTAGAATTTCTTGCTTTGAATTGTCACTATCAGTTTTTAAAACATCTGCCAGGGATAGAAGGTTTTCAAATTTTTCATCAACCGATGCCAAATAATCTTTTAAGTTGTCATCAACACTTGAATTATTTTTAACAGAGGAACTCAATTCAGAAATTGTATCAGAAACAGATTTTATTCCTGCTTCAAGTAACGACATCATTTGCACAAGTCTGCCATCGCTGGTGTCAAAATTAGATTTTAATGTATCAGCCAAAGATGTCAATTCAAGTTTTACTGCAGAAATTTCGGCAATAGAATTATCGATTTTTACATCTGTGTCAGAAGATATAGTTTCGACAGATTTTATATACTCGCCTAATTTTGTCTGCAAAATATCTAATTTTTCATCATAGTCGCTTAAACTGCTAGAGAACGAATTTTCCAGGTTTAACAATTTTTCAGAAAATGCCTTTTCATTATAATCTTCGTTTGATTTTGCAGAAATAGTCAATTCTTCAACATAATGTCTTAAATCTTCCATTAGATTTTCAATATGTTGTTTCTGACTGTCTGCCATTTTCGAAAAAGCTGATTCAATATCTTTTAAATCAGTAGAAATCATTTCAAGTTTTTCAGCTTGATATTGGTTAGATTGTCGATAAAAATCAGAATTTTTTGTCTGAACATCATTCAATTCATTTGAAAGATTTGCAAACATATCTTTCAAATCAGAAAAACTATTTGCAACTTCAAGTGCAAGATTATCTTGTATATTATCTATTTTTAAAGAAGCTGTTTCTAATGTATCAGAAAGTTTTGTAACATTTGCCTCTTCTGTCTGCAGAAATTCTGTTCTTAAATCTGAAATCTGTTTTGTTACGTCTTTAATTTCGGATATAACAGAATCTGAATCAATAGTAGAAATATTTTTTAGACTTAACTCAAAATTTTCAAACTTTGCAGATAATTCTGCAATAGAGTCTTCCAAACAATTTGAATCATCATCAGATTTGTCATCAAAACCGTTAATGAGGTTTATTGTTTTTTCATAAATTTCTTGGAAAGCATCTGAAATCTTTAATAAATTGGCATTACTATTTTGAATAAGTTCAGCCTTAACATCATCAAAAGTTGATATTACATTGTCAATATCGTTTTTAATATCAAATAACGCATTTTTATTTTTTACATCAAGACCGTCAAAACGTTCATTAAAACGTTCTGATAACATCATCAACTCATTTGAAAGATTTTCATAATTCATTTTAGAATTATTTTCAAAACTATTCTTTATGTCATCTATACTCAAGGATATATTTTTAAGGTCATCTGAATAATTAATCGAATCTAATTTTTCTAAAATCTCTCCAATTCTTAATTTATTAGCATCGGAGTTTAAATTAAGCACAGAAGAATTATCAAGAATTTTTTCAATGAATTCAGAGAAGCTGCTCTTGAATTCAGAAAAATCTTCTTTAGTAATAATATTAGAGAAATCCTTTTCAAATTTATTCAATTGTTCTAACAAATGTGAATCATTATTTCCAGAGACGCTCTGAAGAATTTCCTGTAATTCTTTGATGTTTGCAGCAAAATCATCAAATTTATTTGTCAACTGAACGAAATCATCTTTTACAGGCAGCTGAGAAATATTAACAGCAATTTCCTGAGCTCTTGCGTTAATTTCTTCAAATTTTGCCTGAATATTTTCTAAATCTTCTTTATTTGCCAGATTTGTAATAATATCTGCAATCTCGTCATTTTTTTGATCAGAAATTTTTAATGCTGATAAAACCGCATTTGCGCTAATATAGATATTTTCAAGCTCTCGTTTTATAATATCGTTCTGCTCAGTAACATCCATTGTCATAAGGTTTTTCAAAATATTCTGAAGATTGACATTAACATCAATCAAAGATGCTTCAAACCCATGATTTAAGTCATACAGAAGATTTAGTTTTTCTTCCAATTTGGTGCTGTTTTGAGAGTTTGAATCATATAAAGAATCACCAACTTCTGTTACAAAAGCCTTGATTGCAGCGACTTTATCTTCTATAACAGCTTTATATTCTATATTTACAGAATTTAATGTTTCATGCAGTTTTACAATATTGTCATTAACATTCTTTAATTCAGCATAATTATGTTCGCTGTTGCTGCTAACAAGAGATGAAAGTTCATCTTTTTTATTCGCAAGTTCTACGGAAATATTAGTTATTAAATCTTCGATATTGTTTAAATTTTCTTTAGTTTCATTGGCTGCGTTTTCAACGGCTTCATTAATATCGAAAGAAACAACATCTAATTTTTCAGATATAGCATCAGCCGCAGAAAGCAGCTTAGGAGTATTTTCAGTATTTTTAAGCAAATCATCAAGCTTTGATGAAACACTTTCAAAATCTCCGTTATAATCAATAGCTTTTATTTCTGAGAGAATATTTTCTAATTGAGTAGAATTATTTGAGATTTCAGAATTCAAAAATGAAGCATTATCAGTAATTGTTTGGATTAAATCAGCAAGCCCTTTTCTAAAGTCTGCAAAATCTGTTTCAGTAACAACAGAAGATAATTCATTTTGGAGTTTTTCAAATTGTTCTGCGCTAAATGCATTGGTTTCTTCTGAAACTCCCATGACTGCAAACTTTAATTCATCAAGCAATGCAGAATATTTTTCTACTTTTTCAGACAAAACATCTAATCCGTTAATAATATTATTTTGTCCTTCTTTATCATTTTGAATAGCTTCAAGTTTTTCATTAACTTCTTTAATCAAATCAGCATTCAAAGATATTTCCAGAGAAAAAGAATTAACCTGATCGTTTAAAACTTGAAATAATTCCTGAATTTGAGATGTTTTAGCATTCTGTTCCTGCAACTTTGAAACATTTTCAATAGATGTTTCAATGCCATCAAACAATGAAACTGTTTGTTTATGTTTATCTTCAACAGCTCTTTTGAGTTCAGAAACATAAATTTTGATAGAATCATAGGCTTCAGTATCTTCCGCCATCATATCTAATTTATTATTAATAATAGTTAATGCCTTATCAAACCCCTCTGCATTATTCTCATTTTCAAGCTTCAAATTGTTCAAAATTTCAGCGAGTTCTTCAACTGTTTGCGCCATTTGTTTTCACTTTCCTTAAAAAATATCCCTCTCTTTATAAATATATCAAAACTATAAGGATTTTAGCAAAAATATTAACTTTTTATATTACAATTGTAAAGATAAAATAATCTTTTTGTATATTAGGTGCTATAATATTTAAATAATCATGGGAATATGAGAGGTGAAAATGAGTCATATAGTAATTGACGAAAACAGATGCAAGGCATGTTACTTATGTATTGATGAGTGTCCTAAAAAACTTATAAAAATTGGAGAAAAAACAAATAATTTAGGGGCACATCTTGCAGAATTTAATGACCCAAATCATGAGTGTCTTGGATGTGCTATGTGTGCGACTAGATGTCCTGATTTAGCGATAACAGCAGTTTATAAAGATTAAATATAACAAAGGCAAAAGCCGCAAAGGAAAAGAAATATGGTAGAATGCTTAACAAATAAAAAAGTTTTAACAAAAGGGAATTATGCAATAGCTCAAGCCGCCATAAACGCCGGTGTAGAATGCTATTTTGGCTACCCCATTACTCCGCAGAGTGAAATTGGAGAATTTATGAGCGGAAAAATGCAGGAATTGAAAAGAGCTTATGTTTCTGCAGAAAGTGAACTTGCCGCAATCAATATGGCAATAGGAGCTTGCTCAACAGGCGCTAAAGCAATGACATCATCATCATCATGCGCTGTTGCTTTAATGCAAGAAGGGCTTTCATATGCGACTTCTGATCAGTTACCTATTGTTTTGATAAGTGTAATGCGCGGCGGTCCTGGGCTTGGAAATATTTACCCGTCACAGGGAGATTATTTTCAGGCTACAAAAGGCGGCGGAAACGGTGATTACAAACTTATAGTTCTCGCACCGTCAACCGTTCAGGAATGCGTTGACTTAACTTACAAAGCATTCTATCTTGCACACAAATACAGAAATCCGACTGTACTTTTAGCAGACGGTTTACTCGGACAAATGATGGAACCTGTTACATTCGGGGAATATCCTTATCCGGAAATTGATAATTCCGACTGGGCTTTAACAGGTGCAAAAGGCAGAGACGGACGTGTTATACGTTCTTACGCTCCGCTTGCAGAAAACCAGTGCGTTTTCTTGAATAAGCTTTTTGAAAAATACAAAAAAATTGAAGAAAATGAAACAGAATGGGAAGAAATCGGTACAGATGACGCTGATATTATCCTTGTAAGCTTTGGAAGCACTTCAAGAAATGTAAAAACAGCAGTAAAACAATGCCGCGAACAAGGTTTAAAAGTCGGTTTCTTTAGACCAATAACACTTTACCCGTTCCCGAATAAAAGATTGTATGAACTTTCTCAAAAAACAAAAAAATTCTTATGCGTAGAAGTCAACATGGGGCAAATGATTAATGACGTAAAACTTGCAATAAACGGCAATGCTAAAGTTGAATTACTCAACAGACCGGTAGGTGCACCGCCTAATGTTGATGAAATTGTAGAAAAAACGATGAGATTTTAACCACTGAAAAGGACAAAAAATGGCAACACAAGTATTTAAAATAGCAGATTCATTCAGAAAAGACGTAAAATATTCATTCTGTCCCGGCTGCGACCATGGCGTAGCAATCAGATTAGTAGCAGAAGTGCTGGATGAACTTGGATTACGTGAAAAAACGATTCTTGCAGCATCAATCGGCTGTTCTGTAACAGCTTATGACTTTTTGAATGTAGATTCAATTGAAGCACCTCACGGCAGAGCTCTAGCAGAAGCTACAGGAGTAAAAAGAGCCAGACCTGATAAGTTTGTATTTACATATCAAGGCGACGGTGATTTTGCCTCAATCGGGCTTGCTGAAAGTATGCATGCAGCATTGAGAGGTGAAAATCTCAGCGCTATTTGTATTAATAATACAACATACGGCATGACAGGCGGCCAGCTTGGGCCAACAACACTTCTCGGGCAGGTCACAACGACTTCTCCTACAGGAAGAAATATTGAATATTACGGGTATCCGATAAAAATTGCCGAACACATCGCACTTTGTGACGGAACTGCATTTTCTGCAAGAGTTTCTCTTGACACAATTGCAAATATCAGAAAAGCTAAACAGGCAATAAAAAAAGCCTTTGAAGTTCAAATTAAAGGTTTAGGATTTGGCTTTGTTGAAATTCTTTCAACTTGCCCGACAAACTGGAAGATGACGCCTCAGCAGGCACATGAAAGAGTTAGAAATGAAATGATGCCGATATTTAAACCCGGAATTTACAAAGATGTAACTGCTGAAAGCTAATTTCTAACATATAAAAAATAGACACTTAACACAAAGGACAACAAAATGAGCGAAAAGAATTTTATAATAGCAGGATTTGGCGGACAAGGCGTACTTTTAGCCGGAGAAGTACTTGCAAATGCCTGCATGATTAAAGGTTTGAATGTAACATGGTATCCGAGTTACGGTGCAGAAATGCGCGGCGGAACAGTTAATTGCGAAATTGTAACATCTGAAACTGAAGTAAGTTCGGTTAATAAAAAAGACGCAGATTTTATAGTTGCACTAAATCAGGCATCTTTTGATAAATTCATTTCAAAAATTAAAAAAGGCGGCTGGATGATAGCAAATTCATCACTAGTGAACGCTATAAAGCCAAGGGCTGATATTAACTATCTTTTTGCACCGGTGACAAAACTTGCAGAACAGGTCGGAAATATAAAAATGACTAATATATTAGCATTAGGCCTTGTTGCAAAAGTAAGCAAAATAGTTTCAATAGAAAATCTAACAGAAGCTTTAGATACAGTAATTCCGCCACATAGAAAAAATCTTCTGCCGCTTAATCTTAAAGCTCTAAAAATAGGCTATGAGTATGATTTATTGACTGTATAGCTTTAAATCAACTAAAAAGTCGATTTAAAATTATCAGGATAATATTATTCTAATAATGTAATTGCGGTGAAATTAAATTTTACCGCTTTTCCCCTGATATAGAATAAGAGGTCCTTATTAAAAGTGAAAAAAGAACTGCTTAAATCAATTAAAGAGAAAGAATTACAGCTTGCAAAACTGAAAGAACATGTTGAAAAAAGTTCTGTTTGTTCAGAGTTGTATAACAAAGTCGTTTTAGAAAAGGCAATCCTAAAAAAAGAGTTAGAAAACTACGGAAAAAATAAGTTTATAGAAAATATAAAAAACCTTGTTCCGCGCAAAAAAGTGCTTATTTGTGATTATTTTAAAACAAAGTAAAGTTTTGTTTTTATATTTATCATAAAAGGCAAAAAATTTCTTATATTATACTTATATAATATAGGAAGGTATAACTTAAAATGACTTTGCAGGTAGAAACAGGGCAAAAGCTTTCGAATAATAATATTCAAGTATCTGTATATCACTCGATAGGCAATACTCCTGAAAAATATGCTTTAAAAAACTATTCTGTACCGGAGGATAAAAAAGATGAGTTTAGCAAAAGCATAAAAGCTCAGGCTCAAACCTCCACAAAACTAATTGTTCCGTCAATGATTGCAGGTTCAATACTTGGCAGCATAATTGGCTGGCGCTGTACAACAAATGAACTTGTAAAACCAATAAGTGCCTTGATTACTTTTATTGGAGGCGGAGTTATAGGCTGCTTGCCTGCAGCAATTTATGACTATTTCTCTAACAGACAAATCTTACAAAAATATAACGCACAAAAATTAAACTAAACTCACCAGTTTTTTTGAATTTCTTCATCCGTCATATGCAAATAATCCATGTTATGATGTTTCAAAATCCAATACCCGCATGTAGAACCAGGAATCCAAAAGGCTGATGTTTGACAAAGCTGTTTTGCATTGTTGCCATCACCGCTGTTGCTTGACCACGATGGGCCTGGAAGAATTTTATTATTTTGTCCGCTATTAAACGATAAAAACTGAAAATCTTCACCTATTTTATTAGGGCCTTTATTACCATTCAAATCAACCATAAAATCGACCACATGTCCATCCCTGTAAAACAAAATTGTCTCACCAGAAATCAGTCTTACAGCAGGCTGTTTATCTCGTGCTGCATTCTGCGCAAAATTAAAATTTCCATCCTTTTCATTATTAAGAAAAACATAATCAGAATCAGTATAAATACATTTTTCATTACTTTTACCAGGAGGACAGTCAGCACTTAAAACCAAATAAGGTTTTAATTTGTTATATGTATCATTGTCATTTTGCTCCCACATGTCAAATGTTCCATACTCGGGTATAGCACGATTATAAGCCTGATTTAAAATACTATATACCCGCAAATACGCGGTAACAAGTTGTTTTTCTCTAAACTTTTGAATAACAGAAGGTAAAGTTAATGCTGCAACAATTCCGATTACCCCAAGAGTGATAAGAACTTCTGCTAATGTAAATGCCAATTTCTTATTAAATTTATCGAAATAGTGATGTACCATATCACTATTATAACATATTTCATATTTTTTGCAAGAGGCTAAAACCCGCTCTTGGCGTGTGCCCCCCCCCCGTAAGCCTGTTCTTTTAATCTTTTCATACTGCTTCCTCCTTGTTTTATATCAATAATATACTTATTATATCATTTCAACAATGAATTTTCAATTATTTTAAAATTAGTGCTTTAAAAAATAAAAAAAACATGATATAATCTTTACATAAGTGTTTTTATTATTTTTTATAGGAGACATTAAAATGACAGAAAAACGCGTATGGCTATTCAGAGAGGGCAATGCAGATATGCGTGACCTTTTGGGCGGCAAAGGTGCAAACCTTGCAGAAATGACAAATTTAGGTTTACCTGTGCCTCCGGGGTTGACAATTACTACAGAAACCTGCATGGATTACATTAACCACGGCAACAAAATGCCGGCAGGGGTTATGGATGAAGTTAAAACTGCTTTGAAAGACGTTGAAGAACAAACAGGGAAAAAATTCGGCGATGCAGAAAATCCGCTTCTTGTTTCAGTTCGTTCCGGTGCAAGACTTTCAATGCCGGGTATGATGGAAACAATCCTAAACCTCGGTATGAATGATGAAACAGTACAGGGTATGATAAAACTAACAAACAATCCACGTTTTTGTTATGACTCTTACCGCCGTTTCTTAACTATGTTCGGCTCAGTTGCATGGGAAATCGACAGACAAAAATTTGAAGATTATCTTGACAAAATTAAAGAAGAAAAAGGTTACAAATCAGACACTGATTTAACAGCGGAAGATTGGAAATCTTTAATAGAACCTTATAAAGAGCTTATCAAAAGAGAAACAGGCAAAGAATTCCCTCAAGATCCCTATGTTCAATTGGAAGAAGCAATTGAAGCAGTATTCAGATCATGGAATATTCCGCGTGCTGTTGCATACAGAAACCACTACAAAATTGACCACAACTACGGAACAGCCGTAAACGTTCAAACAATGGTATTCGGTAATATGGGCGACGACTGTGCAACAGGTGTTTCTTTCACAAGAAACCCGTCTACCGGTGAAAATAAATTCTACGGAGAATACCTGACTAACGCTCAAGGTGAAGACGTTGTTGCAGGTATCAGAACACCTAAACCTATCGCAGAACTTGAACATGATATGCCTGAACAATATAAACAATACGTAGATATTGCAAAAAAACTTGAAAAAGGCTATAAAGACGTTCAAGATATGGAATTCACGATTGAACGCGGTAAATTATACATTCTTCAAACCCGTAACGGTAAAAGAACAGCAAAAGCATCTGTAAGAATTGCCGTTGAAATGTGCGAAGAAGGTATTATCGACAAGGAAAGAGCAATTGAACTTGTTGATCCAAACCAATTATATCAAGTACTTCTACCAGACTTCGACGTTGAAGCAAAAAAACAAGCAGTGAAAATAGCACAAGGTCTTGCAGCTTCTCCTGGAGCCGCTGTTGGTAAAATTGTTTTTGACACGGAAGAAGCCGCTGAACGAGGTAAAAATGGCGAAAAAGTTATTCTTGTTCGTATAGAAACATGTCCTGATGATATTCACGGAATGATTGAATCTCAAGGTGTTTTAACCCTCAGAGGCGGAATGACATCACACGCAGCTGTTGTTGCTAAAGGTATGGGTAAACCATGCGTTGCAGGTGCCGAAGATTTATCAATTGATCTTAAAAATGAAACTCTAACAAGTAAGAGTGGTAAAGTTTACCACAAAGATGATATTATCTCTCTTGACGGCGGAACAGGTGAAGTTATGGAAGGTGCAGTTCACCTTGTACCTCCAAAAATGGATGATAACTTCCAAAAATTATTTAAATGGGTAAATGAAATTAAATTACTCGGCGTAAGAGCTAACGCTGATACACCTGCAGATGTTGCAAAAGCTTTGGAACTCGGCGCAGAAGGTGTTGGACTTTGCCGTACAGAACACATGTTTATGGATCCGCAAAGACTTCCATGGGTTCAGAAAATGATTATTGCCGGAACTCCTGAAGCTAGAAAAGAAGCTTTAGATCACCTGCTTCCAATGCAATATTCAGACTTTTATGCAATGTTCAAGGCATTAGGCGACAAACCAATGACAATCAGACTTCTTGATCCGCCTTTGCACGAATTCTTACCTAACAAAGAGGAATTAATCGCAGCAGTAGCGACTAAAAAAGCGCTCGGACAAGATTACAAAGAAGATGAAAAAATGCTTAACCTTGTAGAAAGCATGTCAGAATCTAACCCGATGATGGGCTTAAGAGGATGCCGTTTAGGTTTAACTTATCCTGAAATTAATGAAATGCAGGTAAAAGCAATCTTCTATGCGGCTTGCGACTTGAAAAAAGAAGGGCTAGATGTTAAACCTGAAATCATGATACCTCTTGTTGGACACGTAAACGAACTTAAAACGGTTCAAGGTGTTCTTGAACGTGTTGCAAAAGATGTTATGAACGAAAAAGGTGTAAGAGTTGATTACAAATTCGGAACAATGATAGAAATTCCACGTGCAGCCTTAACTGCTGACCAAATCGCTGAATATGCAGAATTTTTCTCATTTGGAACAAACGATTTAACTCAAATGACATTCGGCTATTCAAGAGACGACGCGGAAGGCAAGTTCTTGCAGAAATACATTGACCAAAAAATCTTACCGGCTAACCCGTTTGCAACACTTGATCAGGAAGGTGTCGGCCAATTAATGAAAATAGCATTAGACAAGGCCCTGAAAGTAAGACCGCACTTAAAACGCGGTATATGCGGCGAACACGGCGGCGACCCTGCTTCTGTAAAATTCTGCCACAGAATAGGTTTGAATTACGTATCCTGCTCTCCGTTTAGAGTTCCGCAGGCAAGACTTGCTGCAGCTCAAGCAGTTATTGAATTCAAACACAGCAAAGAGGAAGAAGGTCCTCTCGGATGTAAATAACTTCATTCGCAAAAGAATAAAAAAATTCCTGAGCCAAAAACTCAGGAATTTTTTATATTTATTTTTCTAAATATTCATTCAATTTCCCGCCTTTATAAAGCGCTTCCAAATCAGTGTAACCGCCGATGTATTTTTCGTTAATTATAATTTGCGGAACAGTAGAAACCGGTTTATTATATTTTTCAGAAATTTCTTTTGTCATTTCATCAAAAGAGTCTTCAACATTATGCTCTGTATAATTAAGTCCAAGCGATGACAACAATTTTTTAGCCTTTATACAAAACGGACAGGTTGGTGTTGTGTAAATATCAATTTTATTCATAATAACCTCCTTCTTATTTTAGGCTATTATAAACTATTTCTCAAAATAATACAACCTGACAGTTTAGCTATATATTACAAATCTTTAGAGATAATTTTCAAATGACGATTGTCACCTTCTCCAACACTTTCACTTTCAAGATTATGCTGCTCAACAAGTTCATGCTGCAGCTTTCTAATATGATGATTTTGAGGAGCAAGTTCAATTTGTTTTGCCCCGGCAAGAACTTTGTTAATTCCTTCTTTTGCATCATCAAGTGCTTTTTCTGTATCATCATAATAACCGTATAAGGTTTCTGAGGTTTCAGTTATCTGCAAAGCTTCTTTGAGAACTTTTTGAATTTGCGCCATAGAATTTGTTTTTATATAAAAAATTTGAAGTCTATAATCATTTGCCACACTTAAAACTTTTGCGCCACCTTTTATAAAGTTTTTGTGAGCAATTACAATATCTGCATCATCAAGATTTCTTGTAATTTCGGCGTTCAAATCAAGACGCTCTATAACTTTTTCGACTATACTTCTTGAAACTGCATAAAGATAGATTTTTTTAATTCCTTTAACCTGTTCAACGTATTTTTGGCGTGAAAAACTGAACTTGAGGCTATCAGAAGGTTCTATCTTCTTTTCAAGCTTATTAATTTCTTTCGGAATATCTGTAATAGCAGGTTCACTGTGTTCATATTCTGTTTGTAGTTGCGAATTATTGTGTTCACAGTTGTTATCGTAAGTTTTATCAACTTTTCGGATTTCAGGTCTTATAGGCCAGCCGCGCAAAATATAATCTACAGCCTCTGCGGTATTTTTATAAACTGCAAGAGTGTTTCTGTCGAGAATTTCTATTACGACATCAAAAGTCGGTTGTTTTTCACGTTCAAGAACTGTCTTTTGAGAAGCTCTTCTTCTTGCCTCATCATCCCCCAATGTAACAGACTGAATTCCACCGACTAGATCAGATAATGTCGGGTTTTTAATCAAATTTTCAAGACTGTTACCGTGGGCCGTTGCAATCAGCATAACCCCGCGTTCTGCAATAGTTCTGGCAGCTTGGGCTTCTTCTTCCGTCCCGATTTCATCAACAACAATAACTTCCGGCGTATGGTTTTCAACGGCTTCAATCATAATATCTTTTTGAAACTGCGGCTGCGTAACCTGCATACGGCGAGCATGACCTATTGCAGGATGCGGAGTATCACCATCACCTGCAATTTCATTTGAAGTATCGACAATTACGACACGTTTTCCAAGTTCATCCGCAACTAACCTTGAAATTTCTCTAAGTTTTGTTGTTTTTCCAACGCCTGGACGTCCGAGAAACAGAATACTTTTGTTCATCATGCAAATATCTTTTATACAGGCAATTGTTCCAGTAACAACTCTGCCTATTCTGCAGGTTAATCCAATAACTTTTCCCTGCCTGTTTCTAATTGCACTAATTCTATGAAGAGTACCGGGAATTCCCGAACGGTTATCTGATGTAAAGTCCTGAATTCGTGAAGTAATATAATTTATGTCATCTTCTGTGACAACATCGTCGCCTAAATATTCAATTTTACCGCCAGCATGCCGTATTTCAGGAGTTCTGCCTATATCAAGAACAATCTCAATGACATCTTCCATTTTCTCATAATCAATATACCTTTTTACCTTCTCGGGTAAAACATCAGTTAGTTTGTCTAAGTCATTTTGGAATTGTAGATTGCTCATGGTAATGTGCCTTTCTCAACTATTTTGTATATCTATACAAAATAAAATATACGGCGATTAAATGTCTCTATGTTTTAACCTTTCTATTAACATTATACCACTTTTAACAATAATTTCCTATTTCACGATTATTACATAAGTAGCATTTTTACAATACTTAATAGGGGCTTGATTACACTTGATTTTAATTTGTTAAATAATGTAACAAAAAATTTCAAAAACACTAAAGTTTTTTCTTAAAAAACCGATATTTTACATGAACGACTCTAAGAAGTTACTAAGAAATTGAAAGGAAAGTCGATAAACAATGGGATTAGCAGCACAACAAGCTAGATTATTGACAATTACAGCCAGAAAATCTGACTGTGAATATCAATCTATGAAGCTTTCTCACCAAAAGCTTGCTATTTCCCGTGAATTGGAAGACGTTTCTAATGAATACCAAAACTCTTTAAACCAGACTAAATTAATGTACGATTTTTATGGTAATGGTCAGGGAGAACAGTTGAATTATGCAACCTTAATGACACCTTCTGCTTTGAATGATTATATGCCGATTACAATAACAAATTCAGCCGGCAGAGTAATATTAAACAGTCAATACGCAGCTGCAGCACGTGCTGCAGGTATTCCTATGGAAGGATTAGGATGTGCACCTTCAACACTTGTAAGACAACAATTCTATAATGGTTTGGCTTCAGCAGGCTTGATAACTCAATCAGATGCAGATTATTATGCTTCTACTGTTTATAATCAGGCTCTTGGTCTTGGTGCAACAACTTCTGAAGGCATTATCACAGTTGAATCAGGTGATATGACTGACTTAAAAGCAAAATTAACAGGCGTAACATTAAGTATGAATCAAGAAATGACTGTTGTTACAGGCCAAAATGCTGACGGAACTTATCAGACAACAACCAGCACATATACTGATATAACAAATTCTACAATGGATAGTATATCATTGAGCCAGTTGTTATCTACCGATCCGAATGATCAGGTTAACTATGTAGCAGTAACAAATGATGACAACAATTATCCGACTAAATGGGTATTAGGTTTAGCACTGGATATGACATCCACAGGCGGCTTTATTGACCAGTTATATAATGCATTTGCATCAGTTTTAACAACCGGTTATGAAAAATCAACTATTGCATTAAATTATGCAAAACAAAAGACAACTGAGCTTTTCGAATTCAGTTACGGCGGAGACCATGGAAACGGTCAGACTTCTGTTAAAAATGGAGGAGATCAAGAAAATCCTGACGGTATAGATAACATAGCAACAAACACCGGATATAGACCTAAAAAAGGTAAAGAAGGTGAAATGAAACAGAATATACTTGACAATACAGGTAATATTGTTGGTATTTCATTCAACTCTTACTGGAAAGGCGGCAAAAAAGGTAAAGATTATAACAGTGCCTGCGGTGTAAACTTAAACAATATTGCAAGAGCATTTTTAACATATTTCCTTGACGCATATGAAGATGGTCTTGATACAGACGATAATAAAAATGACTCAAGCGAGCTCAAAAGAGGTTATACAACATCCGAACTTATAACAGACGATGTTACATTCGACTTTGCAGGAGAAACAATTACCTCAGAAACTGCAGGAAGACACATTCAATTCTATGATACATTGTTAAATCAAATAGCAACTTCCGGCTGGGCTGAAAATAACCAGGTAACAGATCCTGCTTATCTTCAACAAATGCTGCAAAACGGTATGATGTATATTACCAAAATAAAAGATGATGGATATTATTATCAGGGTAATTACGCAACAGACTCTTATGTTAAAGAAGTTACTGATGAAACAGCAATTGCTCAGGCAGAAGCAAAATATAACACCCTAAAAACGAAATTAAACAGTAAAGAAAATACTCTAGATTTGAAAATGAAAAACCTTGATACTGAAATTTCATCACTAACGACAGAATATGATACAATAAAGAATACAATATCGAAAAACATAGAAAGGTCATTCAAACGATACAGCGCATAATAAAAAGACAACTTATATAAAAGTTGTCTTTTTTATTATTATATTAAACGCTTGAGACAGGTGGTAAGTCAATACTCTTTAATCTCTGTTCAATTCTTCTATACCACTTTAAATGTTGTTTGAACAAAATATTATATTTAGAAATATCACCATGTGAAATTTCATATTCCTGATTATCGCAAACCTCCTGCAATGCTTGTTCCAAACGGTGCGTAAGCTGTTTTCTATCAAGCTTTTCATCTTTTGAAAGTTCAATTCTTTTTCCAAATTCAATAATTACTTCCGGTCTATTATCACGGAAAAAGCAATAATCAAATGCCACAGGAATCAAATTAATTTTTCCATATCTTTTAACCGCATTTTGAGCAATATATGCAAGCCCTGTCTGGAATTCAATAGGTCTGTAATGCGGCGGCCTAATAATTCCCTGCGGGAAAATACAAAGCATATTACGTAAATCACTCATTACATCTACAGAATATTGCAAAGCCTTCATCGCAGACTGTGGAGACTTTTTATTAACAGAATAAGCCCCGCCGCGCCTTAATAATGGGAAACGATTTAACTCTTCCACCATTAAACGAATTTCTTTATGGAAAATTCTGTGGGTAATATTATAAAAAACAATACCATCCCACCAATTACTATGCGGCGCAAAAAGAATTGTCGGAATATTTGTGTCCCCGTCAAAATAGTTTTCAGCACCTTTGTATCTAAAAGCATAAAAACGATTTTGCAGCATGTTAAAGAAAAACATACTTGCTACCCAAAGCCAAAATTTACTTGTCTTAGCTGGTTTAAATTTCTCCTCTTTATTCCTCAACTTGGTTGGGGGGATGTCAGAATATAATTGTTCATCTACTGTCATATATCAATTGTACTTCACTAATATTAAATACGCAAATAAACAATACAATATTTTTAAAAAAACTTAACTATACAAATTACTCATATAGCAAAAAATATTTTTTTCAGATTTAATATAAGACATAACAAAAAATTAAAAATAAAGGAGATACAACAAAATGAGAATATTACCTGTTTCAAATATGAATTTTAATGGTGGAATAATTAGAATTACAGGTCCTGATAAAGGCCATATTATTGCAATAAATACCGATGAAATATCTACAATCCAGAGTTCAAAATATATAAATAGAGATACCGAGAACTTAACAAATTTAGAAACGACGCCAAATGCTATAATAACTATGAATAATAACAATCGTATTTATACATATATGCCAATTTCTAAAGTATTAGATGCATATTCAACAGCAAAAGTAAGAACACTGAGCGAGTTACATCCTGACAGAAATCCTGAAATTCATGGCCACATTCAACATTAATATTTGAACATAATTGTTTGACATGTAACTTTGGTTATTTTACGCTTTTAATATCAAAGAGGAAATTGGTGTGAAAATCATCAGCTGTGCCGCAACCGTAAAAGCCGGAACACTCAGAAAAACTTAAATGCCGCGAGCATCGGCAGATAAGATATATTTTCTAAGTTGTCCTCTGATTTACAAGAATAGCAGAGGATTTTTTAATGTCACTGACAGCAGTAAAAACCAACAGTTCACGAGTAGGAACATGCCCGCACGGTCTACCTCTTGGAGCATGCCCGATATGTAACGGCATGGGTGGTGGCGGAGGCATGAAAAAAGCCGATTTTTCTGCAAAACCCGGTGAAATGAGCTGGAATGAATGCGCGGCAATAGGAGCATTCTTAAAAGCACAGCAGCAAGCTAAACTTACAAGACAACAAGATGCACAAAACTTTGCCCAAAATGTTCAGGCCTTCCAAAATTCCTTGATGAATGCAAGCCAAAAACTTGCAAACATAGGACAATTTATGCTCACAAATGCACCTGCTGTTATTGCAAAACCAGTTAATTTTGTACTCAACACTGTTCTTGGCGGAATTGTAAGAACAATTGCCAGCATGCCCGCTGCTATTACGAATGCTCTGCAAACAATTCAACAAAAAATCGCTGATATATCTGACAAATTAACAGCAATGATTGGAGAATTTAAAGCTGCAATTAACAAAAAAATATCAGAAGCGTTCTCTGACTTAAAGAAAAAAGTAAAATCAATATTCTCCATTTTTAAACCACTCGACACTGATGACGATGACAAACAAATTGATGAAACTAAAAAAGCCTTTGAATTAAAAACATTTATACACGAATTGTATAACAAATTAACAAACGGCGAAACTAAAAAGGATTTAGAAGAAAATGAATAACATATCCCAGTTCAGGGACGGCGAAACCTTAAGACAACAACGAAATATGACAACTTCCCAGAGAAGGAATAATTCAAACGTAAAAGAGGGGGTTGTGGTTAATACGTTTATAAAAGACTGTCCTGATTGCAAGGTAGATCTTCATGACACCTGCGATTCTCTGGTAATCTCGGAAAACATAAAACTTCCCAAACAACTGAAGGAAGATAAAATTACAACAGAAAAGAGTCTGTTACCACTTAGTGCGGCAGCTTTAGGCGTAACAGGAATTATTACAGCGGCAACGGCGTTTATAAGCAGAAACGCAAAAATTTCAACTAAACTTGCCGAAGAAAAATGGGTTCCGACTCTAACCCGTAATATTTCCATAAACGATGAAACTGCACAGGCTATATTCCAAATGGTTACAAATCCAAACCATAAAACAATTAAAGCCGGAGCAGGAGTTCTTACACTCACAGCAATGGCGTTTATGGGAAAAACATTCTTTGACGGATTTAAAGAAGTCTGGGTAAAGAAAAAAGAAGCAGATATTCAAAAAAATCTTCAAGAAAAACTAATAAATATAGAAACCCAGTCATTTGCAGGCAAAATCCAAATAACAAGAAGTATGCTTTCAGAAAAAGCTAAAGAATTTAACAGTTATTTTTCAAAAGAGAAAATCCTGCCGAATTTTGGTAAAGAACTTAATTTCACAAGGAATTACAATACCAAAAACTCAAAAGACACTCAGAAAAGCACCGGCTTAACATATTTTCTTCTAGGCGCAGGCACAGTCGGGGCAATTCTAGGCCTGACTTACATTTCCTTGAAAAACCTTAATAAAACAAAAGGTTTCTTAAAAGAATATATTAACAATAATAAAAATAATATTAAACATATAGTTGAAACAACAAAAGCCGACACAAAAGATATTGATAAAAATAATCTCGGCTACCTTTTCCAATCAATTGACGCGGATGAAAAATACATAAGACAAATGCTCAAAAACCTTAGCTGGGATGAAAAAGAAAAAGAAGCATTCATAAATACAATTGTGAGAAAAATAAAAACATCAACAGTAAAAGTTAATCCCCACATAGGCGGTGACGGGACTCCAAAACCATCGTTTTCATCATTTGTAGATGATTACAGAGCATATTTCTATAACTGGATTCTTGACACTGATAACAAACAATTCCAGCAGCTTTTCTGGGGAATGACAGGTGCTGCAGGTATTTCATACGCAGGAAAACTTACAGGGGATGCCATTAAAGAAGTTCAGGTAAAAAAATTCAATGCCCAGACAGAAATTGAATTACAGCAAAGACTTGTATCAACAGAACTTAGAAACTTCAAATCAAAAAAAGACGCCGCAATAGAACCGCTTATGCATGAATTCCATAAACAGGCAAAAAACGGCAAACCCAAAGAACAACTAAAAACAATAGCAGATAATATTTTATTTGAAATCAAAAATGGGCCGCCATTTGTGTATTCATAAAATACGAGGTCAAAGATGTATATCCAGCAAGTTCAAAACATTAATATAACTCCATACCGTGTTCAAATGCCGACTCCTCAAAGGAATTATTGCATTTTTGACCAGAACCGGGTTGATTGCTTTGTAAAACAAAGAGAGAATTCTTTGCCATATCTGGCAGATATACTTGTTCATTCAAATAATGAACAACAAATTGTAGAAACTCTTTATACTCTGAATAGAATGCTTGATAACGGAGTAAAAGGCATAGACAAAATGTATCCGGTGCTATCGCGCTTCAACAACACAACTTCTCCTAATATACAAACATTTTTGGCCGGAATTTACAGAAAAACGCAAGTTCCTGACGCCTTTGGGCCTCTTGTCAAAATGTTAATACAAAATTCACTGCACCCTGCACCTGCAAATTTTGATCCTAATGAAGAAATCGGAGGAGCAATACTGGCTTACCTTTCAGACCGTTTTAGAAATTGAATAAACACAAGACATGTTACAAAATTGTAACATGATTTAAAACATGTTTAAAGTTTTAAAGTCCATGTGTCGATATACAACATGTAAGTTACTAAAGTAAGAAAGGATGATCGACAGCAATGGGAATGGCAGCGTCACAAGCTAGATTTTTAGGTCTGACAGCCAGAAAAACCAATGTTGAGTTCGAAGGTCAACAAGTTAACCAGCAGCGAACCACATTGTCCAACCAGTCTGCAAATTATTACAACGATTTGCTCGGTATGACTGTACCAACTCCTCCGTCTGTCGACAATTATACAAAAACCGTTTATACATTTGAGGACGGCGCTTTATCTAACACAATAACAAGTCTAATTGCCTCTCCAAACGGTGAATATACTGTAAGTTATTTAAGAAAATGGACTGATGATTTTTCAGTAGTCGCAGCCTCAACAAGTATTGTTACAGAAAATGGCGACGGTACATATAATGTTGGCGCAAACAAATTACGCGACTTAGGTGTTGCTATTCCGGATAATGCAGATAACTTTGAACACGATGCTACCGGAAACAGAACAAAATACATCGGTGAATATGAATATCTTCAATCAATGACACCTGAACAAATCGACAGTTTAATTAAAGAAGAACAACAATATCTTGCTCTATTAAACGAAAAATACGGAACAACAAATAGTGATTGGCTGGTAAGATATGTTGAAGATACTACTACAGGTAAACAAGTTCCATACTTCTACAAGAAAGATGATGTAACCGGTGCAGTTTACGATGACAATGGAAATTCTAAATCTAATATCAAATGTTACACCGTTGGCAGCACTACACAAACTGAAGAAGTTAAAGCTGTTACTAACTGTAAAGTTGAAAAAGACAGTTCAGGCCGCTTTATCAATATAACTCTTCCTGAACTTGATGACGATGGTAATCCTGTTCTTGATGATAAAGGCAACATTGTTTACGGCCCGACTTATTCTTTGACAACAAGCACAGTTACTGATCAAGATGCATACAATGATGCAATGAATCAATATGAATATGAAAAATATGAATATGATCAAGCTATCAATGAAATAAATGCAAAAATAGAAATTATACAAGCACAAGATAAAAACCTTGAATTAAGATTGAAACAACTCGATACAGAACAAGATGCAATTCAAACAGAAATGGATGCCGTACAAAAAGTTATCGAAAAGAACACAGAATCTTCATTCAAAACATTCGGATAAACAAACAAAACTATAATAATTTTCCTTTCCCTTTTTCCTATTGATTTTCCAACGACGAACGCAAGTATCGTCGTTTTTTTTGTGCACTTTTCTATAGACTAAGTCTGGTTTTCTATGATAAAATCATGTTATGAATTTTCAAACAAAATACTCCGAGATTTTAAATATAGTAAAAGAAGATATTGAAACAATAAATAAAGAAATCACTTCACTTATACAAATTGAAGAACCTTTAAAATCAAAGTTAATAGAATTTTTACAAGCTCCATCAAAGAGAATTAGGCCTCTTGTAACAATTTTATATCTGAGATCCTGCAATATTAATGTAACTCAACGCCACTATAAACTTCTAACGGCTGTAGAACTTATGCATAATGCATCGCTTATTCATGACGACATAATTGACGAAAGCAAAACTAGACGAAACATAAAAACTTTAAATTTTGAATTTGACAACAAACTTGCAGTCATAAGCGGGGATTATATTTTATCAAAAGCTTTATATTATCTAAGCGAAATAAAATCTCCGGAAACTATTGATATATTTGCACAGACACTTTCACAAATGTGCGAAGGCGAAACTTTCCAATACTTCAACAAATTTGAAATTCCAACGCTTGAAAATTATCTAAAAAAAACAGAGCAAAAAACCGCGAAACTATTCCAATCAGCCCTAGAAAGCGCAATTTTAATTTCAAAAAAAGAACTATTTCACAACGCATCAGAATTCGGTAAAAATTTTGGAACAGCTTTCCAAATCCGCGATGACTTAATTAATGCAAAAACATTGCAAACAGATATAATAGACGGTATTTATACTGCACCTGTAATATTTGCCGGAAACACACAAAATATTCAAAGTGGTATTGAAAAAACTTATTGTTTATTAGATAAATATATTGAAAAAGCTAAACAAAGTTTATCAACAGAAAATAATAAATATAAACATGCACTCGAGGAGCTTTTGGAATTACTAAGATATGAATAAACTTAAAGAACTTATCACAAAAATTAAAGAACAATATAACAAGATTAATCCTATGCTTAGGGAAACAATAGAAACAGTAGTTTTTGTAATTGTAATGCTAATCATAATAAGATTTTTTATTGGAGAAATCCGCTGGATTCCATCAGGTTCAATGCGTCCAACACTTATTGAAGGCGACAGAATTGTTGTAGAAAGATATTCACGATTTTTCACAACCCCGAAACGCGGCGATATAATGGTTTTCTATCCGCCTTTTGAAACTTTGAAAAATACTCCTTTGAAATTATTTTCCCGTCTAACAGGTTTTTTCTGCAAAGACATAGCATATATCAAGCGAGTTGTCGGAATGCCTGGGGACACAGTTGAAATTAAACCTGAATTGTCAGGCAAATATACTGTTTATATTAACGATAAGCCTTTTGACGAGCCATATATTCAAAGCCCTTATGATTACCGTCCATGTACTAGAAACATGTATTGCGGACCTTTTCAAATTCCAGAAAATTATTACCTTATGCTTGGCGACAACAGAGGAAATTCACAGGACGGAAGATACTGGGGGCTGCTGCATAAAGATAGGTTTATAGGCCGTGCAGTTGTAGTTTTCTGGCCTCTTAACAGGGTGAAATTACTAAGACGGCATTAAAATTACAAAAGCCTTATAGTCTTATCGTAAAACTACAAGAGTAAATGGTAATACTTCATATAATTTGCCATAATTTCAGAACTTGTAGCATTTGCGACATTTGCTTTAATAACCTGCTCTTTATCAGTAGCAGTAGCTTCTTGAACCTTTTCTGTTTCTTTATTTTGCGGAGTATTCAAAACTTGAGTTTTCTGTTCTGCTTCCAACTGGGCAACATAATCTGCAACAGCAGCCCGAACCTCCTCAAGTTTAGCCTTGTCACCTGCATAAGATCCTGTTGATTCTATACCGCCTTCTTGCAATTCCTGCAAAATACTCGCCCACTCATTATAATTTGTTATAGAAGTACCCTGAGCCTGAGCGGCGGCCTGCGCTTTTCTTAATTCGTCTTCAGATTCAATACCGTCTACTCTGATAGCCATATCTGTCACTCCTTTAGTTATACTCTCTATATATATTAAGTATATTATTCCCTTAGAATTTCAGAAAATATTGAATCTGTAAAAAAACTTAATAAATTATAATTTAAAATTCAAAAGTTCAGAAACACTCAATCCAAATGCCTCAGAAATTTGTAAAAGATTGGTATAGCGAATATCAGTAATTCCCCTTTCAATATCACTGACAGTCCTGACAGAAATATTTGCAAGTTCAGCTAACTTTTCTTGAGACAAATCTCTTTTCATACGCTCAAGCCTAATCTTATTTCCTAATTCTAAAAGCTTTATATTTTTCATTCTAATTTTATTGTAAATGATTGAATATTTTATAAAATGTGTTATTATGTTTATATATGAGATATTCCACATATATAAACACTAAAACACCTTATCAAAAATTTTAAACCTAATATCAATAACTTAAACATGATATAATGTGAAGTAATTCATCATATAAATAGGAGAACTATGAAACATTAAACCGCATTTACGTTGGCAGAAGTACTTATAACACTGGGAATAATAGGAATAGTTGCGGCACTAACAATTCCGACACTAATTGGGGATTACAGAAATAAAGAAAGATCAGTAAGATTAAAAAAAAGCATATTCTGAACTTTCACAGGCAATAGTACTATCACAGCAGGAACACGGAGACGCATCCGGTTGGGATGGGGCGCCTTACCACAGTGAAGGTATGCTGGAGTGGAGTAATGAATATATATTTAAGTACATGAATAAAATTACGACCTGTGAAGAAGGTGGTAAAGATAAAAAATGTCCGACAAGTACAACCAAAATATGCAATCCGGCTTCTAATGTTTGTCACACTACTGATTTACAAGCCACAATATATATGCTAAATAATGGTCAGAATATTTATATCCATGGTGGAGGAACTCCTGCAGACAAAAAAACTAATTGGCTTCATATACTTGTAGATACAAATGGAATACAAAGTCCAAATATGTATGGGAAGGATATCTTTGTATTTTTGTTATCTCTTTCAACCAATAATAAAGGTTTCCCGCTAAAGCCTTTCGGGGCAGGAAGCAATAGCCGTAAATCTCTTCTAAGAAGCTGCACTAATGATCCAGAATACTGCGGGGCACTTTTACAATATGACAACTGGGAATTCAAAGACGATTACCCATGGTAGCATATGTTTGTTTTATTAAAAATTAAAATAATTAAAAATATTAAGAAAAATTTACAAAAAGCTGAAAAGTTTGAATAACAGGCAATTTTTAATAAGCAAGTAAACGGTGTTTGTGTGCCGTCTTTAGAAAAACACTCAATATTTTAAAATAAATTTGCCTTATTTTAACCATTGTCATGGCTTGCAAACAAATATTTTGCAAGTATGATTATAGTAAAGTGTAAAATTGTACACTTTAAGCAAAGCCGAATAAGAGGAAAACATGTCAAAAGACGTAATAGAAATAGAAGGCACAATCATAGAATCAATGCCTAACGCAATGTTCAGGGTAAAACTGGAAAATGACCACGAAATTCTTGCTCATATTTCAGGAAAAATTAGAAAAAATTTCATAAGAATTTTACCCGGCGACAGAGTGAAAGTAGAAATGACTCCATATGATTTAAGCCGCGGAAGAATTACATTCCGCCTAAAATAAAATCTCACGTACAAAATAATATATATAAAGGAAAACAAAATGAAAGTAAGATCATCAGTAAAACCTATGTGTGATAAATGCAAGGTTATTAAAAGAAAAGGAAGAATAGCAGTAATCTGCGAAAACCCTAAACACAAACAAAGACAAGGTTAATTTTTGTTAGAGTGCGCGAACTTAACTGAACGAACTCGAAAAACGCTAAACGGAATGAGCGAAAATTTTATAAATAAAGCGAATACCTGCAGCGTAAAGCAATAAATTAGCAGAATCAAACAACAGTTGAATTGACGGACTTAATCAGTCAATGGTGAGGAAGTATTTAAGCCTCATACACAAAAAAATCTAACAACAAGCAGAGCGAAAATAGGAAACAACAAATATAAGCTATAAGTTTCCGAAACCGCACCAAAAGCCAAGAAAAGGAGAAAATTAAAATGGCAAGACTATCAGGGGTAGATTTACCTCGTAACAAAAGAATGGAAGTAGCTCTAACTTATATCTATGGTATAGGACCAACTAGAGCAAAAAAAATATTAGAAGCAACTAAAATTTCACCGGATTTAAGAACAGATGACTTAACCGACGAAGATATTAAATTGCTTAGAAACGAATTATCAAACTACCACATCGAAGGTGACTTGAGACGTGAAGTAACTATGAATATCAAACGTCTTCAAGAAATCGGTTCTTACAGAGGACTAAGACATAAAAGAAACCTTCCATGCCGCGGTCAAAGAACAAAAACTAACGCAAGAACAAGACGTGGTAAAAAAGGTTTGGCAATCACTAAAAAGAAAACAGTATAGTGGATTTAGCGAATGTGCCGGTTAGTTTATAAATTTTAGACCACAACAAGTAAATCAGGCACGTTTTAACAAAAAACTACTAATCCAAAACTAAAAGAAAAATAATAAAATAACAAAACATAAAGGAAAGTAAAAATGGCAAGACCAGTAAAAACAAAGAAAAAAGAAAAAAAGAACGTATTGCAAGGTGTTGTACACATTCAATCAACATTTAACAATACAATCGTAACTTCTACAGATACACAAGGTAATGCTATTGCTTGGGCAACAGCCGGTGCAACAGGCTTCAAAGGAGCTAGAAAAGGTACACCATTTGCAGCTCAATCAGCAGCAGAACTTGTAGCTAAAAAATCAATCGATCAAGGTATGAAAAAAGTTGAAGTTCATATCAAAGGACCAGGTTCTGGCAGAGAAACAGCTATCAGAGCTATCCAAGCTGCAGGTTTGGAAATTACCCTAATCAAAGACGTAACTCCAATTCCTCACAACGGATGCCGTCCACCTAAGAAAAGACGTGTATAACAAATCAACTTATTGATTTGTTGTTAACGGTTGAACAGCTAATAATAAAAATTAAACGTTTCAACCAGATGTAATAGCAGCAGGGGCTTGCTTTATAAGCCAAAAAGTAAACCATAGATGCCCTGCAAAATAAAAGGAGAAAATAAAACAATGGCTAGATATACAGGACCAAAAAATAAATTATTCAGAAACAAAAAAGTTCAAGATTTGTCAAACAGAAAATTGACATCTTCAATGAGACAAACAGCTTCAGGCCAACACGGCGCTGCAAGAAAAAAACTTTCTGAATATGCAATTCACTTAGCAGAAAAACAAAAAATCAGATTCACTTACCTTGTAAGCGAAAAGCAATTTGCAAAATATTATAAAGAAGCAGCTAGAAGAAAAGGCGTAACAGGTACAATCCTTTTACAACTTCTTGAATCTAGATTAGATAACATCCTGTTCAGAGCAGGTTTTGGAATTACCCGTAAACAAACAAGACAAATCGTAAATCACGGTCATGTTCTTGTAAACGGTAAAAAAGTAGATATTCCATCTTACCTCGTAAAAGCCGGTGATGTTATTACAGTAAAATCAAAAAGTGCAACATATTTAAATAATGTACTTGAAATGATTGATATGGCTTGTGCACCAGCTTGGATGACAATCGACAAAGCTGCATTAAAAATCACTTTCGATAGAATTCCAGAAAGAGAAGAATTAGATCCAGAAATGAAAGAACAACTCGTAATCGAATACTATTCTAAATAGTGGCGCGATTTAATGGTAATTATAATTACCATAGCGCAAACGAGCATGGCAAATATAAAATTTGTCATAAAAACAAATAGTTAGCAAAAACTAGGAGATTAAAAAACATGGAATTAAAAATTAAATGTGTTAATACAACAACAAGTTCAGACGGTTCACAATACGGGAAATTCGTAATCGAACCTTTAGCTAAAGGATTCGGAACAACAATCGGTAATTCCTTAAGACGTGTACTTCTCTCAAGTTTGGAAGGTACAGCAGTAACTTCAGCAAGAATAGAAGGTATAACACACGAATACACAGCAATTCCTGGTGTGTTGGAAGACGTTATCGATGTAATGTTGAACCTTAAAGGCCTTGTTGTAAAAACAGATTCCAAGGAAGCTCAACATTTAAGAATAGATGTAGATCGTCCGGGTGCTGTTCTAGCAAGCGACATCCAACTTCCAGCCGGCGTAAAAGTAGTTAACCCTGATTGGTTAATTTGTACAGTAGCAGATGGCGGTAGTTTCCACGCTGATATCATCGTTGAAACAGGTAAAGGATATGTGGCTAACGATGTTCCAAGAGATTCTAAAGGCGTTTCTATCGATGTATTGCCAATTGATGCTACATTTATGCCTATCAAACGTGTTAGCTACAATGTAGAAAGCGCTCGTGTAGGTGATTCAATTGACTTCGATAAATTAACTTTAGAAATCTGGTCAAACGGTTCTATTGATGTAACAACAGCTTTAAGCCAGGCTTCTAACCTCTTAATCGAACACTTCATGCAAATTGCAGCAATCACTGGCCAGCCGGTAGTTGCTCCAGCATTGAATGTGGAAGAAGAAAAAGAAGATGATTCAAATGTTCCTTCAATGACTATTGAAGAATTGGAATTGTCAGTAAGAGCATACAACTGCTTAAAACGCGCAAGCATCAATTCTATGGCAGAATTATTGAAAAAATCAGAACATGATTTATTAAATATTAAAAATTTCGGTAAAAAATCATCAGATGAAGTAATCGAAAGACTTCACCACTTTGGCTTAGACTTGGCTCCAAATCCTGAAGTGGAAGAAGAAATAGGATAAAAAAGTAATAATAAAAAATAAAGGATAAAAAAATGAGACACCAAACTAAAAAACATACATTAGGTAAAGCGCAAGATCAAAGAGTAGCTTTGTTGCGCGCTTTGGCTACTGAACTTTTTGTACATGGTGAAATCAAAACAACTATGGCTCGTGCAAAAGCATTGAGACCATATGCTGAAGAAATTATCACCCTTGCAAAAAGAGGCGACTTACACGCACGTCGTCAGGCAGCTAAATTTATCTATGACAAAGAAACAGGTAAATTTATGGATTTAGCTACAGGCGAAATTTTTGAAGCTCCGCAAGCTGATAAAAAATTAGCAGCAGAAACAGTTTTAAGAAAATTGTTTGTAGTAATCGGTAAAAAATATTCTGACCGTCAAGGCGGATACACAAGAATATTTAGATTACCGCCAAGACGCGGCGACGCTTCTGAAATGGCTTTAATCCAATTGGTATAAGCCAATGCGTTATGCCATTCAGGTTCACTATATTGGTAAAAATTTTGCCGGAAGTCAAATTCAATTTGAAAACGGTAAAGAAATTGAAACTCCAACAATACAGGGTGAACTTGAAAAAGCTCTTTGTACTTTGATATACGGACGAAAAGTCCAATCAAATATAAGACCTATTAAAACAATCTTTTCCGGAAGAACTGACAGAGGTGTGAACTCTAAAGGTCAAATAGTTCATTTTGATACAGATAAATGTATTGTTGCTTCAAAATTTATCTACTCTCTGAATGAAATATTACCTGATGAAATCTCTGTCGCTTCTATAAAAGAAGTAAATTCAAGCTTCCACGCTCAAAAATCAGCGAAACGCAGATATTACAGATATGTTTTTGTTAACAGAAAATGTAAAGACGCTTTTGACGGTGATTTGATGAGAATAAAGTTTGATATTAATCTTGAAAGAATGCAAAAATCGCTTAATTATTTATTAGGAGAACATGATTTTTCAAGTTTTAAAAATTCCGGAACGCTAAACCCAAGCAAGATTTGTTTTATAGAAAAGGCCGAGTGTCATAGAGAAAATGACAACGTGATTATTGATATTGTAGGAAATAGATTTTTATATAATATGGTAAGAACAATTGTCGGCACTCTTCTCGACATAGAAGGTCATAACCGCCCTGCAGAACATATGAAACAGGTTTTAGAAGCCTGTGACAGAACAAAAGCAGGTCAAACAGTCAGTCCTTACGGTCTGACGCTAATGAAAGTAGAATATTAAAATAATAATAGATGGAGACAAAGCATGAAAACTTATTCAGCAAAACCTCTTGAAGTTGAAAGAAAATGGTATCTGATTGATGCTGAAGACGAAGTTCTCGGCAGATTGGCAGCCAGAATCGCTAATATTTTAAGAGGCAAAAACAAACCTGAATACACTCCAAACGTTGATACAGGCGATTTTGTAATCGTAATTAACGCAGAAAAAGTTCGTGTAACAGGTAAAAAAGAAACTGATAAAATTTATTACCACCACACAGGTTATCCAGGTGGATTGAAATCAGCAAGCGTAAAAGAATTACGTGAAAAAGATGCAAGATTGTTAATCGAAAAAGCTGTAAAAGGAATGTTGCCGCATAATACTCTAGGCGCACAACAATTCACAAAGCTAAAAGTATACAATGGCAGTGAACATCCACATGCAGCGCAACAACCTATCGTACTTGAAAAAGAAGGAGGTAACAACTAATGGCTGATAAAGAAATTATGGCTACAGGCAGAAGAAAAACCTCTATTGCGGTTGTTAAACTTGTAAAAGGTAAAGGCAGAATATTTGTTAACGGTAAAAAATTAAAAGATTATATCGGAAACAGACCTGCAATTGAAATGTTAGTATACAGACCTTTAGTATTAACTGACAATCAGGAAAAATACGACGTAAGAGTGAAAGCTATAGGCGGCGGCGTTGTATCACAATGCGGCGCTATTAGACACGGCATTTCAAGAGCATTGGTGAAAGCTAATGAAGAATACAAAAACGTTTTACGTTTGGAAGGACTTTTAACACGTGACCCACGCGTTAAAGAACGTAAAAAATACGGACGCAAACGTGCAAGAAAACGTTTCCAATTCTCAAAAAGATAATTTTCACACATACTACACAAACAAAAAACCGGTCAAAAGCCGGTTTTTTATTTTATCAAATTCTATAATATTATTACCAAGGATAATCGTCTTTTATCTGCCAGCCGTCATACTGTATAAGAGCACCACACCACTCGCCTGATTGGTTATTACCAATTTTTTCTTTACACCCTCTATTACCATCCAGCAAATCCTCTCTTGTTTGCCCTATTCCATACATATTAATATTTGTTGTTGAAGGGTTTAATATTATATGGAATATATCTCTACCATACAGATTTGGTTTTTGCTTGCCGTTTAAATCTATTCTCATAAAAATAGTTGTTCCATATACAGTTTGTCCAGCATCATCAGACCATCCATCCAATGAAAGTGTTATAACTATACCATTGTTAATTATAAAACTATAACTATGTGCATTAGAACCATTACGTTGAACTCCATTACGCCAATAAAATATATAATCGCATTTTTCTCTTTCCTGACTTGATGATCCTGCAGGGCATTCTTCGACCGATTTTATATAAGGAATTAAATATTTATGAGCAAAATTATTCAAAGAAACATCAACTTGATCCAGAGAAGTTAGCCCAGATGCAATATCCCAGCCGGATATATCACCGTGATCTTTCTGAGCCATAACAAGTGCCTGAGAAATTGTAGAATAAGCTTGTTTTAACCTGTTCACCGTGACTTTTTTCTGATAATTTAAAATTACAGAAGGTAAGGTCATTGCAGCAACAACACCTATTATACCGAGGGTAATTAAGAC
>CALURL010000016.1 GCA_944323155.1 Candidatus Gastranaerophilales bacterium
ATTAAGTTTGGCACAGCCAAGAATAAAGTAAATGCATCAGATAGATTAATTATACTTTTAAAGTTCATGGCAGAACCAATAATTATGAATATACAATATATAACCTGAAAAGTCCTGGTTGTCAATTTTGTATCGCCAAATAAATAATTCCAAGCCTTAATCCCGTAATATGAGCCGCAAAGCATTGTTGAAAGAACAAAGCAGCTTGCCATAAAAGTTAACAAAAGCGGGAAAAACGGACAAACTGTCCCAAAAGCCTTTGAGGTTAATTCAATACCTGCAATTCCAGTGTAATTCAGGTAAGCGCCGGAAACTACTATTACAAAAGCTGTTGCAGATCCTACAATTACTGTATCTACAAATGGCTGGAGCATGGCAATAAATGCCTGCGATACTGGATTATTTGTTTTAACGGCAGAAAATGCAATGGGGGCAGTTCCAAGTCCGGCCTCATTTGCAAACATTGCACGTCTAAATCCCCACAACATGCAGGCAAACATCCCTCCTGTCATTGCTTTGGGAGAAAATGCCTCTTTTATAATAATTGCAATAGTATGCGGCACATGGTGAATATTCAATAAACATACAACAAATGCTGTTAATACATATAAACTGCACATTACAGGCGTAACTTTTGATGTGAATTTCCCTATTGCTTTAATTCCTCCGATGATTGTAAAGTATGTAATTACTGCAACAATAAGCCCCAAAAGCCAGCTTTGGTTTGCAAAGAAACTTTCATTCCCGCCTGTAACTTCTGTTATCTGAGTTGTCATTGCGTTTATCTGAAACAAATTCCAGCCGCCAATCATCGCAAAAATACAGCATACTGCATAAATTTTTGATAAATATGGCGCAAATTTCCCGATGTATTTATTTTTTACAAGAGTTGCCTCAATATAATACATAGGGCCTCCTGCAATTGTACCGTCAGGATTTACTTTTCTAAATTTTAATCCGAGAAGTACTTCTGCAAATTTCAAAGCCATAGAGAAAAATCCAGCAATAATCATCCAGAAAATTACTCCAGGCCCGCCTATTGAAACAGCAGCCGCAGAACCTGCAACGTTACCTATTCCGGCAGATGCCGAAATTGTTGCCGTTAATGCCTGAAATGATGATACTTCCCCTCTTTTTTTCTTTTTTATAATGTCTTTATGTTCGTAATTTTTTGTAATTAATTTTACTGCATGCTTAAATCCCCAAATCCCGATAAAACGAGTTCTTATTGTAAAATAAATGGCAGCAAACATAAGCAGGGCAACCAAAAATTCTACTTTTACTCCATGAATTGTTACGGAGCTGAAGATTATCCCTGAAATTCTATCGGCTATCGGTGATAAAAATGTATCTATCGCACTATCTAAATTCATTAATTATAATTATATAACAAAAATATTAAAATGTTTTTTGCGAAATTTTAGTTTCTGAATTTTGTACAAAATTTACAAGAGCTTTAAAGATGAGCGGATTTAGTTTGCCGTCTTTAACGTCCTGATAGATTATTGTGAGTGCTTGCTGGCTGCTCATCGGTTCTTTGTACGGGCGTTTTTCTGTAAGGGCTGAGAATTTGTCTGCTGTTGAAAGTATTTGTAAATTTATATCAGCAAAAAAATCTTTACTAACCCATGGGTAGCCTGTTTTCTTTGCATTCTGGTGGTGGTTGCGTATCAGATGTAATGTTCTTGTATCTATATCTGTTGTTTTTAGTAATTCGTAGCCCAATTCTGAGTGCTTGTGCATTATTTCTGTCTCTTTTGAATCAAGTTTTCCATTTTTATTTAAAATTTCTTTAGGGATAAGGGCTTTTCCTAAATCGTGAAGATAAGCAGCGTCGCTCAATGATTTTTTGTTAACCTGAGCGCCAAGTGAAAATGGTAAGTTTTCGCTAATTCCAAGCGCAATATTTTTTGTATCAGCAGCGTGATTTGCCAGAAGATTTTTTAGATCATCCATATTTAAATTTAGCGGGATATTGTGCCTGTTTAAAATATTTTTTATTTTCGGGTTTGCTAAAATCATCTTTTTAAGTGCGATTTCAGATGTGTATTTATCCGGAGAAGTTTGCTCGAAAGTATCTGCAGATAAATAATTCCCGAAACTTGTCTGATATCTGTTCGGATTAATATTTATATTCGAAGTAACTCCGCCCACACCAAGCGGTCTGAATATTTCTATTCCCATCTACAAATTCACACTGATTTTTTACTACACTACTTATGTATTTATAAAGTATTTTTTTCTTGTGAAATTGCCCGCTTTATTACTCATGTGTACAATTTTTAACAAAATTTGATTAATTATTTATAAAGAACTGTTTTAAAATCAAAATTGCGTGCTAGAATAAAAGTTATGAGAGAGATAAATAATGTATTAATATGCGGAATAGGCGCTGTCGGCAGTATTTATGCAGACAAAATACAACGCTTTAGCCCTGAAAGTTTGAGGGTTCTTGTTGACGAAAATCGTTTAAAACGATATAGAGAAAATCCTACTGTTTTTAATGGAAGAGTTCTTGATTTTAACTATATACTTCCAACTCAAAATGATTTTAAAGCGGATTTGATTATAATTGCAACAAAATTCGACGGGCTTGAAGAGGCGTTGAATAATATAGAAAATTTTGTTTATGATGACACTGTAATTCTTGCTTTGCTGAATGGGGTTACAAGCGAGAAGATTATTGCAGAAAGATACGGCAGAGATAAAGTTTTGTATTCATATTTTATCGGACACAGTGCAATAAGAAGCGGACGAAATATAATTCATGATGATGTGAATACAATTGTTTACGGTTCAGAAAACTCAGATGACTATGAAAATGTTCAAAGGGTTAAGGAATACTTTGAACGTGCAGGTATTGATTATAAAATCCCAGAAGATATAATGCATTCTATGTGGCTAAAATTTATGCTTAATGTAAGTGCAAATCAGACTACTGCTATATTAGGTTTAACTTTTGGACAAATGCTTGCAAATAAAAAATGTATGGAATTTGCAGTGAATGTAATGAAAGAAGTTCAAGCTGTTGCTAAAGCAGAAGGGGTAAGAAATTCCGAACTATTGGTAGATGAAACTATAGAAAAACTCCATACAATGATTCCAGAAGGAAAAACTTCAATGCTTCAGGACGTTGAAGCAGGGCGTAAAACAGAAGTTAATATGTTTGCAGGAACGGTTATTGCTTACGGCTTAAAACATAATATTCCAACTCCATACAATAGAGCACTAAAAGAACTAATTGATGCGATTTATGAAAATCAGATTTTAAAAGAAAAATGTGAAAATTTTGTAATAATTTAGGCAATTTTTCCGCTTTAATTTCGTTTATATAGATACGGGGAATATTTTTAACTTAAAGGGAAGATTTATGGTTGATAAGATTGCCGAACAAGATTATATTAATGCTGTTATGGCTAAATTGCCAGAAGTTAAAGCTCAAAAAGTTCATGTTTTGAAAAATGGTGACAATTTGTGGAATTTAGCAAAAAAAGAACTTAATAAAAAAGATGCCTCTAATCAAGAAATAAGTAATTATATGCTTTTAATTGCAAAGCTTAATAAATTAAATACTATTGAAAAAATGAATAATTTGAAAATTAATGATAAAATTTATTTACCTGGCAATGCTGTTAAAGTTGATAATATTCAGCAGCTTTCGGCTTCTGAAAAAACGGTTAATGCATTAATTAATGTATTGAAAAATGATAAAACATTAAGTGTTAAAAAAGCTGACTTAGATTTGCCAAATGTTGATTTGTATCATGTTTTTAAACAAAATCCAAAATATGCAAATAATTATTTTCTTAAAGAAAATAATTTGTATTCGTTTAAAGTAGATAAAAAATCGGGTAAAATTTCTTCTTTAATCGTAAACGATAATGAAAAGCGTGTTCATAAACTGTGGTTTGATTACATTATTCACGCAAATGGGAATATAAATGACGGGCAGTTTTCAAGCAAATTAGTTGAAAAGCTATCGCAAGAACAAACAAAACAACTATTTGGAGAAACAGAAAAATTATTTAATCAATACAAAAAAAGCAAATAATAATTTGTAATTTTATATTTATTAGTAATTATTCTGCTGTTGTATCTGGTTATTGAAATCTATGGATTGCTGGCGCATGTTTTGAATTTCATTAATCTGTGAATCTATTTCCTGTTCAATATTCTTTGTGTTAACAGAAGACTCTCCAAATCCTTTGCCGCCGATACCCTTCATGGCATTCATCATAACAATGAATAATACTGATACAATAACAAGACCGATTAGCAAACTTATTACACCAAAAGCGTTTTTCTTCATATCTTAACCCTAATTTAATTTATTTTTCTTTATAAAAAATATTATAGCATCATCAATAGTCTTTGGAGTTTTTAAAATATTTTCGGTTATCTGGTTATAATTTTGTTTGACGGAAAATATTTTTTTATAAAGTGTTAATCCGCCCAAAATTACAAGTGAAGATAATATAACTCCGCCCATAGCCCAGACAAATTTAATTAAAATACCGGCATGAGCTGCTTTTGGTATTGTATCAGCCGGTACGGCTGTTGTGGCAGCCGCTGTTGATGCTGCAGTTTGGGCTGTTTGTGCCGCTGTATCTGCGGCACAATACCCAATATTTACTGCTAAAAGATATAATATTGCTAATATTCCTATAATAGAAATTATTTTTAGCGAATTATTCTTCAACTTTTTCCTCACTTGTTTCTTTTGTTTTTTTACTTGAGCGTGGCTTTCTTGTTTTTGAAGTGCCTCTGTTTGGTCTGCGTGTTTTTTTAGGTTTTTCCTCAGTTTGTTCTGTTGTAGTTTCTTGTTTTACAGATTCTTCTGAAGATGTTTCATTGTTAGCAGGTTTCTCCTCTTTTATTTCAGAAGATGGAATTTCTTTAGATTCAGAGGCTTCTATTTCTATAACCGGTTTGATTTCTTCATTTGGTTTTAGAACTGTTTCTGCTGTTTCAATTTGGCCTTCAATAATTATTTCGGGTTGATCTTTTTGTTTATTTTTATCAAATCTGTTACGTTTATTTCGTTTTTTACCTGTATTTTCGCGTTTTTCAGTTTCCTGAGCCGCAACTGTTGATGGGTTTTCAACTTCTATTTCTACAGGAGGTTGTTGTTGAACTTCTTGAACTTCCTGTTGAGCTTGAGTCTGTTGCTGGTTATTATTTTTGTTATTTTTCTTGAATTTATTGTTGTTATTGTTTATTGGTAATTTCATTTTAGCGGCTTTTGCACGGTATTCGCCTTCTGCAGTTGGAGTTGCAAAGTTGAAATCTATTATGGTATGTCCTGTACCCTGACAGTGAGGACATTTTTTTGTAAAGATTTCTGCAAGAGATTGACCTTGGCGGTGGCGTGTCAATTCTACCAGTCCTAAGTCAGAAAGCTGACCAACTTGTGGTTTTGCTTTATCCGGTTCAAGGGCGATTTCAAGTTCTTCCATAATTGCAAGTTTATCAGCGCGTGAAAGCATATCAATAAAGTCTATGATAATCATACCGCCAATGTTGCGAAGGCGTAATTGGCGTGCAATTTCATGAACTGCTTCAATATTAGTTTTCAAAATTGTTTCATCCTGAGTAGATGAACTTGTAAATTTGCCGCTGTTTACATCAATTACTGTTAATGCTTCTGTTGTTTGGATAAATAAATAGCCGCCAGATGGCATATTAACTTTTACATTAAGTGCAGCTTTAATTTCTTTGTGAATATCAGTTGCAACAAGAAGTGGTTCTGTGCCTTTGTATAGAGTAACCTGTACATTTTTATTCATATGCCAGTTTTGCAAAAGATTTTGTACGCGGCTTAGAGCAAAGGCTGTATCTACGATAATTTCCTTAGTGTTTTCTGTGCAGGCTTCTCTTATAACTCTATAAAGCAAGTCTTGATCTCTGTAAATAAGGTTTGGAGGTGTTAGAGTTTCTGCGGATGTAATAATATTATTCCATTTTTCAAGAAGAATTTCTAAATCTTCTTGAATATCAGCTTCTGACTGTCCTTCTGCTTCTGTACGGATAATTACACCGACTCCGACTGGTTTTATTAAGCTTACGATAGCTTTTAATCTAGCTCTTTCTTTAGAGTTTTCAATTTTTTTACTAATGCTGATTCCCGGTTCATTTGGCATTAATACAAGAAATCTTCCGGGAAGGCTTATTTCTGTAGTAACTCTAGGACCTTTATGTCCTGTAGGTTCTTTTACAACCTGTACAATTAATTTCTGTTTTGGAGAAAGTTTGTCTTTTAAAGCACCTTTTCCCATAACATCCTGTGCGTGCAAAAATCCCATTTTATCAGTACCGACATTTACAAATGCTGCATCAATACTTGGCAGAATATTATCTACGGTTGCAAGATAAACATCTCCTAATAAAACTTCTCCTCTGTGGATAAAAAAGTCTGTAACTTTACCGTTTTCTGTAACTGCAGCAATATTATCACGTTCAGCGATAATAATTTTTTGTTCTAAAGTCTGAACATTTCCGTTTCTGTTTTTGTCATTTGCCATAAAAAATCCTTTTAATTAAACTTATAACTCATTTAATTCACTATCTAAAAAACGGGTTCGTTTGATATTAAATATTACATCAGGCGCTATAATATTCATAAGAACATCCGCACGTAATGCAGGTATATCATTATTTTGACCTGTTTTTAAGATTATGAACAGACTTTCATCTTCAAATCTATAAGACTTTATTGATGGTTTGATGTCTGTTTTTTTAATTAAACCTTTTTTGTTTTTCTTCTCAATAAAAATTTCTTTGGAAGATAAAACTTTGTCTGTATTATATCTTAAACTTTCAAAATCGTAAAGGTCTTTGTTAAAAATATCTATTTTATACTCTGCCCAGCAGGCTGTTATATCAATTGCTTTTGCGCCTTTGTCAATTTTTACAATACTTATTATTTTCGATTGCTCTGGCAGAACTTTTTCCAACTTTAGTTTGAGTTCTGTTTCTGAAATGTCATCAAAAAGCTCAATATCAACAAGTTCACATTCGCTTTCTGCAAAAAGCGGCAGTGCTATTCCCATAGAAACTTTCATTGTCGGGTTGTAACCAAGTGAAAATACAACATTCAAATCCGTTCTTGAAAGTGCTTTCAAGAATGTATTTTGCCAATCAAGGTGGGAAAAATATTTTAAGATTCCTGTTTTTGTCAATTTTATTCTGTATTTGTAAATTTCTTTGTCGTAGCCCTGACAAGTTTTTGGATCTTTAATTTCTATTTTTAACTCTTGAGCTTTGGTGCTTGCTTTATATGGTTTTGCAAGAATTTTATGTGTTTTAAGATTTTTACATACACCGCAGTTTACACAACCATTTTCGCAGGTTGGTGTGAAATGAGTATTTGAGTTTGAAGTAGTATTAAGTGCTTTGGTGTATTCTTCCTTAAACCATTCTTTGTCAACTCCTATGTCAATAAAATCCCATGGAAGTTCTTCTTCTGTGGAATATTTTTTTTGAGCAAGTTCGCCAAGGTTAATGTTTAATTCTTCTGCTGTCTGGTACCATATATCTTTATTAAAGTACTCTCCCCACGCGTCTAAATAACAGCCTTTTTTGTATAATGCTTCTATGTACTTGCATAAATCTTTACCGCCGCGTGTTAAGACTGTTTCAATCTGCGAAACAGTATCTTCATGGTAATTAATTTTTAGGCCTTTTATGTGTGCTGTTTTTTCTTTAAGATAGTGTATGTGTTCTCGGACTTTTTCAAGATTCATTTGACCGCACCACTGGAATGGTGTAAACGGTTTAGGTACAAAAATTGAAAGTGTGCAGGTTATATCAAGTCCGTGATTTAAACCTTTTTCTTTTTTTATTTGTTTACATTGATACTTGATTTTTTCAAGAAGTCCAGCCATTTCATCCATATCTTCAAGCGTTTCTGTTGGAAGTCCGCATATAAAGTAGAATTTAACCTTTGACCAGCCGTTTTCGTATAATGTTAAAACAGCATCAAGAATTTGTTTTTCTGTTATATTTTTCTTTATAACATCTCTAAGTCTCTGGCTTCCCGCTTCCGGAGCAAGTGTCATTGTAGATTTTCGAACGCTTTGAACAAGGTTTGCAAGTTCAAGGTTAAAACCATCAATACGTTGGCTTGGTAGTGATACAGAAATTTTCTTTTCGTTAAAATCAACGGCAAGTTCTTTTATTACTTCATTAATATTTTTGTAATCGTTTGATGATAATGAAAGTAGTGAATATTCATCGTATCCTGTATTTTTTACTAATTCTTTTGCGATTTTAATGATATCTTCAGCAGGTCTTTCTCTTATTGGTAAAGTGACATGTCCTGGCTGGCAGAAACGGCACATCCTGCCGCAACCACGTCTAATTTCAACAATTGCTCTATCTTGTACAGATGTTGAAAAAGGTATTGGATATGATTTTAGTGCTGTATCGTATGTCAATTGTGCAATGCGCTTTGTAACTATTCCTCCGACACTAGCTGACCAGCGTCCTGAATTTTCACCATCCACAAGAGCTTTAATCCGCTCCTGGCGCGGTAAGTGTTTTGTTTTTGCAAGAATATCACAAACTTCAATTATGCTATCTTCACCGTCGCCTATCATAAATACATCAATAAAATCAGCAACAGGCAAAGGGTTAAATGCGCAAGGACCGCCGGCAATAATAATCGGATCTTTGTCGCTTCTTTCAGAATTTTTATATGGAATACCTGACATTTCAAGCATTTTCAAAACTGTCGGATAAGCCATTTCATATTGGAGAGAAAATCCTACTGCATCGAAGTCTTTTATTTGTCTTTTGCTTTCAAGTGCATAGAGAGGTTTTGGCTGGAAATCTTTTTCCGGCGCATAAACTCTATCTGCCATGTATTCAGGCTGCTTGTTAACAAGGTCATATAAAACACGTAAACCTAAGTTACTTATGCCTATTTCGTACTTATCAGGGAATGCAAATGCAAATCTGACTTTAGACATTTCAAAATCTTTGTTGTATGAAAGAAATTCTCCGCCGACATACTGATAAGGTTTGTTACATTTAAATAAGGCTTCGTGATAATCTCTAAAAAAACAATTCATTTTAATCTCTCTTTATGCTAAATCTTCAGGGAAATACTTATCTATTTCGATAATTGTCCCGTCAAGCGTATTTTCTTCAAACGAGCGGATGAATTTAAACAGGTCTTTATTTGAAACGTCATAGTTATATAGTACGGTTTCACCTTTGTAATTGCGCATTACTCTTACTATATAATGACAGCCTTCCGCATATTTTAAAAGGTGTTCCGCATTAAATTTGTTTCCGTTTGTGTCTTTGTCAATACGTACGTAATTGAATCCTGCATAAAATTTAACCTTTTCAGGAGTAGGAAGTTCCTTGTTATGCTTGGAAAAAATATTGATAACTTTTTGATTTATTTCATCGCTCATAAAATTTTCTTATCTTAATTACACATGTTTATTAAACAATATTTTTGTCCACATGTCATTAATGTTAAGAAAATTGATACAAAATAATTTAAAAAGCAATTAATATTCTTATTTAAACTTTTTTTCGTAGTCTATGTATTCCTTAATAAAGTCAATAATTTCAATTGCAAGCTGATGTCTTATATCAATCGGCGCATTTCTTAGGTATTCCATAGCATGCGAAACTTTTATATTTTTGTCATACCATCTGCGCATGATGTAATTATATTGATCATCAAGAGACAGTTCAATGTCAAATTCAATATCTTTTAATTTATCAATAATAAAATCAGCACATCTGATTTGAATATATTCTTCAGCTTTTTCAAGTTCTGCTACAGCCTTGCTGACAACAGGATCTAAGTCATACCAACGTTTGTTCATAGGTATAATAATATACATTTTTTAATAAAATGTCAATTTGTTTTTTCTTAATGCTAAGCAGGAACATTTTCGTTTTTCAGCATTGAAAAAATTTCTTTGCAGATTGTAATCTGTGCTTCAAGCGGTAATTCTTTTAAATATCTAAAAGCCAGTGAAACTGTTTCATTCTTGTCATACCAGCGTTTGTAGTATCTTCGTTTAATATTTATTGCAGTAACTTTTCTTATAAAATCTAAGTCCGGCTCTAATTCCTGAGCTCTTTTAATAATATGTTCAGCACATTCTATCTGTCTGTTTGAAGGCGAAAGCTCTATAAAACTTATTCCCATGCAAACAGTAGGTTCCATATCGTACCAACGCATAAATATCCTCCAATATACAATATACGTGTATATAAATTATTCCCAATGATTTTTAAAATAAAACATTCTAATCTATTTCTTATAAAAAATTAAAAATTTTTGGTAATAAGAAAATCCTGTTGTATAATTTTGTTATGAAAAAGTTTATTGCAATGTTAACTTTAATATCTTTTTTATTCAACACATCAATAGCATATGCAGATGTGCTTGAAGGTCATGCTGAAAAAAGTGATACATATTATCAGGATAAATTACAAAAAGAGCTTTTTACTGGAGAAGTTGAACATCTAGAGAAAAAAGATGTTATAAATATGACAGTTTCTCAGGTATTGGATTCAACTATTAATATGGAAGGCGATGAGTTTTTTGCAGAAGTTACAACAGAAGTCGCAGGAGATAAAGGCGTAATAATTCCTAAAGGCACAATTGCCCATGGTAAAATTATTCAAACTCAGGATCCAAAAAGATTAGGACGTTCTGGTTGGATTGAAATGGATTTTGATTATCTTATAACCCCTGACGGGCGTGAAATTCCGATAGAAGGGAAAATGTCTACAAAAATGCATCCTGTCGCAGAAGCTGGAAAAATTGCTGTTCAAGATGTCGGTTATACACTTGCAGGCGGTGCAATTGGCGGTTTAATGGCTTTAAACTGGCTTGGTATTGAAGCTGCAATTGCCTCTCAAGGTTATACACTTGCAGGCGGCGCTGCTGTAGGCGGCGCTATTGGGCTTGGTATGGCTTTAATTCGAAAAGGACATGATGTTTTAATCGCTCCTGGTGATGAAATTCGTGTGAAAATTAATACAAGCGTACCGCTTCCGGTGTATAAAGACACTGCATTAATGCAGCATGAATTGTTTTATCCTGGACTTGATATTCATATCAGTGATATTAAACACGAAAAAGATCCGTTTGGAGAGCTTAATACTCTTACCTTAACAGTTATGATTTCAAATCTTTCCGATAAAACTTTGTCAGGTTTAGATATGGCCTTGATTAATGATTATAATTCGTCTTTTAGACCATCTATCTTTGGCGATACAAAGATTATGTTTAAACAAATTAAGCCTGGGGATAAAGTTGCAGGACAGATTTCTTTTTCTGTAGATAATATTGATAGAAAATTCTGGCTGGCATTTTTTGATAGAAGAAGCGGAAAAGCTTTGTGTAAAATTTCTTTAGATAACGCTTATCGCGGTGTATCCGTAAAAACCAAAAAGAAAAATGCAAAATTAAGACGCAAAATGACTAATTTTAAAAGAGAAGATGATATATTAGATATGATGGATTAATTGTAAATTTTCTGTTATTAAACGTTCTGTATATATAGATTTTATGTTACAATGTTAGTAAATAAGTAAGTAGTTAAAGAAAGTAGAGGAATTTATGGTTTGTGGCAGGCTCGAAATTGATATTTTGAACACTTTTTGGAACTTAACAAGCGAAAATGAAGATAGAGATATATCTATTCAGGATGTAGTTGATGAACTTTCCAGAAATGGTGTTGAAAGAGCGTATACCACTATTAAAACAGTTATGGACAGATTAACTGTTAAAAGTATTTTGGTGCGTTATAAGGTTGGTAAAAAATTCTTTTATAAAGCTGCAATGAATAAAAAAGAAATGTCGATGGATGCAGTTAAGACCGTTGTAAATCAGTTTTTTGACGGAGATTATGTAAAACTTTTGCGTTTTGTAGAAAAAGAGTGCGACAATCTTTTAGTATAGTATATGAAAGAAAATATTTCTAAAGCGGATAGGGCGCAGGTCGCAGAATTAATTCGGAAAGTTTTAATGGGTTATATCTGTGTGAGGGAGGCAATTTTAGCTTTTCCTAAAGATAGCGAAGATTCAAGCATAATTGCTGCCTATCATGCTCTGGTTCATTTTGAAGCTGATGAGGATTTGCGTAATCGTGATTCTCTTTACAAAGAAGAGCAGAATGATTATCTTGAATTTATTTCATATATACTTGAAAGAGGCGAGGATTTGCCGGATAATATAATTCAAAATTATGAAAAATATTATAAAGGCGCAAGTCTTCCGCACGAAAAAAATGCAAAAGGTTTCTTGCATAGTTTTTTGAAGTTTTTAAATATAGAGGAGAAAAATTAATGAAAAAACTTTTAGTAACATTATTGGCATTAACAATGACAGCATCTGCTGTATTTGCCTTTGGCAGCAAGCCAAAGCAAATTTTGGATGTTGTTCCTTTGATGTCATCAGAAACTGAACAGGCAAACAGAGTCTGGGTAGGTACTTTTCAGCTTGTTTGGAACGATTTAATGGACGGAATTGTTAAAGGACCGGTCAAGTTTGTTGGTGATAAGTCTGAACTTGCAAAACAGTTGAACAAACAGAAATTTAAAACAAGCGATTTGTCTGAAGATTCTTATTACACAGCGTATGGAGAAACTTCACCAGAGCTGAAAACACAAATAGAAGCTGCTATCAAAGAAAAATTCAATGAAACAAGCGATGTTTTGAATAATATTGACTGGACTCCTGGGCCTCAAAAATATGTTCTTTATGCAATGTTGAAAAAAGATTTTAAATTTTTGACTGCTTTTGATAAGTTAGGAGCGGAAAAATTCGGTAAAAACAGAACTAAAGTTCAATACTTTGGTATTGGCAAAGACAGTGATTCTATGCTTGATAAAACTGTTTATGTTTTATTCTATAACTCATCAAAAGACTATGCTGTATCAATTCAGACACAAGGTAAAGATGTTCTTTATTTATACAGAACTAAAGATGACAAACCTTTTGACAAACTTTACAGTGATATGATGATGAAAAAGGCTCAATATGACGGTGTAACTGAATTTTTAAAAGCTGATGAATTAAAAGTTCCTGATATCAGCCTTTATAGAGAAAAATCTTTTGCAGAGCTTTGTGATAAAGAAATCAAAGGTACTAAAGGTATGATGATTGATCAGGCTTTGGAAACAGTAGATTTTAAAATGAATAATGAAGGCGTAAAATTAAAATCAGAAGCTGCAATTGCAACAAAAATGTCAATGCCTTTGATTCCGGCAAAAATGAAGCCTAGAAAATTCTATTTCAATGACACATTCGTAATGTTCCTTCAAGAGTATGACAAAAACAAACCATACTTTGCTTTGAGGGTTCAGGATGTAAGTCTGATAAATAAAACAGGTAGAAATTAAATAATTTAAGGCGGTTTAAAACCGCCTTTTTTAGTCTAAATATATGCTTTCTAAAGCAGTTCTTATGTTTTCGAGTTTGTTGCATTCTGTTTTGAATTGGTCGGTAATAATATAAATATATCGTCCTAATTCATCAACTCTGTCATCTTCGGATATTTTTGCGATGAACGCAGTCATGTCAAGAATTCTTAGCGAACGATATTCAAAGGCTTGAAAGATTTGTTTAATTTCATTTCGTTCCATTTAAACTCCTATTCTTTTGTGTATAATAAGTATCAATATTCGTATAATAATATATAGAATTTGTATTGTCAATAGTATAAAATTATTGAATGAAGAAGAAAGATGATTTAACTATTTTAGGTGACGGAATAAGATTGGAGCGATTACGCCGGAAGTGGTCGCAAGAATATCTTGCGGATAAAGCTGGTTTGTCTCAATCTCAGCATGTAAGCCGTATTGAAGGCGGTAAAGTTGATATTCAAGTTACAACTTTGTTCTCTATCCTTCGTGCGCTAGATTGTGAACTTAGTGATTTGATAAATCTTCGCGGAGAAAATAATGGCTAAAGTAAAATCAAAATGGATTTGTCAGGAATGCGGGTACGAAAGCGCCGGATATCTCGGCAAATGTCCTGAATGCGGCAGTTGGGGAAGTTTTGTTGAAGAAGTGCAATTTGTCTCAAAAACTCCACAAACTTCTGTTCATGATGAATTTATTAATACGCAAAAGCCAACGCTTTTAAAAGATATAAAATTCGATGAAGAAATTCGAGTAAGTACAAATATTCCGGAATTTGACAGAATTCTAGGCGGCGGCTTTGTACAGGGTTCATTAGTTCTAATCGCAGGTGATCCGGGGATTGGTAAATCTACGATTCTGCTTCAAACAAGCGGTGAACTTTGTAAAAATGATAAAAAAGTTCTTTATGTTTCTGCAGAAGAAAGCGCAAATCAGCTAAAACTCAGGGCTGAACGCTTGTCAATTAATTCCGATAACCTTTACGTTTATCCGCAGACTTCAATGGAAAATATTAAATCTCAAATAGAAGAAATTAATCCGGATTTTGTCGTAATCGATAGTATTCAGGCGATTTATTCTCAAAATGTAGCAAGTTCCGCAGGCAGCGTATCTCAAATTAGAGAATGTACAAATCTTCTTATGCATATTGCAAAAACAAAAAACATAACAGTTGTTGTAATCGGTCATGTTACAAAAGAAGGAAACATTGCAGGTCCGAAGGTTCTTGAACATATGGTTGATACGGTAATATATTTTGAAGGTGATAAGTACAAATCTTATAGAATGCTGCGTTCCATGAAAAACCGTTTTGGAAACACATCAGAAGTCGGAATTTTCGAAATGAGTGCAATAGGCTTAAAATGTGTAAGCAATCCAAACGAATTATTTTTGAATGAACGCTCACAAGGTGCAATTCCAGGCTCTGCAATTATAGTCGCAAATGAAGGCACAAGACCTCTTCTGGTTGAAATTCAGGCACTTGTCGGAACAACTCCTTATCCTTCACCAAGAAGGGTTACAAACGGTGTTGATACCAGCAGGGTTTTACAAATTCTTGCGGTTTTAGAAAAAAGAGTCGGGCTGAATTTGTCAAAACAAGATGTTTACGTAAACGTTATGGGCGGGCTTGATGTAACTGAACCTTCTGCTGATTTAGGTATCGCGCTTGCTGTAGCGACCTGTGCAAGAGATGTTGTGGTTGATCCGCAGACTGTTATTATCGGCGAAATCGGTTTGTCAGGAGAAATTCATCCGGTAAATAATATTGAAAAACGTCTTAATGAAGCTGTTATGTCAGGTTTTAAAAAGGCAATAATTCCACATGCAAACAGTGTATCAAAGGATTTTAACAATAAATTGGAAGTTATAAAAGTTAAGCGATTAATTGATGCAATAAGTGCATGCGTAAATTCTTCAAACAAGAAAGTAGAAATAGTCTATGAAGATTGCTAAAAAATGTTTTAAAGTAATTATCAGAAGTTGGTTATAAAATGGTTAAATATTACTACAGTGCGCTAAAAGATAATAAACTGCTGGTTAAGGGCGAAATTGAGGCCTTGAATCCTCGTGACGCCCGTGAAAAAATCCGCCAGCTCGGTTTTTTGCCAACAAAAATTTATATGGAAGAACAGGAAATTCCGTCTCAAATTTCTTCTGAATCTGCAAGTTACGGGATTTCCGATACTTCTGTAACCAGTTTAAGTCTTAATGACAAAATAAATTTTACAAGCCAATTGCAGGTAATGCTGTCTTCTGGAATATCTATTTTAGATGCTTTGCAGGCAATTGAACAAAATTCTCCGCGCGTAAAGCTTTGTAAAATAGCCGCAAGACTTCGAAAGGATATTACTTCCGGAATGACATTTACTCAGGCTTTACAAAAAAATTATTCTCAAGTATTTGGAGCAGTCTATGTTGGTTTATGCGTTTCTGGAGAAGCGTCTGGAGAATTAGATGTTACGCTTGACAGAATGTTGACTCTTTTGAGGAAAGAGCAGGGGATAAAAGATAAAGTTGTTCGTGCATCAATTTATCCGGCTGTTTTAATTTTGATAATGTTTGGTGTGCTTTTGCTTTTTGCCAAAGTTGTTTTTCCTGCATTTGCCGGCGTAATAACTTTTAATGGAGGAAATATTCCATTATTAGCTGCATTGCTAATGGGAATTTGCAATTTCGTTTCTAATTTTTGGTATTTAATAATTTTAGCTGGTATAGGGGGAGTTTTCGGAGTTATAAATCTTATGAAAAATCCTCAATTCAGACAAAAAGTGGACAAATTTATAATGGAAATTCCTGTATTGTCTGAATTTGTAAGATATATAAATCTTTCTAATTTTATGAGTGTATTGCAGGTTTCTTATGATGCCGGTGTTACAATACTTGAGGGACTTGGATTGGCTAAACAAACAGTAAAAAATACTATTGTTTTAAGGCAGGTTAACAGTGCACTAAATCTTGTAAAGCAGGGGAAAAATCTTTCTGAATCATTCGGGGTAACTGATTTACTGCCGAATGAACTTTTGATGATGGTTGCTACAGGCGAAAAATCCGGTACTCTGGGCAAAATGCTCGCTGATGCTGTAAATGTTATTGATAGAAAAGTTGAAATGGTGCTTGAAACTCTAACAAGATTATTTGAACCTGCTTGTATTGTTATTCTTGGCGGCTTTGTTTTGTTCATTGCCCTTGCATTTTATCAATTATATACAGGAATGCTTGGCAGTTTATTTTAATTTAATCTTGAAATTTTTTATAAAATTTGCTATTCTTATAAAGAAAAATAAAAGGAGATATTTATATGATGAAAAATTTATTTAGAAGTCAAGTTGGGGGGGGGGGGCAAAGGCCGCGTAGTCTCCTTTTCCAACCTTAGTAACGGTTTTACGTTAGCAGAAGTTCTGGTTACTTTAGGAATTATTGGCGTTGTATCAGCAATGACTGTTCCAACTTTGATGCAAAACCATCAAAGAAAAACTTATGTTGTTCAATTACATAAAGTTTATAATGAATTAACACAGGCTGCTGAAATGTATATGACAGATCATAATGCCGTTAATATGCGTGAAGCAGGAATAAATTCGCAAGAAGCTTTGGATGAATTTGTTAAAAGCTCTTTTAAAGTAATTCAAGACTGCGGAGCTACGAGTACACCCTGTTTTGCTCCAAATTCTGAATACAGAAAAATTTCAGGTGTTGCTGCGGTTGGTACAGAATTAAAAGGTTATGTTACATTAGCAAGCGGCGTTTCGCTCGGATATACTTATGGTTTACATGAAACCGCAAGTTATATTGCAACATTTGATATTGATATAAATGGGCAGCAAGGACCTAATATTGCAGGACGTGATGTTTTTACCTTCATGTTGTATAATAATGGCATTGTAGATGATGGAGCTGAAAAAACAACTGCTACTGCACCATTAAGTGAAGAAGAAAGAGAAACTTTGTTTAATGAAAGATGTATGTCCTCCACAACTGATCAGTGGTCAGGCTGTTTCGGAAAACTTCTTAATGACAACTGGGAAATGAATTATTAAATACTATAAAGTCCTGATTAATTAATCAGGACTTTTTATTTTTTATTGGCTTATTATGGCGTATTGATATTAGTTATTGCTTAATACAAGTTTGAAAGTGGCAAGATTTTTGATAGAAAGCATTGTATGTTTTACATGCTGTTCTTTAGAAATATTGAATATACGAATAATGCGTTGAATTTCTTCCAAGTCTTTTCTTGATTCAATTTTATAGACGTTTTTAATTGGGTCTGAAACCACTGACATTAATGTATTTAATTCCTGTTCTTTCATAATATCTTATCCTCTTTCCTGTATATTTATATAAAGGATTTTTTTCTAAAAAAATTGCTTTTTAGGTAAATATATTTGTAATATTTGTTTACAATGTCTGGAAATTTTTGTTATCAAGGTGTGTGAGGAGGGTTTATAATTCTGATTTTGCTTTGTTCCACAAGTCGTCATATTCTTTAAAATTGTATTCTTCAAGCGGCTTGTCTGCCAGTTCTTCCATTTTGCGGAAGCGTTTTACAAATTTTTTATTAGCTTTTAGTAAGGCTTGTTCTGCATCAATTTTGTTCCAGCGGGCTAAGTTCACTACTGCAAAAAGAATGTCTCCCAATTCTTCTTCCATATGTTCAGGGTTCTGTTCTTTTTTTGCGTCTTTAAACTCCTGAAATTCTGAATTAATACATTTGTACAATTCGTCTTCATTTGGCCATTCAAAGCCTGTTTTAACAGCTTTTTTACTGATTTTTTGAGCACTCATCAGGGCAGATTGGGATTTAGAAATTCCATCCATTGCAGATTTTCTGTGGGGCTTTTCCTCTTGTTTAAGTTTTTCCCAGTTATCCATAACTTCATTCGAATTGTTAACTTTTGTGTTCCCGAAAACATGCGGATGCCGGTGAATTAATTTATCTTTAAGAGTTTTAGCAACTTTTTCTATATCAAAAGCACCTTCCTCTTGAGCGATCTGTGCATGCAAAAGAACCTGCAAGAGTACGTCACCGAGTTCTTCTTGAAGATGTTTCATGTCATTATCATCAATTGCATCAACAGCTTCATACGCTTCTTCAAGCATGTTTCTTCGTAAACTGCTGTGAGTCTGTTCTCTATCCCAAGGGCAGCCTTGAGGTGAGCGTAATTTCGCTATAACTCCTATAAGCTCTTCTAGATTTTCATATCCCATAATATTTATTTTATCATAAAAAATTTCTAACTAAAGTATAATTTTTAATTTAAAGAATACATCAAAAGGTTGATAACATATAAATATCGTATGGTATTCTTATAATGTAATAAAATTAGACGAAAGGATATTTAATTATGGCAAATTTAACTATTCCATCTATTCGTGCTAGACTTTTCAATTCAAGTAAGCATGAAGAAGTAAAATCAAGCAATGACAAGGCTTCAAATCCGTTTCAACAAACATCATTTAAAGGAAATGTTTTAACCGCTGATGTTTTTGAATCATCAAAATCAAAAGACAATCAACCTAGTTTTACAGGAAGATTAGCTTCTGTTCCTGCTAAAAGCAAGTTGTATTTAAGTGCAATGGTTGGTTCTATCAATAATTTTGGAAATAAAATTTCTGAAAAATTCCATGCAGGTGTTGAATCAATTAATGAATTCTGCAAAAAAGCTTCAGATAAATTTTCAAATCTATGGTCTACTATGAAAAATACAGAAATCAAATTTGATTTCCTTGATAATATAAAAAATGCTATGAATCCTGGTGTCAGAAAAAATGATATCGGAAAACTTGATTTAAGCAATGATGATATATATAACAGTACAAAAGAATTGTTCTCAAGCAAAGCTAATGCTTGGGCAGAATCTATAGCGTAAGCAATTAGTGGAGGTTGAGTAAATGGTAGATAAAAGAACTGAAAAAGATGTTACTAATATAATAGAAGGTTTGAGAATGAACCAGGATCCTAGATCTATTGATTTGTTAGAAGATGTTGGTACTAACTCAAGCGTTGATGCAATTAGAGAATTAACTTCTCGTGCTTTGGTTAAGAAAAACCAGCATGATTCATTAAAAGTTGTAATTACTAACAAAGGAAAAGGCATTAATGATATGTCTACAGTAGTTGCGATGAGTACTATTAATGAATTACTTTCTCTAGATGACAAAACAGAAGCTATGAAAGTATTAGAAGACACAGTTAATATGCATTCTGATGAAGAAGTTAGAGATAATGCGCGTTCTGTAAAAGCTTTGATGGCTTTATCATAAATTACGCGGCAAAATATTTAAATTTGCCTATTTCATATATAATAAAAGCACATGATGCATCATGTGCTTTTATATTGTTAATTATCGAAAATTATTATATTATTTTTTACTAAACCAGCTTATGATTTTTTCTATCAAACCTTCATCTTCTTGCATCTGCATGTCTGTGTGTTCGAGTTTTTCAAGTTTTGATTTTATTTTTTCGTAATCTGGTGTTCCTTTGCCAACTTCAAGGTATTTATTATAAAATTCTATGGCAGCAGGTTTGTTTTTTATTTTTTCATAACACTGGGCTAATTTTTTTATGTTTAGCGCATTTCTAGAATCCAATTCATAAAGCTTTTCTAAGTATTCAGCCTGAGAACGATAGTCGCCTATACTTTCTCTAAATTCTGCTAGTTTTTCTAGAGCTTTTTTATCTTTTGGATCTAGTTGTGATAATCTTTCATAAAATTCCATAGCATGGTTTTTGTCACCGCTTGCTTCTAAAAGCTGTGCAAGTGTACTTACTAGATTTTCGTCGTCATTCTTTAACTGATATGCGTTTAAAAATTCATTGATTGCAACATCTTTATCACCACGGATTAAATTGTATTTTCCCCAGTTAAGTGCTGCATTATAATCATCATTTTTATTTTCATAAATTAAAGCTTTCATCTGATAAGTCAATGGTGAATTTTTACTGTATTTGTCAAATTCATTAACACATTCAAGGGCTTTGTCATAATCTTCATTCATATAATAATATTGCGCTTTTAGCGAATAATATTGACCGTTATTTTTATACTGACTTTCAAGTTCAGTAAGCTTTTTGAAAGCTTCATCCTTTTTGTCGCATTCAAGCAGGCATTTTATTTTAGTAAGCTCATCGGTAGTAATTTCCATAGCTTTTTCAGCCTGACCATCGCGAATGTAGATTTGAGCAAGAGCTTCAAGAATATTTTTGTCTTCATAACCGTGTTTTCTGGCTCTTTCAAGAACATCAATTGCGCTGGCTTTTGCATCTTCTTTAATGTATAAATTCGCAAGCTTTAGGAAAGCTTCTTCCGGTGTATCTTCAAAATCTGTAAGCTTCAAATATTCATCAATGGCCTTCATTGTCTGCCCTGTCTGCTCATAAAGAGTTGCAAGTACAAATCTCGCGTTATTAGCTTCTTTTTCTTCCTGAGTATTTGCCAGAGCTTTTTTGTAATCATTTATTGCATGTTCAAATTTTTGTTCAACCTGATGAAGATTGCCTCTATAGATGTAATATTTATACCTGTCTGTATTTACATAAATATCCATTAGCTGTTCGTATGCAAGTGCATTTGTTGCATCAAACTCCAGAATTTTTGAATAATATTCAGCAGCTTCGTCTTTTTTGTCAAGAAGAATTGATAAATGCCCTAATCGTTCTATTATACTAATATCTTTCGGATTGTTTTCGTAAAGCCTTTTATATTCTTCATAAGCTTCATTGTATTGTTCATTTTCTTCGAATTGTTCTGCTGTTTGTAAACTCATTTGAGACTCCTTTAATTCTTACTTTTTATATAATTATATCTGAAAAATAAATATTTTAATAACCTATCTGATGTGATTTAAACATGTTGTATTGTGCACTTCAATATGATAATATGAATTTGTTGTGAAAGTTTAAAAAAGGAGATTTTATTTATGAAGAGCTTATTTAAAAGTCAAGTTGGGGGGGGGGCACGCGCCTAGAGCGTGTTTGTGCTACGCACGTAGATATCTGCACCAATGTTCGAGGGAGCTTAAATGTTTTGGATAGGTGTGCTACGCACGTAGATACCTGCACCAATATTCAAGATATTTTAAATATTTTTGAGAGTAGTTACACTTTATTCAGACCAGCAAAAGAATCCAAAAGAAAAACCGCCTTTACTTTAGCTGAGGTATTAATTACTTTGGGAATTATCGGCGTTGTTGCAGCTCTAACTCTTCCATCTGTTATTAATAATACTCAGAAAAAAGAAATTCAGGAAGGTTTAAAGAAGGCGTACTCAACTTTGCAGCAAGCCCTGCTGATGTATCAGAATGATACCGGCGAAACTCCAACTAGACAGTCATTTATTACTAAAGCTGGATCATTGAAAACATCACTTTTCCCTTATTTTACAGGGGGATATGATTGTGGTAATGGGTCTGAGGAAACTGCATGTATAAAGCTAATAAATTCTGTGACAAATAATCCATATAGGAATTTTAGCAACAATGCTCAGGTAAATGCTATTTATTTTGACGACGGACAATTTATTCTTTCCGATGGTATGATGTATTTCTTTGAAAATAATGATAATGGTGATTCCGCGGTTACTTTTATTCATGTTGATGTTAATGGAATTAAAAAACGTCCAAATCAGTGGGGAAGGGATTTGTTTACTTTTGAATTAACTGATTCCGGAAAGCTTTTGCCTGTTGGTGCAGATGGTACTCACTTTGATGATGATGAATATTGCAGCAGCACAAGTATTTCCGCTAATAATGGCATTGCCTGTACAAATAGAGCATTGTATGATGCTTCTTTCTGGAAGTAATTATGGATTTAGTTGAATTTATTTTGAGCCTGTTGAATTCCGTTTTCAAGATAAAACTCAATTGCTTCATCAGCGGTTTTCAATATATTTTTTAATTCGTCAAGCTGTTCCTTTGGAAAATTTTGCAGAACATAATTTTCTGAAGGAACGTTTAGCTGCGGGCCTATTCCTATTTTAAGTCTGTCAAAATCTTTTGTGCCAACATGTTTTATGATTGATTTAATTCCGTTATGCCCGCCGTCTGAACCGTTTGCTCTAAAGCGAATTCTTCCCAAATCAAGCGCAATATCATCATATACTATAAGTATATCTTTTACGTCGATTTTGTAATAGTCCATAACGGCCCTTACTGCTTCTCCGGATAAATTCATAAACGTTGTCGGCTTTATAAGTATATTATCGTTAAATTTTGTAATAAAACATTTTAATTTTTTTTCTTCTCTGAATGTAATACTATTGTCCATAGCCCATTTGTCAAGCACCATAAAGCCTGCATTATGACGCGTAAAACAATATTTTTCTCCAATATTTCCAAGTCCTGCAATAAGTTTCATTTTTGTTAATCCCTTTTATTTATTATTTTAACCTAAATAAATATTACCGTTGTGATTTACCGTCCTTTCGCTTAACAAATTGATAGAATATTTGTATTTTGATAATGCATAAAACCAGATGAGGATAAAATTATGAGTACAAAAAATAAACCAATTATTCAGGAAAAGAGTTCTGAAAAAGTTGCAAGATTTCTAGAAAAAAATGCACTGCATAAGAAAGATTTTGCGGAAATGATTGGGGTAACTCTTTCTTATGTGTATAATCTTATAGATAATACAATTCCTTTTTCCACACGCGGAACAACATTAGAGCGTATCGCAACAGTTATGGAAATTGAACCGGAAGAGTTTGAAGAATATAAAATCCCTCAAGAACCGGTTTTGGTAGACGATTCTATTGAATTTTTTAAGGAAGTTATGAAAGAAAAAGGCATGACTACAGTAAATTTTCTAAAGGCATTTCCTCGTAAAAAAAGAATTGATATTGTTGATATGCTTAGAGGAAGCCTCCCTATTCCAATTGATTTTAAAGAATTAACCATGATTGCACAAGTTCTTGATTTAAATAAAGATGACATTTATAACATGTGGGAAAAACGCATGAAGCAGGTTTTAGAATCAAACGGGATGAATATTTATTCTAATGCTGCGCTTGTAAATTCTATGTTTGATTGCGCGAAAAAATACATTAATTTGAAATAATTATTATGTTTTATACAAAAGTATTTCGGCAGACGAAAATTATCTGCCGAAATATTTTTAATAAAAACTGTTGACATTAAATTTTTTTCTTGCTAAAGTAATCTTACGGACGTAATGAATAGCATTAGTCGATTGAATAATAAAATACATTTGCGCTTGTAGCTCAGCAGGTAGAGCACTCCCCTTTTAAGGGATAGGTCGCGCGTTCGAATCGCGCCAAGCGCAAATTTTATATTTAATTAACGGCTTACTAATGGATATAAATAATAAAAATTATATTAAGTATAAAGATTTTTTTTATAATTCTATTATTCCTGTCATCGGGGAATTTGAGAAAAAAAGGATTAAATGTCTTTTTAAAATAATATTTTTTTCTTTAATTTTTATTTTATTAGGGGCGGGAACAGCTTACTTTTTCTTTTATTTATTTTTACATTCTATCTATAACCCGATTTTGTGGACTGTTTTGTTGTTAATAATTTATGCATTGTTGTTCAGAGGATTATTTTATTATGTAGAAATTGCAAGAGAGTTTGAAAATGAATATACGCAATTTATTCTGAATTATTTTTTCAAACCTGTTGCAAATTTTAAACCCTGGCCGCGTAATCATAACAAGGAAAGTATTATTGATTCTGATATATTTCCGAATTTTGTTATTCAAGAAGATGCTGAAAGTTATTTTGGTTATTATAACAGAACGAATGTTATGATTACTGATACCTCTCTTGCAACTGTTACTCCAATGAATAAACATGATTTATTTAGAGGAACTATTGTCCAACTTGAGCTAGAAAAAAATATTTCAAATCATGTTATTATCCAGCCCAAAAGTATGCCTAATCCTCGAGGATACACAAAAATCGCTGGTTATGAAAATATTTTTGAAATTTTCTCTTCAGACAAAAATGATTCTGTTGATTTTATTGATGATGAATTTCTAATGATTATAAAAAAACTTGTTGCTGCTTATCATGCTTATTCATTCAGAATGTCTTTAAAGAACAATATTATATTGATTGCTCTGCCTTCAAATGAGAAACTTTTTGGCTTGAAATGCATGTTTAAATCTTTAAAAAATATAAAAACTTACGATGAACTTATTGAAAAATTCATCGCAGTTTTTAATATTGTTGATAAGTTAAATAGTATTTAATATTTAAGCTGATTTTACTTGTTTTAACCTATCTAATAGGTTTGAATTTTTATTTTCGTCAGGTTCAACAGGTATAAAATTGTTTTGCTGTACGGTTTGGACAATTTCCTGAGAAGCATTTTTTAGTGTATCATCAGTTATTCTTTGCAAAGTTTTATTTGCTTGTTTTATTAGTTTGCTTCCTTTATATAAATACCATCCGCCAAAGCCCAAAGCTGCAGCAGATAAACCTCCTGTAAATGCGGCAATTTTACCGAATTTGCTATTTTTAGCATTTGCGGCAACTTGCTGAAGTTTAGCGGTTTCCACAGCATTTTTTACTGTTTCTTCAATTGAGTTTTTTATTCCTTCTAATGAAGTTTGTTTTGCATTTTCAAGTGTCTCAAGAGCTTTTTCCAATGGTTCTTTAAGTGAATTTTTGATTTCTTCATTTGTTGATTTAGTAAGAGTTTTGATGAGATCTTTGATTTGAGTTAATGCTTCATCAGTTGATTGTTTTATGCTGTCTTGAGATTGTTTTGTAAGTCTATTAATTGTTTCTTCTGCTTTTTTAAGAAGTTCAGCAATAGACTCATCGGCATTCTGTTTAAGTTGAGCAGCAGTTGTTTGCATTTTTCCGATAAGACGTTTTAAAGGATTTTTGTTTCTGGCTTCCCAGCCTTGATCTATTTTCCAGATGTCTTCTTTGTACATTTTGTTGGCACATTTTCCGCCGTTGAACTCGTCGTTGTTATGCCAGTCAAATTTTTCTTCTATATTTTTCTTACATCTTGCGATATAACTTGGTCTGTCGTTTGCGTATTCTTCAGCCATATCTTTAATGCAATCAGAAACTTCGCTTGCAGAACGTGCAATTCGTTTATCATCAATCACATCTGCCGGTGAATTCCAGTCTAAACCGTCAAAAGGAGGGTTCATTTCCGGTGCTGTTTTTGTTTTCCAGCCGTTCTTTTCGTTTATATAGTCAACAGGACCTCCTGTTGCTGTTACGCAGGAGCCAACACCGGCTGCCTTTGCTTCCAAAGGTGTTATTCCACACATTTCTCTGCGTGATGTGAATATACCGTGAGTTGCGCAACCGACAAGTTTATTAGGATAGCGTCCGTCGGCAAGCATTAGATTATTCTTATAAATCCCGCCGTCAAGAGTGATAATCTCATTATATAATTTGTTAATTAAATGCCAATCTCTGGAAATTTTATCAAAAGGCAAGTCGCCCCAGCCGATTTGCATATTAACTCGTTTTTTCAATTCTTGTGGAACATCATCACGTTTTAAGAAATCCAAAAATCCTTGAAGAGTTATCGGGAAACCTTTTTGATCATCAGGTCTGCCCCATCCGACAATCAACAAGTCTTTGCCTGGAGTGAAATCTAATATATTTCCTATAACACTTCTTCCCTGTTCGATTTGAATGTCATTATAAAGAACATGATTTACAGTATCCTGGCCTTGTTTTTGGGCTTCTGCAAGTATATCTGTAAGCCATTTGGAATTGTTTTCTCGTTTTTTTATGTACGCTTCTATATCTCCGTCATAGACAAGAGGAGTAAAGCCGCTTTTCTTTTCAGATAAAATATTTCCGCCGCGGCCAAAATCCTGAGTATTGTTATCTAACCCTAGTGATGCCGGTGTTGAGCCATTAAGCGGACTTATTGTTTCGATTTCTCTAAGATCTCCGCCAAGACCTGATGCAACATCCATATCAGGATTTTTCATTTCTTTATCAAAATTTGGAGAAACAGTACCTATTGAAGAATTCAATGGGTTAACTTTTTTGGCTACAATTGCAATTTTGGTAACGTTATATGTATTAAAGAAGTCTTTAAACTGCCCTATCATCGGGTCAAAAACGCCTCTTACAAAGTTCTTTTCAACTTCTGTTAAGTTATTCCAGCCTCTTGCATTAAAGTTTTGTAATAATTCGTATTGAGGATGATTTCTAAGTGCAATTACGTCATCTTTGTCAAAAATCATTCTTGCAAACAAGAAAGGGTTATCTGTAGTCCCCTGGTAATTTCTGCCCGGATTATGCAATGTGTGGTGGGTGATTGTACCGTTGTAGTAGTCATCACCTTTAGCAGAGGCATCTGCAATAAAGCTTAAAATATTGGCTAGTTGTCTGTCATGTCCCCAGTAACTTGCCGGTTTCCAGTTGCCAAATCTTTCAGTATTCATTTTCTTTTCGGCATCCAGGTATGCTCGAACACAGTCTGCGTTTATAATTTCTGCATCAAAACCTTCATTTCCGTCTGGACCGTATGAATAAGGTTTTTTTACTTTTGCAAGTTCCGGTGTGAAAATTCTGTAATTTGGAGTATCTTTCAATTTATTATAAGACGGGTTATCTTTAGCGTATTCAAATATTTCATAGTTTATGGTTTTTAATTCCCCGAGCTTTTCATCGTCCATTCTTTCAAAACTGCCTTTTACACCGGTTGGTTCAAGCAATGCATATTTTGATAAGCTGTTTGCTTCTTTGCCATTTGGTTCACTTTGAATTACATAACGTAAATCTTTTACGTCAAAATTATGAACTTTTGCAAAATCTTCTATAGACTGCCCGGGTTCTGCACTCATAAACCATTTGGCTTCTATTTGTTCGGGAAGTTTGCCGTCAACACGTTCTATTTTCCCTGTATACAAAAATTTATAGCCACCTTTGGGGTTGTCGTGTTCAAAGAAAGGTGAAAAACTCCTAACATCAAGTCCTTCATGTTTTTTCATACTCTGTGGAGCTTCAAAAGTTACAACGCCAAGCCCTCCCTGATAGTCTTCAGGAAGTCCTGTCCCCATATTTTCGTATGCAATTGAGGCAATCTGATTCATATTTCTGCCGCTGCCAGTAAAGGTAATATGCGCTAATCTCGGACGAAAACTGACCGTATCATTTTTTACGGTAAAATTGCTATTTGTATTAAGGCTTTGTGTTTGAAAATTTGTCTGGTTTAATTGTGCCGCGTTCCCTGTGTATTTAAATCGGGGGAGGGGCGACATTGTTGATGTGATACGCATTTCCCTACTGCTCCTTTTTATATTTGACCATTACTATTTAGTGACTCCCACCATTACGAAATATACTATGGATATACTCTATTTTCAACTCCTAAATATGATTTTATTAAAAATTATTAACACAATTTTTACAAATATAAATAATTATTTTTACTTGTTTTTGATACAATATTCTTACAAATTTATTTTATGAAGGGAAGATGATGAACAGATTTTTTGGACTTATCGGTATAGTTTTGATATTTGCAATTGCATACTTGATGTCTAATAACCGAAAAGCTATTAATTACAAAACAATTGGTATGGGCTTTTTGTTACAGGTAGGGCTTGCTGTTTTTATATTTAAGGTACCTGTTGGACGTGCTATTTTCTTTAATATCGGACTTTTTATTCAAAAAATTCTTGAGTTTGCAAAAGAGGGCGGCAACTTTGTTTTTGGCCCATTGATGAACGAGCCGAAACTTGCTGATTTATTCGGAAACGGTTCTGCTCAAGTTTTTGCTTTGCAATTAATTGCTTCTCTTATATTTATGATGATTCTTGTTAATATTTTATATTATTACGGAATTATGCAAAGGGTTGTTCCTCTTTTTGGCAAGGCTATGAATAAGCTTATGGGGGTAAGCGGAGCTGAGGCGCTTTCAAATGTAGCAAGTGCTTTTGTCGGTCAAATTGCTGCTCAAATTATGATTAGACCATATTTGGCAAAGCTTACACGATCTGAACTTTTAGCATCTATGGCAGGAAGTATGGCTTGTATTTCAGGTGCTACAATGCCGATTTATATTGGTATGGGAATTCCAGCACAGTATCTTTTAGCGGCTTCTGTTATGGCAGCACCCGGGGCACTTGTACTTACAAAAATTGTATACCCTGAAACTCATACTCCTGAAACAAGTGAAGATATTAAAATTACCTATAGTAAGCGTAGAAAACCTTATATTAATCTGTTTGATGCAATTTCTCAGGGAGCTTCTGAGGGAATGAAAGTCGCAATTAATGTTGTTGCAATGATTTTAGCTCTTGTTGCTCTTGTCGCATTTGTTGATTGGGTGTTAGGCGTATTCGGTATGTTTGTCGTTAAATATTTACATATAAATTTCGCATTTTTTGATTTAACACAACTTTCTTTGAAAATGATTTTAGGAAAAATCTTTGCGATATTTGCATATTTTATGGGAGTTCCTTTAAGTGAAGCAACAACAGTTGGAAGTCTTATGGGGACAAAACTCGTTTTGAATGAAATGGTTGCATATGTTGATTTAACTTCACTTCCGCAGCAATTGTCTGATAAAAGTTTTTTGATTGCCTCATTTGCGCTTTGCAGTTTTGGAAATTTCGGTTCAATTGCAATCCAGCTTGGCGGTATTGGCGAACTTGCTCCTAACCAGCGTAAAAATCTTGCAAGACTTGGCGTTCGTGCTTTGATATGCGGAACTTTAACTTGTTATATGTCTGCTGCAATTGTCGGAGTATTATTTAATTAGAAAAACTATTTTGGTAAATGTTGATGCCAGTTGCCGTCAAGATTTTTGATGAATCTATGCGCATCTATTACATCATCATAAGTTATTGGCTCAGGCCCTTCTTGAACTTCCATTATCATATCTTCCGGATTTTTAAGCTCAAGGTCTGAAAATCCTAAAAATGCTACTCCAAAATTTTTGCCGCAGTGCTTGCATACAAGACTAATTACTGTTAATCCCTGCTCTTCTCTTTTTATAATTATTGAATCTTCATCAAAACCATTTTTGCAGTGAGAACAACATAAATTGCTGAATAATGTCTGGATATTTTTCTTTTTCATGTAAATCCCTCGTTTCTTTATTATAAGTGTATTCATATTTTTATTAAAGTGATAAAAATTATTTATTAAAAAATGTTAATTTCTATTCAGGCATGGGAATAATATATATGTAAACTGATAGGAGGCTTATATGGAAGCTATTAACTTAATCTTATTCGGATTTATCGTTTATACTGCGTTAATCGTAGTACCAAGTATTTGGGAAGAATTAACAACTGAAGGATAATTCCTTTATAGTTTCAGACGTTGAGGTCTTAAAAGAGTTCCTTTTTTCGCTAAAAAACTCAGGGAGAAAATGTTGTGAGGTTGAAAAAGTGTTAGATATACGTTAATTCGTTAACGGATTCTATTGTTATGCAATTATTCTGCTAAGACTTCACGAAGACAGCTAGCTGCAACGTCGGTGGCAAAGTCCATATCCTTTCTTTCCATAATTAATGGCGGATTAAAGTATATTACGTCTCCGAGAGGTCTGAGAATGACTCCTTTCTGTAAAGCCTTTTGATATATTTGATAGCCTATTCTAAGTCTATTATCAAAGGGCTTTTTGTTTTGCTTATTTTCGACAAGTTCTATTGCATTAATTAAGCCAATATTTCTAACTTCTCCAACATTTTTGTGGGGAAGGAATTTTTCTTTAATTATATTATTGAAATATATTGCATTTTCTTGCGCTTGTTTTAAGATTTTCCCGTCTTCAAGAATATCTAAAACAGCGTTTGCCGCAGAACAAGCCAGAGGATTTCCGCTGTATGTGTGGCTGTGCATAAAGGCTTTTCCACTATTGTATTCATCATAAAAGGCATCATAAATCTTCTGTGTTGTTACAAAGATAGCCATTGGCATGTAACCGCCTGTCAAACCTTTTGATAAACACATAATATCCGGTGAAACTTTTGCATGCTCAAAGGCAAACATTTTTCCGGTTCTTCCAAAACCTGTGGCAATTTCGTCTGCAATCAGGTGAACATTATACTTGTCGCATAGCTCTCTTAACTTTTTCAAGTATAACGGAGGATAAATTTTCATACCTGCAGATCCTTGTAAAAGTGGCTCTACAAGTAGTGCTGCGGTTTCGTTTCCATATTTCTTAAAAGTTTCTTCTGCTTTAATTGAACATTCACAATTACAGTTATCCCTTGTTTTTCCGTATGGACACCTAAAACAGTCAGGCGCATCTATTCTTATAATATCCATTAATATCGGTTTATAAAGTTTAGTGTATAAATCACAATCGCCGGCAGAAAGCGCTCCTATCGTTTCTCCGTGATAAGCGTCAGTTAGTGCCATAAAACGTGTTTTTTGAGGGTTTCCAGTCTGTTCATGGTATTGGAAACTTACTTTCATGGCGGCTTCTATAGAGGATGAACCATTGTCTGTAAAGTTAAACTTGCAAAGTCCTTCAGGTAATATTTTGACAAGTCTTTCACATAATCGAATTGCCTGTTTATGTGTAAAGTTTGCAAATATAACATGTTCTAACTCTTCAACTTGTTTTTTTATGGCATTATTAATTACAGGATTGCTGTGTCCTAGAAGGTTACACCACCAGGAACTAATGACATCAACATATCTTTTGCCTTCTGTATCATAAAGGTATATCCCTTTTCCTCGCTCAATAACTATCGGTTTTAAAGTCTCATAATCCTTCATTTGGGAACATGGGTGCCAAATATATTTTAAATCTTTTTCTACCCAATCTGTTGTTGTCATTGTTATATCTCCTTAAATATTGATAAAAGATTTTCTTCTTTAATATCAATATCTGTTTCATTTTTCTTTACTGTTGCTATAATTTTTATACCTGTTAGATTTTCTATTTGTTTTTTGTTATCAACCTGCATAAAATTATTTTCGTCAAAGTTATTTAATATTATACCTCTAATATTTATTCCAATGGATTTTATATATTCAACTGTCAAGAGTGCTGAATTTATTGAGCCTAAAGAAGCATTTGATACAATAATCACATCCATATTAAGTAATTTTATTATGTCAGGTAAAATAATTTTCTTTTCTTGCAAATTTATCGGACAGATTATTCCTCCTGCACCTTCTGTGACTATATAATCATAATCCTCTTTTATATTATCAAAATCAGTTTTAATTTTTTTAGTTGAAATATTAATATTTTCGATTTCTGCTGCAAGGTGGGGAGAAACCGGTGTTTTAAATATGTATGAAGCATATTGTTGAGGCTTTTTATCAAGTCCGGACATTTTTACAACAAATTCACAATCTCCGGGGATTAACTCTCCATTTATTATTTTTGCTCCGCTAAGTACAGGCTTGTAGTAGCCGCAATTGTAACCTAATTCTCGCATCTTCTTTACAAGAAGTGCTGAAATATATGTTTTTCCAACATCTGTACCCGTTGCTGTTACAAAAATTCCTTTTATCATATCCCTTTTCCTCTTTCAAATATTATGCGATAACTTTTTTAAGTTATCGCATAAATAATTTTAATATCTGATGACTTTATAAGGCACCGCCGCCGCCATCTCTGAAGTAGTCGTAATGTCTTGTATCATCATAGTTGTTAATATATTCCGCTTCAACATTTTTCTGGAATTCAGTTTTAGGAGCTCCAACTCTTGTTGCAAGCAGTGCATCAATATCAGGAGTCAAACTTAATTCAAAGTGGAAACGACCGTATTTTCTATCTTGTTCCCAGCGGTTGTTAATGAGCGGATAGCCCCAGTATAGTCTAGCACTTAAATCGCCTGGAAGTTGTACTCTTAACCCCATACCAACAGATGCTAAGAAGTAGCTGCCTCCATAAATATCTTCTCTTGCTGAGGGGAAAATACCTGCATGGTCTGCAAATATTGCACCTTTAACATATCTGCCGATAAATGGAATTTTTTCTCCTGTGCGAGGGCTTGTTATTTCTCTTGGCAATAACGGGAACATCAATTCACCACTGATGAAGTATCCGTTTTTACCAATCATAATACCTTCTTGATAACCTCTTACAGTTGCCAAACCACCTGATTGAATTTGATCAAGGTAAGGAATTTGTTTGTCACCAGGTACGATTTGATAATTACTTCTCAATTGACCGATTACACCATGAGAGAAATCGTGTAATCTTACAACGCTGCCGCTGTATTTAAAGTAATTGTTATCTCTCTGGCTGTTAAATATCGGGAATGAATAAGCTGCGTTTTGATTTAAATACCAAATACCGTATTTAGTATCTTTTCTTAATTGTAAAGCGACTTCTGCACTTGTAATCTGGTCAGTTCCGCCAATCCAGTCGTCTAGAATATCAATACTACTGAATGTTCTTGAACGTTTGTAGTTTAAGCCTCCAAATGCTTTTAATTCTAAGCCCGGTTTTCTAATGATTGGTTGTGAATAGTAAAGTGAATATTGATAAGCATTACTACCCATGCCTAAATCCCTGAAATC
>CALURL010000017.1 GCA_944323155.1 Candidatus Gastranaerophilales bacterium
CCCCCCCCCCGAACTTCATATTTCTTAATATTCATGCTTCCACTCCTTTTGTTATCTATATTATCATTATAATACATGTTTTATTTTTTTTAAAGAGATAAAAGACGTCACGTGATTATATTGTTGGGCATGTATGCTAAAACGACAGTATACAACTTACATTATCTATTTGTATTTAAAAATTAAATAAAAAAGAAAGTCTCTTGGATTTTTACCAGAGACTTTGTCTTCACATTCACCTAACCTACTAATCTTTAGCTCCCTATTTTACCTTTTACTCTAAAATATGAGGAATCATTTATATTTATTACGCAACTTGTTCTTTCTTTGCCGGCAGCGGAAGAGTTAAATTATCTTCTTTTAAAGCTGCTTGCAATGCTAAGTAGTCTTTACCAAAGTAATCCTTTCCTTTTAATCTGATTTTGAAACCTGTAACGTCTCCTCTTTCATTTGTTACAACTTCGATATCAGATGGGAATTCTTCTATGTCATCTCTGCCGGTACAGTCTTTAATATCTTTTAGGAATGTTGTTTTTGCTTTAGCTATATTTGCCTGTTTTTTCTTGTTCAATTCTGATTTTTTGTTATCTTCAACTTTCTTATCTTCAGTTTTTTCATCCTTAATTGATTGAGCATTTTCAGCTTCTTTTGCAACTATCTTATTGTAAATAGCTTCAATATTAGTTTCAACTGTATCATTGCTGATCCAGTATTTATTTAATTCAGCTCTAATTTTAGCTTCTTCTGCTGCGACATCAATACCGTTAAGTTCAGCTCTTTTTACGAGCATATCAAGAATGTGTTTGCCAAGAACCTGTTTTTGAGAGTGGTCAGCATCCCACAAGAAAGATTCTATAAAGTTTTTGTCTTGAGGATACTGATTACCAGCACCGACAAATTTTTCCTTCCAATGTTTCATAACTTCAACAACGTTATGTTCATCAAGATCTGTAATTGCTGATTCAAATTTTTCATCATCAGTGCCAGGAGTTAAACCAAACAGATAAGTTTTTCCAATTGCATCAGAGAATGCAAGGCAGATATTTTGAACTTCTCTGTTAGAAGGTTTTTCTAAAGATGAAGGTCGGCCATCGTTATCATATTTATCACTAGGTTTGTCATTCTCATCAGAAACTTCTTCCCCAGATTCTTCAGTACCATTGTCTGTTTCTTCTACATCTTCTTCTGATACTTCTTCTGAAGTTTCTTTGCCTTCAAGTTCTTTTGCGATAGTTTCAGATAATTTGCGTCCTGCTTCTCTCAAGTTCAAAATTTTCTTTTGAAGAGATTTGATTGCTTTTAAATCTTTATTCAAGTCAGTTGAAGTTGACAATTTTTCAGTCAACTGCAGCAACTCTTCCTGAGCTTGTTTAACTTGTTCTAAAAGTGCATTTATACGTTCTTTTTGAGATTTGTCTAACTGATCTGATTCTAAAATATTAGATAACTGTGAAGCCATAGCTTTTAATTCAGAACCTGCATTTTGAATATCAATAGATGCTCTGTCAATACGACCTTGATTAAAAGCTTGTTCTCCAACTTTCACAAGATTTTGCTGGAATATAGGATTGCTTAATGGATTCATTGCTTGATAAGGCATTGCCATACCATATAACATCGGGTTAAATGTTCCGATTGTTCCGGCATTGAATGCAAGCATTTGTTCTAAACCGCTATAGTATGATGTTATTGGTAAATTATGCATTTCCTTAAAATCCCCTTAAGATTTATTCCCCGTACTTATATAAAAAAAATTATTAATCCAAAATTGCCTTAAATAACAAAAAGAATTTATATAACAGGTTAAAACTATTGATATTAAGGAGAAAAACCATTTTAACATTTCGTAATATTTAAAAATTAAAAACTTAATACTTTTATAATATCGTCTTTTGATAAAGCAGGATTAATCTCTTTTACTGAAACAATTGAAGAAGTATCAATTTTTTCATTAAAAATTTTTTCTAACAATGATTTGTCGTAATCATATAAAATTGAACCGTGTTGAAGAATATATCCTTGCTTTCTAAACTGAGCAGAGCCGATAAGCTTACGATTTTTATAACACAAATCAGCACCTGTTGACACAAGCATACAGTAATCCGCATGACCATGATATTTTTTTGTTCCGCCAAACTTCAATTCAATACCGAGTTTTTTAAAAGCGTCTATCAATATTTGTGAAATTTCTTTGTATGAATTTACAACATTTTCACCATTTTTCAAGGATAAAATCGGACAGACGTAACTGTATGTAATTTCATCTGCATGCAAAAGCGCACGACCGCCTGTTAAGCGGCGAACACAGTCTATATTTTGAGATTTTAAAAAGTCAATATCAATAAAGTTTGATTTTTGATTACGCCCGAGTGAAACACAGTAAGGTTTCCAGCCATAGAGTCTGAATACAGGTTCTTTTGCACCGATATTTATTGATGAATTAAGTATATCTTCATCAATTTTCATATTTTCTTTGCCGGTTAAAACTTGGAAAGGAATGAAGTTCATTTTTCGTCTTTTTCTCTTTTTACAAGGTCTGTTTCAAACTGTTTAAACACGTCATTCCCGACAAACTGTTCCAGTGCTGCGCGTTTGGAATAAAAATCAGAGCGTGCCTGCATTTGCATATCAAGTGCTGTTCTATAGTAGGCATCAGTTATCAAAATAACTTCACGTGAAGAATCTTGAGAAAGCTCATAATTCTTTCTTCTTGCCTCAACTACTTCATCAACCATAGCGAGTTTTTTTCTTGCAGTCATATAGTTGTAGTACAAATCAACTGCCCTTTGCTGTAAATCTTCAATTTTGCGAACAAGAATAATCATATCAGCATCTGTAACTTTTGTGTATTTATAGTTAAGAGCTTTTGTATCCTGAGACATTATCCCGAGAACATTTCCGCCAATAATAGAACTTGTTGCAAGAATAGGGTTACCCATACCAGCACCAACGAGGGTGGACATACTGGCTATTGTTGACAAAACTTTTTTAATTGATTTATCATCAGGCTTGTCCTCTTCCGGATTAGCAAGTTTATATAATGCAAAATTTATTGTATCACTTTGCGTAGCAGCCCCTTGCCACAACAACGACAAATCACCAACCATTGTTTCCTGATCAAGTTCAAGTTCTCTTGCTACCTCTTTTGAAATCTGTTTTATACTCAAATCCGCGTATGTAAGTTCTGAAATATCAAGCTGATTTTCATCGACTTTTACATACTCTTTAACGACTTTTTCTACCTGACTTTCAGATTTTGCTTCTACATATTCTTTTTCTGGAGAATCAGAAATTCCCAATCGATATGCCGGAGGCCTTACAGTGTTTAAATCATCTAACTCAAGAGAGTATACAGGAGATGACAAGAAAAAACACATTATTAAAAATAACAATAATCGCGTTGTCATTGTTTCACCGCCTTTTCATTCACCAGAGTAGAATTGTAATTGTATTGATATAAATTCAATTTATCAACAACCTTTTTTCCTGCAAGACGCTGGAGTTCAAGGTGATATTTTTTTGCAGTCTGCATGTAATAAAATTCTTCTATACGCATATTATCGTATAAAGCTGAAGATATGGTAATTTCCAGAATATCATCACTATCAATTGCATTTGTGTAATTTTTATTATAAAGCAGCAATCTCTGACGGGTTTCTTTTAATTGGGAAAGAGAACTTTTGTAATTATAATAAGCATTAATAATTTTATCCTGCAAATTTTCAACCAGCCCTGCAAGTTCAATCAATTCAGTATCAGTAAGCGGAATTTCCTGCGGGATATTTTTTCTGTTAATCAAGTTTTGAGCAAGACGGCCTGCTGCAAACGCAGAAGATTGCACCATATAATCAGTTCCCATTAACGAAGGAGCCAAAGATGCACCTGCAACTATTGCAGAAAGAGTTTTTGCCATAAGTGAAGAATGAATTCTTCTTTGACTTTCCGGTGTTGCGAGTTTTTTCAGGGCAAATCCTATAACCTGATTATTTTCAACAGTACCTTTCCAGAGATTTTCGATATCTTCAACATCTTTGTCCTTTTGCATTTTGGCAAGTTCCTGCAAAACCTGTTCGTCACTCACAACGAGAGACTCTTTTGATTTAACTTTTGCTTTGGAAAGCTCAATCTTCTGAGGTTCAACATTTTCAAGCTTAACACTATCCTCTGCAGCAAAGACAGGAAATCCCAAAGCTAAAATTAATATCCCAACCGCTAACTTTTTCATAATAAATTTATAACACAAGAAAAATAATAAATCCAATGGTTGATTAAGTTATACATCAAAGGATTGTTCTACGAGCGATAAAAAAATTTTAAAATATAATTGTAGCAAGAAAAGAGGCCTAAATTGGTAAACGAAATTAATACTACAAAAGCTTACCCTGTAGAGGATGAAAATACCTCCAAAGCAAATTCATACTTTCTTAGAGCAAATGCTTTAAGATTAAAAAATGAATACAAAGAAGCTGCAAAAAATTATCTGAACGCTATATTAATAGACAGAAATGATGCTGATTCTTATTACGGTTTAGGCATTTGCTGCAAGTATCTTGAAAATTATCCAAAAGCAATAAAATATCTTGATAAGGCAGTTGAATTAAAAGAAGATTTTTATGAAGCATTTTTTGAACTTGGAGTATGCCATCTTCTTGAAGGAGTACCATGCGGAGCTATAAAAAATTTCGTCCGAGCAATTCAGATTAACCCGGATAATCCTGATGCAATTTTGCAACTTGGAATTTCACATGAGCTCTGTGAAGAATATGATCTTGCACTTATGATATATCAAAAGCTTATTGAAAATTCTCCTAAATTTATAAAAGCTTATGACTATAAATCGGCACTTTTAATGAAAATGGAACACTATAAAGAAGCTTGTTATTTATTAAATGAGATTTTGAAAATTAATCCTGAATATTACCGCGCATACATTGGTATAGGAATTTGTTTTGACAAACTCGGCAAACGTGTAGATGCTCAAAGATATTATAGAAAATTCCTCTCTAAAAAACCGTTTTCGCGCCATGCAGAATTTGTAAAAACTCGTCTCAATAAACTAAAAGCAATTAATAGACAAAATCGTAAACTTTCTGCTATTTAAAAATTCTACCCACATGACCTAGTGCACTATAATTACAGCAATGCTATAATATGTAAAATGTATTAATAGGAGCACTTAATTGGAAATTGATGAGTATTTCGACACTTTGGAACAAAATTTGTCTTCTGTTTCTTGCAGCTTAGACAAAATTAATACTCTGTCAAAAATTTTACGAGAAATACTTTTTGATAATACAACTTTCAAAATTCAAGACGCACAAAATATTGCCCTAATACTATCTCAGGAACTGCATAAATTAAATAGTGATATATCTTATGTAGAACAATCTATCCAGAATAAAAGATATTCTTTGAAATAATATTTTTTTCATGCTAGCATTGTCTTTGGATATAATTAATAAAATGAGGAAGATATATGCAAGCCCGCAGAGCAGCAAGAGAATTAGCATTTATACTGTTTTCACAGTTCGATAAAAAGATTACAAATTACTCTAAAGAAGATTTAGAAGATATTATTTTAAAGTCAGTAAGAATTTTGACAAGCAACGCAAGTGATGAATTAAAAGTTACAGTCGGCGCACTTGTTGAAATGAAAGCACAAATTGACGATTATGAAGCTGATCACGAAACAAATATCGAAAGACCAATAGGAGTTGCAAATATTCCTGTGCCGCTGCCTATGACATCTGATATGTCAGGTAGAATTGAAGAAATGATTGAAATCGCTGAAAAAGCTCTTTTGGCTTTAGAAATTGCCGAATTCACAACACTTGATTCTCAAAATGATGTAAAAAATTACGCTATAACAATCGCAGAATATTTCCAGAAACATCATAAAGAAATTGATGAAATTATCAAAAAATATGCTAAAAACTGGGATTTGGAACGTCTTGTAAAAATGGATAAAGATATTTTGCGTATAGCACTTGTTGAACTTTTGTATATTAAAGACGCTCCAATGAAAGTTGTTGTTGACGAAGCTATGGAATTAGCTAAAAAATATTCAACAGATGACAGCACTTCATTCATAAACGGAATTCTTGCAAAAGTTATTGTTGATTATGGTATTAACTAATGTTCGGATTTTTTAAAGATAAATTTAATAACTTAAAACAGACAGTTTCCAACACGGCGCAAATGCTTGTTGGAAACGTTGTTAATTCGGTTGAGCAGGAAGAGGAATTCTCTGAATTTGTGCTTGATGATATGGAAGACTTATTGATAAGTGCTGATTTAGGCGTCAACTATGCCTCAGAACTTGTTGATAAACTGAGAAATCAAAACAAAATAAAGCCGGCAGATGTTAAAAATTATCTTAAAGAAGAATTCAGAAAAACCTTGCAGGATGCAGGTTCAAATCAAATAAACTATCAGGACGGAAAACTCAATATATACTTTATATGCGGAGTTAACGGTGTTGGCAAAACTACATTAATCGGAAAACTTGCCTATAAATTTAAACAGGAAAACAAACGCGTAATTGTTGCAGCCGGAGATACGTTCCGTGCAGCAGCAGAAGAGCAGCTTGATATTTGGTCAAAAAGAGCAGGCGCTGATATTGTAAGACGTGATAAAGCTGATCCTGCATCGGTTGTTTATGAGGCTATTCAAAAAGCAAAAAATGAAAATTATGATGTAATCCTTGTTGATACAGCAGGACGTTTGCAAAATAAATTTAATCTGATGGAAGAATTAGCAAAAATAAAATCTGTTATTGACAAAAATGCTCCGGAAAGTTTACGGGAAACAATGCTTGTACTTGACGCCAATACCGGACAAAACGGCTTACAGCAGGCTAAAGTTTTCTTGGAAGCCGTTAACCTTACATCAGTTGCGCTGACTAAACTTGACGGTTCTGCAAAAGGTGCTATAATTCTTGCCGTTGCAAAAGAAATGAAACTTCCGGTAAAACTCGTTGGTGTCGGAGAAAAAATGGAAGATTTAAAAGCGTTTAATTCAGAAGAATTCATCGAGGCACTATTTGGATAAATTTAAATCAACAAAAACTAAAAACGGACATGAAATTTGTCTTACAGGGAATAAAAATCATGGGAAAACTCTTGTTATAGGAGTGTTTCACGGTGATGAACCGCAAGGGAAATTCCTTATTGAAGAATATATAAAACGAAATCCACAGAGTTCTCTATTATTCATCCCCTGCTTAAATCCCGATGGTTTACAGCTTAATCAAAGAACAAACTCAAACGGTGTTGATTTAAATAGAAATTTCCCGACAAAAAACTGGGTGCTCGGCGAAAAAGACCAATTTTTCGGGGGTCAAGAGCCTGCCAGCGAGATAGAAACACAGTTTCTAATAGATACTATTAATGAATTTATGCCAGATATAATACTAACACTGCATGCACCCTATAAAGTTGTAAATTATGACGGTCCTGCAAAGGACCTTGCAGAAGGAATTTCACAAATAATAAATTATCCGGTAGAAGAAAATATTGGCTATCCGACTCCAGGAAGTTTCGGAACATACGCCGGCATTGAACGTAATATAAAAACAATTACACTGGAACTCGATGAAACCTGTCCTGTTGAAGAACTGATCTCACCGGTTCACAGAGTACTTAAATTTTTAGATAAATAATTTATTTCCAGAATTCATACCAGGCTTTTTCCTGAGTTTTTGCCTGCGCCTGCTCATCATTCATAAATTGAATTTCCAAATGACCTTTTTCACCTTTGGCATTTTCAACATTTGCATAAATTTTACCATGTTCTAACGCATCAGCATCATACCCCATACTGGAGGATGGTTTATTATAATCATCTTTAGCCACATGGTATTCGGATTTTGCTTTCTGTAATTCTGCTTCCGCAAGTTCGCCATACATACCGCCGACCAAATCTTTTGTATCTAAACGTTTTCCGTCACCATCACCGCCTGCTGCAGCTTTAATCAATGCAGCTTGATATTTGGTAACTTCTAATTCATTACCTTGAATTTCTTTGCCGTCTTTTCCGTAGACTTTACCGTCTTTGACAGTCCATTCAGCTTCGTTGCCTTTAATTTTGGCGTTCTTAAAATCAATTACAAACGACTGACCGCTGTCTTTGTCTTTTACTGTAACTTTTGTGTAACCGTGGTTGTTTGAATTGCCTGCACCATTCACTTCATTAATTGACATAATAAAATACCTCGCTTTTCTTATATAATTAATAAATATTTTTTATATAAAAAATTGCTAAATATATAACTTTTCTTTACATAAATTAATATAAGTATTCAATATCAATAAATAATGTTTGTAGTAGAATTGAAGAAAAGAGGGATTTTACAATGAGATTACACAATTCTTACACTAATACTATTGAAGAATTTAAACCTATTGAAGAAAATAAAGTCAAAATGTACGTATGTGGTCCAACAGTATATGATTATGCACACCTTGGACATGCAAGATGTTATATTACATGGGACGTATTATATAGATATTTAAAATTCAAAGGTTACGATGTAACTTATTGCCGCAACGTAACTGATGTTGATGACAAAATCCTAAAAAAAGCAGAGAAAGAAAATAAAACTCCACAAGAGGTTTCACAATACTGGTACAAGGCTTTTGCAGAAAGTATGAAAGCATTAAATACATTAAAGCCTGATGTTGAACCTTTTGCGACAAAAACTTTAGGAGAAATGATTTCTATCGTAAAAGATTTGATAAATAAGGGTTACGCCTATGAGGTGGACGGAGATGTATATTTCAGGGTAAAAAAATTCCCAGAGTATGGAAAGCTTTCAAAACAGCCGATTGATCAGCTAGAAAGCGGTGCTAGAATAGAGATTGGCGAACATAAAGAGGATCCTCTTGATTTTGCATTATGGAAGCGGGATGAAAAGTTCGGATACAAATCCCCCTGGGGTGTCGGACGTCCCGGCTGGCATATTGAGTGTTCTGCAATGAGCCGTAAATACTTAGGCAAAACAATTGATATTCATGCCGGCGGTGCAGATTTAATATTCCCGCATCATGAAAATGAAATTGCACAGTCAGAATGCGCGAATGGATGTAAATTCGTAAACTATTGGCTTCACAATGGCTTTGTTACCATAAATAAAGAAAAAATGTCAAAATCTTTAGGCAACTTTTTAACGATAGATGAATTGTTAAAAAAATACGATGCAAACACAATAAGATTTTTCATTCTGACAAATCATTACAGAATGCCGGTCGAATTCTCTGATGAAGCGCTTTCTTCTGCTCAGGCAGGTGTTAAACGTTTGCTAAATGCAAAGCGCACAAAAATTAATGATGATTTAGATATTACGCAAACCGATGAATACAAGCAGTTTGTGGAAGCAATGGATGATGATTTGAATACATCAAAAGCTCTTGCGGTTTTGTTTGAACTTGCAAATAAAGCTAACAAAGATGACAAAGACGCATTTACAATCCTTTTCAAGTTAGCAAATGTTTTAGGTTTCAGCTTTGAAAAACCAACGCTGTCAGAAGAAGAATTGCAAAATGCAGTAAAACACGTTTCTGAAAAATTAGGCAAAGAATTTTCTTCAATGGAAGAGTTGATTGCATATAGAAAAGAAGCACGTGATGCAAAAAACTGGGATATTGCAGATAAAATCAGAATTGCGCTTGATGAAGTCAATATTGTTCTTAAAGATTCAAAAGAAGGCACAGTTTGGGAGTTAAAATAGCTCCCAAACCGGACTTTATTTATATCTTATACGGATAATCGTCTTTGAATTCCCAGCCGTCTAACAGTAATAAACCACTGCAAAATGAAGGATCATATTTACATAATCTCAAAACGTTTTTTCTATCATTTAAGTCTTTAGTATAAGCTTCTCCGCCATCAGACGGCTTTAAATTAGGAATATCATACGTCCAGTTATATACAGTGAAATTACCCTTATTTATAAGAAAAATATATCTATCTTTTCCCCAGGCATTTGGTGCTTTATCACCGTTAACATCATATAATATATCTACAACACCAGATTTTGTCATTGACATACTTGAACCATCACTAAATTTTACAACAAGACCATCACGTGCAATAGTAAACGAACTCTTTTCTTTTGAGGCAGAGATTACATTCTTAAAATATGGAGCAAAATGGGTTTGCCAAAATTCTTCTATAGAATCTGAATTGTTATCAGGCATTGCCCAGTCCTCCGGAAGCATATTATGATCAGAACTATACATTACAACAGCTTGAGACATTGTGCTGTAAAATTTTTTTAGACGAACGGAATATTCACTTTTTTTTGTACTTGCGATTAATGTCGGCATCGTAAGCGATGAAACTACCCCGATAATCCCTAATGTGATTAAAACTTCCGCTAAGGTAAATGCAGGTAATTTAGAGGTAAAAAACCGCGCTACGCGCTTGCCCCCCCCCCGTGTGCGTGTTTAAAATTAAATTTTTCCATGTTCTCTCCTTTGCTTTTGTTTTTCAACAAATCTAATATAAATTATTTTTCAAAAATTTTCAATATAGTTTCTGTTTATCATATAATAATCTTATGAGAAAAACAAAATTATTAACATTTTTTGCCTTAACATTAACTTTAACATTTCAACCCGCACAGGCACAATTCATGCCGTATATTCCGGCAGCCACACTTGAGGCAGCTAAAGAAGCCGGTTTAGAAGAACAATTTGCACCACGTTCTCAAGTCGTAAGAGTCGGTATTGGAACATCTAATTTTGGAACTTATCAATACAATGACATTACAATATATGGGACTGGAGACACACAAATTTACGATAACAGAATGCTCATTGCAAATGTTACAGCGAATTCTCCTGTTAGAATAAAATTTGAAAACGGAATGTTTAACGTTTATACTCCAAATAATCCGACACCTGAACAGGTTAGCGGCCCTGTACAAGTTACAAGTAATTACGGGCTTTTAGGCGTAAAAGGTTTAAACAGAGCAGGCAAACCCGCACTTTATCATGGAGCATTTGAACTTGTAAAAAGTAATGCGAAAACTTTTAATCTGGTCAATATGATTGAAGTTGAAGATTATCTAAAAGGCGTTGTGCCTAATGAAATGCCGGTTCACTTCGGACTTGAAGCGTTAAAAGCACAAAGTGTTGCCGCTAGAAATTATGTTCTTTCTCCAAGAACTAAATCTTCGCCAAATTATGATGTTGTAGATTCTGTTGCAAGTCAGGTTTATTTTGGAGCAAATACGGAGAAACCGCTTGCCAATCAGGCAGTTGAAGAGACTGAAGGTGTTGTTGCAATATATGATTGGAATTTAATACTTGCACAATATTCATCAACTGCTGGCGGATATACAGAAAGCTATTCTCATGCGTTTTCAGATCCGCTGACAAAAGAGTTTCCTTCTAAAGAAAAACCATATCTCAAAGCAGTACCTGATATTATTTCGCAGTCACCTTTGAATACAGAAGAAGCCGCAAGTGCGTATTACAAATCAACTCCTGATGCTTACGATATTCGCTCTCCATACTTTCGCTGGACAAAAGAGTGGAATGCCAAGGAACTTCATGATGTTTTGCAAAATACACTTATCGCACAATCCGCAACAGGCTTTGTACATCCTGCATTCAAAAAAGGCGACAAGTTGGATGATTTAGTAGAATTAAAAGTTCTAAGACGCGGTGATTCCGGTAAAATCGTAGAAATGGAAGTTATTACGCGCACACAAAAATACAAAATTTTCAAAGAACTTGTTGTAAGACGACTTTTAACAAAAGACGGCAAAGCTTTGCCTAGTGCAAACGTTGTTTTTGATAATATTCTTGATGACAACGGAAATCTTGTATCCATAAAAGCATACGGCGGCGGCTTCGGGCACGGTGTCGGAATGAGCCAGTACGGTGCAGGATTTATGGGAAGCGAACTAAAAAGACCTTATGAAAAAATTCTGCAGCACTATTACACAGGAATAACACTTGCCACAAAACCTGTAATTATTTCCGGCAACAACACGCAAAGCAATGTTACACAAAATTTTTATACAAAAGACAAATACGCACATGTTATTATTGATAATAAATTTCAAGCATCAAAAATTATTATCAATGTAAATGGGAAAGAAAATTGTTATGAACTTCCGACAAACCTAATCGGTTCACGCGTTGCCGATATCGATATATCAAATTTGATTAAAAAAGGAAGAAATACAGTAACTTTTGTATACCCGCCTGATGAAGGCAGTAACAAAGCAATTAGATTATATGTTGAACTGGTGAAGAAAAATGACAACGGATATGTGTGGTAATAAAACTGACGAAAAAAATATATCAGTGCTAAAAGCAGCATGGCTTATAGCTGTTGTAACAATTGTGAGTAAACTTATAGGTTTTATACGCGATATTGTAATTGCCAATTATTACGGCGCCTCAATGGTATCAGATGCATATTATTACGCATATCAAATCCCATCTCTTTCATTAATCCTTCTAGGCGGAGTTGGAGGGCCTTTCCATAGCGCAACAGTTGCTATTTTTTCAAAATTAATCCCTAATCTGAAAGATAAACCGGCACAAGATGTAAATAAATTGTATTCAACATTTATGACAGCCACTACAATATTCTTTCTTTTACTGTCTGTTATAATGTTTATTTTTCCACGTCAGATAATGGGATTAATAATTTCGAGCGGCTCCAGTGATATGATTAATCTTGCTGCAGAACATTTAAAAATAATGACTCCGTTATTAATCATTGGCGGAATTGTCGGGATTTATTACGGAATTCTGATTATATATAAACAGTTTATGCTGCCGAATTTATCACCAATAATTATGAGTGCCGCGATAATAGGTGTATGTATAGCTGTGCCCGATGACCAAAAAGGTTATGCACTTGCCTGGGCAACAACTATAGGGGCAATTTTACAGCTTGTTATTCAGTATCCGAATGTTAGAAAACTCGGATTTAAATGGCGGCCAAATTTTGAATTTTTTAATAACCCTAATTTCAAAGAAATTTGTGAACTTTTATTCCCTGCAGTATTAAGTTCAACTGTCGGGCAAATTCATATTTATGTAGATATGTTTTTCACATCATCAATATCAGAAGGTGCTTGGACTGCAATCGGTTATGCAAACAGAGTATTCCAGTTCCCTGTTGGAATTCTTGTGACAGCATTCCTTGTGCCTTTATTCCCGATTTTTGCAAGACTTGTTGCGGAAAAAGATTTGGAAGGGATTAGAAGATATTTTAACAAAGGCGTGGGAGTTCTTTTCTTTGCGGCAATTCCAATTATTATAGGGATATTGACTGTCGGAATGGATGCTGTCAGACTTATTTTCGAACGCGGCGCATTTGACGCTCAGGCGACATTTATGGTTACAGAAGCTCTATGGTTTTTATCTGTTTCAATTTTACCTTATGTATTTAGAGACTCTATAACAAGAGTTTATTACTCTTTTAACGACTCTGCAACACCTTTTACTGTTGCGTTTTCATCAATTGTTCTTAAGTATTTATTAAATGTAATTTTTATAACTAAAATGCATATGGGAATTGGCGGAATAACGCTTTCTACTTCACTTGTAACTCTATTTAACGCCTGTGTTTTAGGAATTTTAATCAGAAGAAAACTTTCTATGAATTACAAAGAATTATTCATAAATCTTGGCAAAATGTTAATTGCAGGACTTATCACTTTTGGAATTTGCCTTTTTGTAGGACTTGGATTTGATAACTATATACATATTTCAAAAATCCCATTTGCTATATTAAAAATATCTTGCGTTGGAATAGTTTGTCTTGTCATTTATACACTGCTAAATCTTGCATTCAAAATGGAATATGCAACAGAGTTGGGTGACAGGCTTGTCAAGAAATTAAAAAACAGATAACAAAACAAGATTGTTGGGCATACCTACTCAACAAATGCTATGACAATAAATAACATTGGCACTTCCCCTCATCCGGCTTACAGCCACCTTCTCCCAGGAGGAGAAGGGATTAAAATAATGTAGGTTGGGGTTTCTACCCCAACAAAAAAATGTAGGTTGGGCATACCTGCCCAACAAATGAAACATTGGCAAAAAGGGTGCGTACATGAATAACAACAATCACTAAGATTGTACCCTCACCCTAACCCTCTCCCTAGGAGAGGGAATTCTTTATTTATCTCTTTAAAAATTAATGTAGGTTGGGCATACCTGCCCAACACAACTGCTCAATAAATTTCTATAAGTCATAAATTATTTTTGACTTATAATTATACATATATGATTATACAAAATTCACAAGAAATTAAGGAAGTATTGGAAAAAGGCGGCGTAATAGCGTATGTAACTGACACCGTATGGGGGCTTGGCTGTCTGCCGACATCCGAAAAAGCTGTTAAAAAGATTTACGAAATAAAAAAACGCGAGGCACAAAAACCGTTAATTTTAATGTCAAATGAAACATACAATCTTCTTGATTATGTTGAACCAATTCCCAAAATCGGCTGCCGATTAATAAAAAAATATTTCCCGGGAGCTTTAACCCTTGTTGTAAAAAAAAGCAGCAAAACACCGGATTACATAACTTCAAATATGGAAACTGTCGGAATAAGAGTTCCTGATAATGAAGTTTTCAAAGAAATTTGTGAAACAGCACCGGGACATGTGCTTGCGACAACAAGTGCAAATCTTTCCCACCAGCCTTCTGCCAAAACTTACGAACAGGCATTGGAAAATATGCAAGGACTTGCAGATTTAATTATTCCGGACTATGGCTGTAAGTGTAAAGGGCTTGAATCAACTGTGGCTGGAGTTTTTGGAGATGATATTAAAATATTCCGTCAGGGCGCTATTATGCTAGATTTAAATTCAAACTAATTCAGCGGCTCTGTATGAACTCCTTACAAGCGGGCCTATTTGAAAATGTTTTATACCAATTTTTTGCGCTGCTTGTTGTATAAGTTCAAACTCTTGAGGAGTATAATATTTTGCGACTTCAAGATGCATTTTTGATGGCTGAATATACTGCCCTACAGTTACAATATCACATCCGACAGATTTTAAATCAACAAACGTTTCTTCTATCTGGTCGAAATCTTCTCCAAGCCCAACCATCAAACCTGATTTTGTTAAAATATCACTGTTATCTTTAACATATTTTAAGACATCAAGCGAGAGTTGATAATTTCCTTGCGGTCTGGCGATCTTAAATAGTTCTTTTACAGTTTCTATGTTATGATTAAATACCTCAGGACGTGCTTTTATTATCATATCAAGAGAATTTTTATCCCCTTTAAAATCAGGAGTAAGGATTTCTATTTTAACATCAGGAGTTAATTTTCTAATTTCATTAATACAATTTACGAAATGTTCTGCACCGCCGTCCGGCAAATCGTCCCGGGTAACAGATGTAATCACAGAATATTTTAATCCCAAAGCTTTAACAGCTTTTGCAATATGTAGAGGTTCACCCAAATCCAACGGTTCAGGTTTTTCGCAAGATATATTACAATATCTGCAGTTTCTAGTACAGACATTGCCCATAATCAAAAATGTTGCGGTATTTTTTGTATAACATTCATTTTTATTAGGACAGCGGGCGTTTTCACAAACCGTGTTAAGACAATTTTCTTTCAAAATTCTTCGCACAGTCCTTGTTTTGTCAGTATCAATTATTGGGCGTTTTAAATAATCTGGCAATCTTTTTTTCATAAACACTCCACTTTTTTTGAATTATATTATATAATAAAAGAAAAAGGAGATGATATTATGAAAAAATTTCTTTTAATTTTATGTTTAATTGCATTCACAGGATGTGCATACGCTGCTGTTGATAGTGATGACTATACAACAGATGAAAATGATACAAATTATATCAGATATGAAGAAACTACTCAAGAAGTAGAACAACCAGCACAAGATACCGGTAAACAAAAAGTTGAAAAGAAAAGAAAAGTTCGTGTAGGTAACCCTTGGCGCGCAAGTTCTCCTAATACGTATTACAATTTTGGCGGAACTAGCGGGTTCAAAGGTCGTTTCTAAAGCCTGAATAAACTTTCAAAAATACCTTCAGAATAAGTAGGGTGGGCAAAACAAACTTCTTTGAGTTTATCAATGCTCACCTTATTTTGTATAGCTATTGTAATCTGCTGGATTAATGAGGCGGCTTCTTTAGAAACAATGTGAGCACCTATAATCTGTCCGTCACGCGACAAAATTTTTATGAAACCATCAGTAGAATCGTCACAATGAGATTTCCCTAGTGCAGAAATAAGAAGATTAGATTTTTCGTAACTGCCTTCTTCTAAATCCTGTTCTCTTGCCCCAATCCAGGCAATTTCCGGATTTCCATAAACAACAGAAGGGACAAGATTTTCATCAAAATCCACTCCGTCAATTACTTTCACTGCCTGCTTTATTGCGAAATGCGCAAGTTGAATTTTTCCGCACACATCACCAAGGTAAGTTACACCATCTATTTTTTGTACTTCATTCGGCTTTCGCCCAACAGCAAGCAAAACACACTCCGGTTCAAGAATTGCGCCTGATTTAAGAAAAACTCTTTTATTCTCAATTTTTTCAACACAGTCACAAAGGTATGTTTTTATCTTTCTGGTTTTGAAAATTCTTTCAACACGTTTTGAAACATCAAAATCTGCAACGGGTAAAAGATGTTGTGCAAATTCTACAATAGAAACTTCAACACCAAATGAGGCAAATATTCTAGCCCACTCTGTTCCGATTGCTCCAGAACCTATTATTACAATGTCTTTAGGCAAACTTTTAAGATTTAAAACATCATCAGAGCTCAAAACAAACTCATGGTCAAAGCGTATGTTTGGAAGTTCCTTTGGGGTTGAGCCGGTGCAGACAATAACCTTATCGCAATAGTAAATTTCTTTGTCCGCAGAAATTTTATTATTGCCAACAAGTTCAGCCGCGGCATTAACTATTACCACACCTGAATTTTTCAGCGACAATTCCAGAGCTTTTCGAAGTTTTTCAACTACTCTATCTTTTCTTTCAATAACTTTTGCAAAGTCAACATGTGAATTTTCCACAAAAATTCCAAGACTTTCTGCACATTTAATCTCGTTATAAACCTCCGCGGAATGAAGAATAGCTTTTGTCGGGATACAACCACTATTAAGACAGACACCGCCAACTTTATTTTTTTCAAACATAACAACGCTTAAGCCTTTAGCCGCAGCATGCAACGCTGCCGTATATCCGGCAGGCCCGCCTCCAATTATGCCTAAATCATATTGTTTCACCATTATCCCTCCAACTCTTGTGAGGTTTCAAACATTATCTTGTATAAACCCGCGGCAATCTGACCTTCAGGCGACAAGTCAATTCATAATTGATTGTTCCAAGAATTTTTGCCCATTCATCAATTGAATTATCTTCATCAAGCAATGTAATAACATCCCCCAAAGTTGCTTCAATACCTGTTATATCAAACATCATTTGATCCATTGTGATATTTCCGACTTGAGGAACTTTTTTACCGTTAAGTATTCCTGAAATTTTATTAGATAATCCTCTTGGAACACCGTCTGCGTATCCGAGAGGAACTGTTGCGATTTTTCTTGTTCCGTGAGCAATGAAGGTATGCCCGTAACTTACGCCTTCACCGTCTTTTGCCTCATGAATATTTACAATTCTTGCTTTCAAAGAAAGAAGAGGTTTCAAATCAGGTTTTCTGATATTACCATCCTGCGGCAAATCCGGATATAATCCATATAAAGCAATTCCTGCACGGCACATGTTGGAGTTTGGAACATCATAACACATTGCACCTGCAGTGTTCAAAATATGAAGAAGAAGTCCATCCGTGTTTATTTGTGATATAACATTATTCCATCTATCAATTTGAACCTTTGTCTTTTCACGACTTTCCGCGTTAGCAAGATGAGTAAATACTCCTTGAAAATTTAAATAATCAGCGTTTCTGACTTCATTAATAAATTCTACTGCACTATCAGCAGATACTCCAATTCTATTCATGCCAGTATCAAGTTTTACATGAACTTTTGGTTTTATACCTGTTCTTTCAAAAACCTGCCTGCAGGCCTGCAAATGTTCGGGAATAAATACAGATATTGAAATATCTTCTTTCGCAGCGCTTTCCACTGCCCAAACAGGAACAGCCCCAAGAACAAGAATTTCACATCCTATTTTTGCCTGTCTCAAATCCAAACCTTCATCAATAGAGGCAACGCCGAGCATATCAGCACCGGAAGCTAAAAGTGTCGGTGCAAGCATTACAGCCCCATGTCCATAGGCATCTGCCTTTACAACAGCAAGCAGCTTCATTGAAGATGGGGTATTTTTTCGAATATTTCTCATATTATAAGCAAGGTTTTCAAGATTAATCTCAACCCAGCTGTCTCTGTGAATATTTACATTTGATTGTCTTACGTTTTTCATAGCAAATTAAGTATAATACTAAATAACTTTACAGGCAAGAATATATAAATTTTCAATATTGCAATTGACTTTTCAAGTGCTAATATACATTTGCAAAGAGAATAAAAATATGACAAATTTAACCCCGTTTCAACAAAAATTTAAAAATTTATGTCTCAGGCTCGGCAAAAGTAATAATGCAGTTTACGGCGCCTTGACAATTGCCGCATCAAAAGGGATTTTACGTCCAACCTTCACAATGATGGATAAAAAACAGGAGAAAAAATCCAGAACTTATACGGCATTCAGAGAAGGTTTGACAGGTGCTGTCGCATTCATATCATATCTAATTACAAACGCAGGCGTAAACAAACTTGCGGCTAAAATAGCACAAAAAACTAACAATCTGAATAAACTTCCACAGATGAAAGCGACATTATCATTGATTAGCGTAAGCCTTACAGCCCTGTTTGTAATCCCGGGGATATGCAACTATGCAACAAAACCGCTTTTAGATGAATTTCAAAAACACCTTCACAAAAAATATACTCCTACCCCAAAAACAAAACCTGATATAAATCAAAATGTACAACCGCCAGTATTTACAAGTTTGCAATACGGAAGAATTTACAATAATTTTAATTCCGGCTTAAGAATAGGAGGCGGACTATGATAGATAAAATCGCTGCTGTTCTTACAAATCCAAAATTTGCAAACTTTGCAATGAACACAAAATATACAGTCACTACAGAATCTATCTTTAAAGCAACCGGCCGCCCTGCCGCGATTATGCTGGATAACAATGTGGACAAAGACACAAGAAAATACGCGGCAACAAAAGAAGGTTTATACCAGATGCTTTGTCTTGGAATTTATTTAACAATGATACCGCTTTTCTTCAAAAGGTACGGTTTTAAGCTTGCACAAAAAATCCTAAAAGGCGACAAAGATTTACCTGTATTCAAAAATGCAAATGAATATCTGGCCTATGCAAAAATTGCTTCCCTACCGAAAAATGAACGAAACGGACATAAATTATTACCCAAAATTTCAGATACCTTGAAAATTTCAAAAGAAGATAATTTGACTCTCAAACAACATCTTTTGAATGACGAAAAACCACCTGAATTTCCAGTTGCAAAAGGCGCTCTGGAATTGAGTAATCTTGTCGGTACAATTATTGGTTTGGCCTGGATTGCCTCAGAATTAAGCAACTATATACTTCACCCCTTGATGAGAAAATTAGGATTTGAAAATAAAAATCCCCAACATCTTGATAAAAAAGTTTAGTTCTGTTTAATATGGGACATTATGTAATCTTTTTATCTGTACAGGTAAATGTGTTAAACAAGTTAAATTTTTAATAGCATAATTCTGACAATTTTCTTTTTGTATACCAATATCAAATTTAATACAATCCGAAGCAATATCCAAAATCCCTAAATTTTTATCTCCAAAAATCTCTGTCACTATTGGATAATAAATTTTGCCATTATGCCAGAACGAAACATTTGAACCTAATACGTTATACAAAAAATCTCCCCAATGAATATAAATGCAGTTTTCTATATAAAATGTTTCAATAGCCAAATAATTCTTATCTTTCAAATAGTTAAAAAACCAATCTAAATTATAAGATACTACATATTTTTCATAAGCATTCTTCCAATTATCTGAACAGTATTCCTCAACTAAATTGAAACACTTTGAGCTATCACGCACAAAAGTTACACCAAATGACCAGTGTCTTCCTGCAGTATTGCTTCTCCACATATCAAGAGAAAAAACATTAATATTGTTATTACAAGCATATTCTTCTACTTGATTAATTGCCTGAGCGCACATATCAGGACTCATACAAAAAGTTGTATCATCGGCATCAATATTCCAAAAATTTGTTATCCCGTGTTTTTTAGCATGATAAAATGTCGTCAAATGTGCATAACACGCCTTATCCCAGTTTCCTGTCGCAATATATTTTACAATATTTTTAAGCCTTTTGTTTTTATAACTTTTTATAAATTCAACATTTGAATTGTAAAAATAAATCCTTTTAAGTATTCTTTTTTGTAACTTTTTTTTATCACAGATTATATATAATTTACCATTAAGAGTTTCTGCAATATCGACCCAGTGTTGAAGATTAACATATGTATAGTGATCAATTCTGTTAACCTTCAGGTAAAATACATGACAATTATTAGAATTATCATTCTCATTATTTTTCGACAAAAGCCAGGTAACACTTTTTTTAGCGCCATTAGGAGTTTCTTTTATATCTGTTCTTAAAATAGGCAAACCAAAAATAGAAATAACTCTCGATTTACCCTCATTGTTCTTAATTCTAATTCTTTGAAAAACGGCCATTTAAAGACTCCAAACAGGTCATACTTTTACAAAAAGAATATATTTATTGTTAATTACAATAAATATATTGTATTTAACAAATCTTATATTGTAGAAATTGATTTGTCAAGCCATAAAATTTTGTTATGGATAAAAAGGATATCTTAAAAGAATTTGGAAGAAATTTAAAAGCAGAACGAAATCGTGCAGGTTTGTCACAGGAACAGCTTGCCGAAAAAATTGGGCTTTCTTATGGACAGGTCATCGGGACAATTGAAAGAGGCGAAACAAATACTTCAATTACAGTTGCGATTGCAATTATGAGGGCGCTTAATCTTGATTTTGAAAAACTTTTTGACAAAAAAAAATATTTTAAAAATTAAACTTAAAATAACTTTTTTGTAATATAATTTAGACATGGATAGAAATGAATTTATTAATGCAAAACGTATTGTATTCAAATTTGGGACAAATATTTTAAGAGGTGATGACGGTTATGTATCACTTCCTCGAGTTTTTTCGTTTATTGAAGATTTGTCACGCCTTGCACGACAAGGGAAAGAAGTTATTGTAATTACATCAGGTGCCGTTGGACTGGGTAAAAAAAGATTAGGCATTGAAAGCACAGACGGTGTTGCACTGAAACAAGCCTGCGCGGCAATTGGCCAGAGCAAACTAATGTCAATTTACGAAACAGGATTTGATACATATGGTCTTATTGCCTCACAAATTCTTCTTACAGAAGATGATTTTTCTTTAAGACAAAGGTATTTAAGCTTAAGAACAACTTTAAACAAACTTCTTGAATTAGGTGTTGTACCGATTATTAACCAGAATGACACGGTTTCTACTATTGAAGTTCACCCGCAGTTTGAACATATGCAGGTTTGTTTTTCAGATAATGACAAATTGTCTGCACTTGTAACAAGCGAACTTGACGCAGACTTGCTGGTAATTCTTTCTGATGTTGAAGGATTGTATGACGATAATCCAAAGACTAATCCTGATGCAAAAATTATAAGAAAAGTGGAAGAAGTTACAGATGAAATTCTAGCTCTCGGCACTGACGCCTCAGAAGGCGGAAGAGGCGGTATGAGAACAAAACTTAAAGCCGCAAGAATGGTTACAAGATTCGGCGGAAAAGTTTTGATTGCAAACGGAAAAATTCCTTATGTTATCAAAAGAATTTTTGAAGGCGAAGAAATCGGAACAATGTTTTTGCCTCAAAGAGAAAATATGCCGGATAAAAAACGCTGGATTGGCTATGCAACTAATATAATAGGACAAATTGTAGTTAACGAAGGCGCTAAAAAAGCACTTATGGAACAAAAAAGCCTTCTTCCTATAGGAGTCCTTGACGTAATTCACGAATTCAACAAAGGTGATGTTATTTCTATTCTTGATGAAAACCATAATGAATTTGCAAGAGGAATTGTAAATTACAACTCTGAATCCTGTAAAAAAGTTATCGGAAGCCACTCTGATAATATTATGCAAATACTTGGTTTCAAAAACTACGATGCAATAATTACACGCGACAATATCACAATACTTTAACATGGAGAGGGTAAAATGGATTTTATAAGTATTGCAAAATCAGCAAAAGAAGCAGCACTCAAAGCAGCAGACTTGACCTGTGACATAAAAAATTCGGCACTTTTAAAAATCGCTGATGCAATAGAAAACTCTGCTGAGAAAATCTTTGCGGCAAATAAAGATGATTTGGAAGAAGCTGAAAAACTTGTAGCATCCGGCGAAATTACAAAATCAACATTCAACCGTCTTAAACTTGACCAGAATAAAATGCGTGATATGGTTCAAGGAATTCGCGATATTGCAAAACTCGAAGATCCGATTAATAAAAAATTACTAGTTCGAGAATTGGATAAAGATTTAACATTATATAAAATCTCTTGCCCTATCGGTGTTCTCGGGATAATTTTTGAAGCGCGACCTGATGTTATTGCTCAAATTTCGTCTCTTGCAATAAAATCATCAAACGCCGTAATTCTCAAGGGCGGAAAAGAATCAAAACACACAAATCAAACTATTTTAGGAATTATTAATTCAGCTTTAGACGAAATTAAAGGATTTCCTAAAAACCTTCTACAACAGGTATTCACGCGTGACGATGTTGCAGAAATGCTAAAATGTGATAAATATATAAATTTAATAATCCCACGCGGAGGAAATAAACTTGTAAAATTCATAAAAGAAAATACCAAAATTTCGGTATTAGGGCATGCTGACGGAATTTGCCACATTTTTGTTGATGAAAGTGCTGATTTGGAAATGGCACAGAAGATTATTGTTGATGCAAAAACTCAATACCCGAGCGCTTGTAATTCTGTTGAAACATTATTAATTCATGAAAATTTCCCTAAAAAAGATGAACTTCTCGCATCATTACAGCTTGAAGAAATTCAATTAATTAATAATCCAGAAAGCTGGGCTCATGAATACGGCGATAAAATTCTTGCATTTAAAACAGTTAAAAATATAGATGAGGCAATTGAACACATCAACACATACGGTTCCGGGCACACAGACAGCATTATTACAAAAAACATTGAAAATGCTGAAAAATTTATGAATAAAGTAGATTCTGCAGGAGTTTATTTCAACGTATCAACACGCTTTGCAGACGGATACAGATACGGTTTCGGCGCAGAGGTCGGAATTTCAACAAACAAAACCCATGCAAGAGGTCCTGTTGGACTTGAAGGGTTAACTATTTACAAATATAAACTTGTCGGAAACGGTCAAATAGTAAAGGATTATGCCGATGGAGTAAAAAAATTCCACCATAAGGAGATTGTATAAGTCTCGATTATGGTGTATAATATAAATAATTAAGCAATATTTTGAGGTGAGTTATGAAAGTTGGCATCATAGGTTTAGGATTAATCGGCGGTTCACTTTTTAAGTCTTTGAAAGCGCTTAATTACAATGTTATTGCAGTTTCCAAATCTCAACAGGGTGAAAACATATATAAAGATTATGAAGCTGTAAAGGATTGCGAAATCATATTTGTTTGCACAGCAATGAACAAAACTATAGCTGTACTTGATGAGTTAGAAAATGTTCTTTCACAGGAAACAATCGTCACTGATGTGTGCAGTTTAAAAGAATTTGTATGCGAAAAACAAAGACCATACAAATTTATACCTTCACATCCGATGGCCGGCACTGAAAATAAAGGTTATGAAAACTCTTTTGAAGGCTTATTCAAGGGTTGTAAATGGACTATAACACCTTATTTTGGCTACGAAGGTATTACAAAACTTGAAAAAATTATAATTGCACTTGGCGCAACACCAATTATAACAACTCCAAAGGAACATGACGAAGCAGTTGCCTTAATTTCTCATATGCCAATGCTTGTTTCGCAAGCATTAATGTTAACAGCTAAAGACAGCAGGCTTGCAATGGAAATGGCATCAAGCGGTTTTCGTGATATGACAAGACTTGCGCTTTCTAATGAAGAAATGGCTAATGATATGGTTACAATGAACCATAGGAATATAGAACATGCTATTTTAAAATTGTATAAATCAATTGGTGATTTAACCAGCGGAAATTATTCAGAAACAATCCGCGAAATAAAACAGCTCAGGGCAAAAATGTTTTAAACAACATATCAATATAAATTAGCAATCTATTCTTCAGTGTGAGAATCGATTGCTAATTTTTTATATGATATAAAATTATAATAACTACTGTTTAAATGCTTCAGAAATTGATTGTGTATAATCAGGGCGTAAAATTCCTTTTTCTGTAATAATTCCTGTAATAAGTTCATGCGGAGTTACGTCAAATCCCGGATTAATCACATTTACATCAGGTGCACAAATTATTTTTCCGTTAATGTGCGTAACTTCCTCATGTGAACGCTCTTCAATAACAATTTCATCGCCGGTTTTTATACTCGTATCAATCGTAGATAACGGTGCTGCGACATAAAATGGGATATTATGGTATTTAGCAGCAATTGCAACGGTATAAGTTCCAATTTTATTTGCTGCATCCCCATTTGCAGCAATTCTATCAGCTCCGACAACAACCATATCTATCATACCTTTTTTCATAAAATACGAACACATACCGTCTGTAATTAAGGTTGTAGGAATTCCATCCATTGTAAGTTCAAAAGTAGTAATTCTAGCTCCCTGCTGGCGTGGACGGGTTTCATCAGCAAAAACCTGGATTGTCGGATCATTAGCAAACGCAGAACGTACAACTCCTAGAGCCGTTCCATAACCTACTGTTGCTAAAGCCCCTGCATTACAATGTGTTAAAATCACTGCTCCTTTTGGAACAACTTGAGCTCCGAAATCACCAATTTTTTTGTTTATGGCAATATCTTCATCCTCAAGCCTTATAGCATTCTGCTTCAACTCTTCAATAATACCTTTTATATCAGATTTTGAATTATATATAACCTCTTTTTGCTTTTCAACAGCCCACATAAGATTAACAGCAGTAGGGCGGGAAGTTGCCATGTAATCAGCTTTTTTCAAGAGTTCTGAGACAAATTCTTCTCTTGATAAATTTTGTTTTTCAAGTTCCTGAGCATACAAAACAACACCATGAGCCCCTGCAACACCAATTGCCGGTGCGCCTCTTACTATCATAGTCTTTATCGCGTCAAACATTTCCTGCCCTGATGTTATATTTACATACTTAAACTCATACGGCAGTAAAGTCTGGTCAACCATTTTTGAATATGTATCAACCCATTCGATTGTCTTTATTTTTGAATGAAATTCGGCCATTGTTTTATCTTCCTTATCTATAATCTAAATTCATCATCTATACTGCTATCTATATTATTATAAATATCTGTGTAATTTTGATTTTTAACTTCATTTTGTTTCAATTTGTTATAAAGTTCAATTCCATAAAATGTAAGAAAAGCAGTAAAGGCATTAATTACGGCTGACAATACGGCAACAAAAACAGTAAGCATTAAAATAACACCGAAACTTCCTACATTCATAATCATAGAAATTCCGTAAAAAGAATATAATTTAAACACCTTGCCAAGTATTGCAACACAAGGAAGATAAATTATTGAAAACGCAATAAATGATATAAAACCTATTAAAGCCCCCAGCGATACTCCTTCTTTTACAGAAAGAATATCTAATGCATCATATTTTACCATCAAAAGTATTATCAAAGCAGATGAAAGACACATTAGTATCAAAAAAGATATATTTCCGACAAACGGAATTAAAGTAATTACACCCAACAGTACACCTAATAAAGAACTTAAAATCCCAATCTGCTTTAATAAAGTTAAATTCATCCTCACTCCATTTTTTTTATTATTTTACCACAACAGAACGCGTGTGACAAATTGCTATTGCAATAGAATCAACTGTATCATCAAGTTTTGGAAGATTTTCAACACCAAGTGAAAGTTTTACCATTTGTTCAACTTCTTTTTTGTCAGCGCGTCCGTATCCTGTCAAAACCATTTTAACTTCCATTGGAGTATATTCAAAAATTGGAATATTAAATTTTTCAAGAACAGTCAGAATAACTCCGCGAGCATGCGCAACAGGCATAACTGTAGTTTGATTACGAAAGAAAAACAATTTTTCAATAGAAGCACAATCCGGCTGATATTTTTCAACAAGAGTTGTCATATCATTATAAATTTCAAGCAGCCTTGCTGATTCCCTATCGTCTTTTGATGTTCTTATTGCTCCTGAATGTAACAATGTTGTGTTCTCGCCGTCAAAATCAAGTACACTATAACCAACTATTGCCATGCCCGGATCTATTCCCAAAATTTTCATATACCTATTATACTCGTAACAAAAGAACTTTACAAATACTTGCACAAAAAAAAAACTCATGTTATATTGTTTGTGGCAAAGCCCATTCACATGGGGAGGAGTATATTCAAACCTTGCGAATGCAACGCAATTTAAAATCAGGGTATGGAATTATGAAAAGTTCAACTATCAGAAGATCAAATTTATCTAAGGAAAAAATGGCTGTTTTAGAAGCATTATCTAAATACAGACAAGATTCTTACGACAATTCTCCAAGTGTTTATGTAAGACCTAACAAAGAAAAAGAACTTGATGTTTTGTGGCAGAATTTTAAAATTAATCAAAAACAGGAAAAATCCCCTAGTGTTTACCTTGCAACAGGTTTTATCGCAGGCGCAATTGTAATGCTTGTATTAACAACAATAATCAGTTTTTCTGCTAACGGAATAAAATCCGCACAAGATAATATTGAAAACTCTGCACCTAAGGTTAAAAAAGAAAAAATGAGTTTGAGCTTTATTCCATCATCAGAACAGTCAGCAGAAACAACTGTTAATGAAACATATACAGTTCAAAGCGGCGATACAATGGAAAGTATATTAGTGAGATTTTACGGCTCATATAGCAAAGATAAAGAATCTCTTGTTCTTAAAACTAATAATATGACAAATCCTAATAAACTCGCTATCGGACAAAAATTGACAATTCCGATGAAAGATAAAAATTAAGGATAATAAAAATTTCAACTAAAAAGGACTGATTTTTAATCAGTCCTTTTTAAATTCTCCCACTTCATAATCTTCTGTTTTAATCAACTTGTCATTTGCAAACACATATTTCAAATTCCCATAGGAATTGCCACTGACATCTATAGAATTTAAAGTAAACCTAATCGCAAAGACGTCTTTCCCGATAACATTCGGCCCTTTCAAACCATTTGTATCAATGTATATAAAACCGCATGTATCAGTAGATTTATATGAACCTTTAAACCCGTCAGGACTATCACCTGTATCATCAGGGATAAAATTTCCGTCACTATCAAGTTCATGTGCAAAGTAAGTATGGTCACAAGACCCGTTTGTAGCCTCTCCTTGCAAATTGATAAAAGATCCATCTGCAAGAACAACTCTTCTGGAATTCAAAAAACCTGCAGTTTGAGTCTGATTGTGACCGTTATTCATTTTTTTATATTGCTTAACTTCATACTGCCAGCCGCATCCTGACATATTAGAGGCTGAGTTACATATTTTAACGACATTCAAAGACTTTGAAATTAAATTAACTCTTTCAACATCATTCTTCCCTGAAGAGAAAAAAGTTAAATATTCACCAACTATCCCATTATCTATATTCCATCTGTTAATAGCGTTTACAATCGTTGAATAACTTTTTTAGCTGCAGTAATAAGGACTTTTTCTTTGTAATTTGCAATCAAATTTGGCAGTGTTAAAGCAGCGACCACACCGATGATACCAAGAGTAATCAATACTTCTGCAAGAGTAAAAGCAATATTATAAGTTTTACTGCGACAGTACAAAATTTTCGGGGTAATAAAAGATGCAGGTTGAATTTTCAGTGCAACAAAACGTCCTAAAACCAGCTGCTGGCGTTTGCCCCCCCCCCGTAAGTCTCTCTAATTCTTAATTTTTCCATTTTTCTCTCCTTTTTTATGTTTTCACTATTTAATATAACTTATTTTTTAAAAAAGTTCAATTCCTTGTATATTTTCGGCCGACAAGTTCATCGGGTAAAAATTGCTGGTATTCATCAGGTGCATCGTGTGAATATTTATAACCTATTCCAAAACCGTATTTTTTTGCGTCTTTGTAATGCGCATCCCGCAAGTGCATCGGAGGCGGAAAATCTTTACCGCTTTCGATATCAGAAATTGCCTCATCTATTGCACAAACAGTTTCATTTGATTTTTTTGCACGTGCAACGTAAATTACAGCCTGCGCAAGCGGTATTCTGCCTTCCGGAAGCCCTAAAAGTTCAACTGCTTTATAAGCATTAATAGCAACATTTAATGCATTTGGATCAGCATTCCCAACATCTTCTGCAGCGCAGGTTATCAGCCTTCGAGCAATGAACCTCGGATCTTCGCCTGCAACAATCATTTTCGCAAGATAATAAATAGCAGCATCAGCATCACTTCCGCGCAAACTTTTCTGAAAAGCAGAAGCACAATCATAATGTTCTTGCTGTGAATATCTTGTATTCCTTTTCTGGCAAATTTCTTCTATTGTATTAACGGTCAAATTTCTTCTGTTATCTTTCAGAGGGCTTGCGAAATAAGCATTTTCTACAACATTCAGCGCATATCTGGCATCTCCGCGTGCAAGGTTTATAATAAAATCAATAGCACCGTTCTCGCAATCCATTGGAAGATAATGCTTTGCAAGATACGAAAAACCTTTTTTAATAATTTCTCTCATACTGCTGTCATCAATTGAATTCAGACGTATTACCTGAACTCTAGAAAGAAGCGCCGGAACAACTTGAAAAGACGGATTTTCTGTAGTTGAGCCGATTAAAAATAAAGTTCCATTCTCCAAATGCGGTAATAATGCATCCTGCTGGGTTTTAGAATATCTATGGATTTCATCAATAAAAAGGATCGTTTTTTGCCCGCTTCTAAGCGCATTTTTAGCACTTTCAACCGCGTCTTTAATATCTTTTACACCTGAAGTTACAGCCGAAATCTCTATAAACTGAGCCTGAGTTTTAGTCGCTATTAATCTTGCAAGAGTAGTTTTGCCACATCCCGGAGTTCCCCACAAAATCAATGAAAATAGTCTGTTTGTTTTCAAAAGATTTAAAAGCGGACTGTTACCGGAAATTACATTACTCTGCCCTAAAAATTCTTCAATAGTCTTTGGCCGCAAGGTTTCAGCTAGCGGAATCTGCTTATTTTGATTTTCGAGTTCTGTAAATAAATTATTCATAGTATAATTGTAACATATAAATCGTTACTAACTCAAAGGTGCTTAATGAAAAAATTTATTCTTATATTATTAATAATTATATGCTGTGTTTTCAGCTTTTTGTCAATGAAAAAGAATTCCGCCCCGATTGAAAACAACGCGGTAACTTTCTGGACTTTGCAGATGAACGACTTTGCACCATATATTAACGGGGTTATTAGCGAGTTTGAAAAACAAAATCCTGATATCAAAATTAATTGGATTGATGTACCTTTTTCAGAAGGAGAAAAAAGAACACTTGCATCAGTATTAAGCGACAATCCGCCGGATTTAATCAACTTAAATCCTGATTTTTCTGCACTTCTTGCTCAGCGCGGAGCTTTATACGAGATTGATACAAAATATACAAAAGATTTTAATCAAGCAATATTGGAAACCTTAAAATATAACGGGAAACTTTATTCAATACCTTGGTATGCAACATCTGCTATTACAATTTACAATAAAGAGCTCGTTAAAAAGGCCGGAATAAAAATTCCGCATACATATTCCGAACTTGAACAAATTGCACCGCAAATCCGCAAAACAGGGGCTTATGTGATGCTTCCAAATATTACAGAAAACGACACAATGCTTAGAATTTTAAATAAATACGGCGTAACATCTTCAAATATAAATTCTGATAAATCCATATATGTATTTAATTACTTTAAAAATTTATACCAAAAAGACTTAATTCCAAAAGAATCAATAACGCAAACACATAGAGAAGCGCTTGAAAAATACATGGCAGAAAATATAGTATTCTTTCAGGCAGGCGCAAATTTTCTTACTATGATAAAAGAAAATGCCCCATCTACTTATAAAAAAACAGATGTTGCTCCGCAATTTGTCGGAGATTTAGGACAAAATGATTTTTCTTTGATGAATTTTGTAATACCTGAACGTGCCAAACACAAAGAACAAGCACTAAAATTCGCTCTATTCCTGACAAATGAAGAAAATCAAATTGAAATGGCAAAACTTACAAACATAC
>CALURL010000018.1 GCA_944323155.1 Candidatus Gastranaerophilales bacterium
AACAAATTATCAAAAAACTTCCGACTAAATATGTCAAACTTGCGATACTATATGTCAAAATCCCTGACACAGAACAGATATTTAAAGAACCTTTTGCAACGATTGAAACTCTATTAAAATTTGCTAAAAAAGAGATTTCAGAAATGGGCTTGTCTGAATTCAAGTCTGCAATAATTTCTTCAAAAGATAAATGTATTGAAAGTATTAAAAAAGAGCCCGAAGGCTCTGTTTTCAATTGTTCTATTTGTTTTAAATGGTGGAGGTTAGGAGATTCGAACTCCTGACCCCCTGCGTGCAAAGCAGGTGCTCTACCAGCTGAGCTAAACCCCCGCAAATGTTATTCATTTGTCACATTATTTATTCTACATGCTGATTTTTTTTTGTAAAGTACTTAGTTAAAAAATTTTTTTATATTAAATCTAGTTTTTCATCTAATTTTGCATAAATTGACGAAAGACGCATTGGAGATGTTAAATACCACCAGCCAATTAACGTCTCAAATGCAGTAGCTTGACGATATTCATGCTGGTTTTGACGTCTGCCGACAGGGATTGGTAAATTCCTCCCGCGACGGGCTATCTCAAGTTCCTCTTCCGTTAACAAAGGCTCCAATAATTTTAACAATTCCGATTGATAATCCATTTTTACTTTTGAGGTAGTTAGATTATGAAGCTGCTTTGAATTATTTGTTAAATAGACAACCTTTTGTCGTATATGTAATTCCCAAACAGCATCGCCTATATAAGCATAATTTCGCAAATGCATTGTTTCCATATGAGTATTTTACTATAAAAATTAATTTATTGAATTTGTCAAAAAGATATGAGATAATTTTTTTTGAAAGAGAGATTAAATATGAAAAAAATATTATTATTAGGATTTGCTATATTTTGTTTAAGCTGCTCGGTACAGGCTAGTGAACAAAGCAATCAAAATTGTGAATGTCCAAATATGGAAAATAAAACAAAATGTCTTGATCTGGCAACATCCATGTATAATGAACGTTTTACAATGTATAATGTTCTAAATTTATCATCTGATCAGGCAAAAATTAAAGATCAACTTGATAAAGAACGCTACCAGGCATTAGATGTAGTATTCAACCAACTCATGCAGGAAAGATATGTATTAAAAAAGCTTTGTGAAAACAATGCCAGTGAATCTGCTATAAAAAAACAACAAAAGATTATAAAAGACTGTGAAAAATGTCTGAAAGATACCGCTGATAAATATGATAAGGAATTTTTAGATATTTTAACTGTTGCCCAAAAAGCAAAATTCAAATCAATAAGAAAAATGGCTAGAAAAGAAATGAAGTATTGCAGAAATAATAAAGCCTTCTATGAACGTGATCCGCAAATTAGACCTTTCGGTCAAAAAATGTATTACACAGATACAGAAACCAGACTTTGTCCGACACACAAAAAATGGCATCTGTTTGGAAGAAAACACATAGAAGAAAACCAGGAACAACAAGAACAAGTTCAGGAATAATAAAATTTTACAAAAAGACTGATTATAAAATCAGTCTTTATTTTTATATTGAATTGCCTTTGATAAATTTATATGACAATATCCACCAGGGTGCTTGTCTAAATATTTTTGATGATAATCTTCCGCCGGATAAAAATTTTTTAACTTTTCAACTTCTGTAACAATAGGACGCATGTAATTTTTACTTATACTTTTTATTTTTTCTTTGATAACAGACTCATCTTCATCATCTATATAATAAACACCGCTTCTGTATTGCGTACCTATATCAAAAGCTTGCTTATTTAATGTTGTAGGGTCAATTATATCAAAAAATTGATTGAGAATTTCTTCTAAAGAAATTTTGTCAGGGTCATATTCTACCTTAACAGTTTCAGCAAAGTTGGTTGCACCTGTGCAAACTTTTTCATAATCCGGATTTTCACAATTTCCGTTGGCATATCCTGCAACAGTATCGCATACACCGTCAATCAAAGAAAAATATGCCTGTATTCCCCAAAAACAGCCGCCTGCCAGATAAATTGTTTTTATCATTACTGCCTCCTTAATTTTTAATATATTATCACGAAAAAATTTTACCTTATATTAATCAAATAAGATAAATAAATGATGATTTTTTTTTAATTATTATTATAATCATAGTATGAGGAAGTTAGCAGTATTAGGATTAGCAGTAATTTTAAGCATAAGTCCTTGTTTTGCATGGGGCTGGTGGGGCAAAAAAAATACAAGTTCACAAGAACTTGAAGGAAAAGGTTATATTGGAACACTGCCGAACGTAACCAAGAATTTTACAACCAGTGAACCAAAAGATGCAAAACCTATTTTCCAGGGTAGCCAGGAATTCAATTCTGCAAACGAGATTAAACCTGTACCAAGAGACAATCCTGCCTTTGTTAATATTATTATGAAAAAAGAAAAAACTTCCGAATATATTAATGATATTAATGAAATAATTCCTATGTTAGAAAAGGTTTATGACCTCATCGAAAATAAAGAGAATGTTCAGCGCTTTGTCGCAAGTGTTTATTTTCTAAACCAGAATTGTGAATATTTAAGAAAAAAATATTTAGAAAAACCTGAAAGCAGTTATGTTTCATTCCAAAAGCTTATGGAAGTAAGTATGCATGCCAAGTCTGTTTCACTTTTGAGAACAGAAGCTGAGAAATATAATCCATATCTTGCATATTCTGCAGAAGGTTATATATACAATAACAATAACATTAACCAGCAGCTTGAATATTTAAAAACAGAATTGGAAGAAACTATAGTTGTTTTAAAAGATGCTCATTAATTCTTTATTAACAAAATTCTATATTAGAATTTCTACTTAATTTGCCATTTCTCCTGCAGTCTGTTTAATTTACCGGAATTTCTCATTGATTCTATCACGTAATTAACTTTTTCCTGCAAAATTTTAGAGTCTTGATTTTTTCTAAACGCTACAGCATACGGTTCTTTTGAGTAGCGTTTATTTAAAAGCCTTACAGATTTATCAGACAATGTAAAACCTAAAAGAATAGTATCATCGGCAACCATTGCATCTGCTTTTCTATCTTTTAACGCTTGGTAAGCTTCAGGATAAGTTTTATATCCGATAACCTTAACATCAGGAACACTCATTCTTAAAGTTCTTTCGCTGGTCGAGCCAAAAACTATAATCATTCGTTTACCCACAAAATCTCTTATAGTTGTTGCTTTACTGTCACTGTTAACCATTATTGCCTGACCGGCTACATAGTAGGGAATTGAAAAATCCAATACTTGCTGACGTTGATTAGTTACAGACATTGTTGAAATCAACATATCAACTTCACCTTTATTAAGTTTCATAATTCTATTTGAAGGAGTAACTGTTACAAATTCAACTTTGTCACCGCTGCCAAGAATTGCTCGTGCAATCTCTTTTGACAAATCAATATCATATCCGATAAGATTTCCATACTTGTCCCTGTATCCAAAAGGCTTTGTATCATCCTTAACTCCAACAATAATTTTCCCACGCTGCATTATTTTGGATAAATCATCACTTGACTGCTTCTTTTGTCCACAGCCGGCTGCTATCAGACCTATTAATAGTAAAATCGTAACTAATTTTTTTAACATTGAAAACCTTAACCTTTATAACGTAAATAATAGCTAAATCTAAGGCTAAAGTCAATTTTAAAACTACCTGCGTGGATAACCGCTTTTGGCAATGTTTCTTATTAAAAATGAAGTACATAATCTAGTATTAGTTTGTTTTTTAAAAATATTTTTGGGGTTTTTCAATAAAAAAGCCCACAACACAAGGAGGTAAAAATGACTATTAAAAAACTTACTGTGGCAGCTGCAATTGCCGTTGGAATAGCAACGTGTTCCTTGAATCAAGCAATGGCGGCTTGTCCATGTGCACAACCGGAACAACCGGCACCGTGTGCAGAACCATTACCTGTAGTAACAGGTCCTGCTTGTCCGTGTGAAACGGCAAAGCCAAACACTTGTACTAAGTGTAACAAAGCATTACCGGATTGTGACTGCCAGAAAGCAGATCCGTGTGAAGATCCATGCAAAGACCCTTGCGATCCTTGCGAAAAAAAATCTGACTGCGGATGTCCGGATGAAGTTAGCTGTGAACAACCACCTGAACCAGCTTGCGCTATCTGTCCAGGTACCGGAAAACCTGACAAACAAGATATGAAACAAGTTTACGGTTATCCAAATGCAATTTACGGTACCAACAACTATATTGGAAAACCTGCTAGTTCTATCTTTTCAACAGACACAGCAATGTTAAACAATTCACAAAGAACTCTTTCATCTAACGTTAACGGGGTCGCTGTATCTTCCGAAGGTCAAGTAACAGGGGCTGCAACTCAAATGCCTTGTTTAAACGAAGCTCCTACACGTCACAATGGTATTCCTATTGACAGAAACGAAAGGTTAATGGATGGCAACAATTGCCCAATAGATTTTCAATCTTCAAACTCTATTGATGCCATAAGAAAATCTTTTGTTCCTTATGAAATACCAAGCACACCTTCTGATATGACAGGTGCAGCTGCAAACCTTGGCGGATGTTCTTTTCCGGATGTACCACAAAATTTTTGGGCAGCATGCGACATTGACAAATTAGCTATTAACAACGTTGTTGTCGGCTATCCTGACGGATATTTCAAACCTAACAGAAATATCACACGTGCAGAATTTGCAACAATGCTTGTTAAGGGCTTTAACTTAGACAAATGCGATATGCCACGCGAAAATTTATTCAAAGACGTTCCAACAAGCAACTGGGCTAACCCTGCAATCGCAAAAGCTGTTGATGAAGACTTGTTAGCAGGTTATCCTAACGGTAAATTTGAACCTAACCACCACGTAACAAGAGCAGAAGCTTTATCAACAATTGCAAAAGGTATGACTTGTGATATTGACCAGTGTAAAGCTGATGAAATCTTAAGCAAATACGCTGACGGTAACACTGTTCCTAACTGGGCAAGAATCCCTGTTGCTAAATCTCTTGAAAATGGCGCACTTAAAGACAGTCCAAATCCTAATATGATTATGCCAAACAAAGAAGCAACCCGTGCTGATGTAGCTTCTATGATGCAAACTGTTCGTGTTGCATTAGGTTACGACACTAACCCGAAAACAGCAAACAATATTTGTCCTGCTTGTCCGGTTAACAAAAATGCTTTCATAGAAAACGAAGAAATCGTTAAAATTCCTACATTAAAATTAGCTATGATAGACCAATTAACAGCAAAATCTTCACACGTTGGACAGTATTTCAGAGCAAATACTCTGGAAGATGTTACTATAAACGGTGTTACTTATCCTTGCGGTTCTACTGTTACAGGTCAGGTTGTAGAAGTTATCAGACCTTCTGGATGTGACAAAGGTGCTTTAAAATTGTCTTTCACATCTATCAAAAACGGAGACTGCAAAGCAAACTTGCCTAAACAAATCTTGCAGGCACAAGTTAACAAATCAAAACAGGTAAACCCTGTTGCAAGACTTGTTGAAATGCCATTTACATTAGCAGGTTCATTAGTTGGTGTAACAGGCAGAACAGTAGGCGGTATTATTACTAACGTTGGTAACGCTGCTGAAAACGTTTCTAACGACGCAGGTTATATGTTGGGACATGTTTTCCAAGGACAATTTGGTGCTGCTGCACGTAACTTAGGTGACGGTATATGGGAAACTGTTAAAGCTCCTATTGATGTTACAAGAACAGCTTTATCAGGTACAATGGGCTTATTCCAGACTACAGGCGACGAATTTGCTTACCTTGTAGACCCACGCGGATACAAAATATCTGCTGTTAACCCAAGAGAACACGTTACTATTGCATTTGGCTGTTCCGAGTAGGCAAAGCCTACTTTCCCACCTGAATGTTCGAGAAACTTTCTAGGGAAAATACTAAAGAGAAGGCAAAGCCTACTTTCCCACCTGAATGTTCGAGAAACTTTCTAGGGAAAATACTAAAGAGAAGGCAAAGCCTACTTTCCCACCTGAATGTTCGAGAAACTTTCTAGGGAAAATACTAAAGAGAAGGCGAAGCCTACTTTCCCACCTGGATGTTCGAGAAACTTTCCAAGGAGAATACTAAAGAGTAGGCGAAGCCTAGATTTCCCAAACTTTCAAGAAAAATTCAAGAGGAAATATTTAAAACCGAAACGGATAAAATTAGCCAAACAGTAATTACAAATTATTCGTAGCCTGAAGGAACCGATATTCTATATGAGTATCGGTTCTTTTTATTACTTTTTCTTCCCACAAATTACTCTATCAATTCCTGCTAAATCTTTTATTATTTCTACTTCTATAAATCCGTTTTCTTCCATAATTGTTTTTACGTCATCTGCCTGACCTATTCCAAGTTCAAAAAGCAAATACCCGTTTTTATTTAATATAGAAGGCGATTCAGTTGTAATCCTTTTATAAAACTCTAAACCTTTTTCATCTTCCGTAAACAAAGCTATTTCTGGGTCAAACATTACCTCTTTTTGAATATTCTTTTTCTCACAAGGCGGAATATAAGGCGGATTAGATATAATAATATCAAAGCTTTCGCCGGGTTTTACATTTGAAAAAATATCTGATTTTCTAAAAATTGCTTTGTTAAATAAGTTCAACCTTGAAGCATTATCAAGAGCAGTATTAAGCGCGTCTTTGGAAATATCAAGCCCGATAATCTGGCAATCAGTGTATTTTGCAGCCATGCAGGCAATACATCCTGACCCTGTTCCAACATCCAGTGCCATTTTAAAATTATTTTTATTTATAATATCTATTGCTTTTCTTACCAGAATTTCCGTTTCGTCACGTGGAATTAAAACAGAAGGATTTACGATAAATTTTTCCCCCATAAAGTCTGCAAAACCTATTATATGTTGAATTGGTTGTCTTGTTTTTGCACGGAGTTCTGCTTTTTCTTTAACAAGTTCAAGCTTTTTGCTATCAAGCTTGTTTCCCATAATAAAATCCTTCACACCAAAATTGCAAAAATGTTCTATTAACATTTTTACTTCAATGTTAGCTTCATCAGGTTCAATACCTGCATCAATCAAAATTTGTACAATCTGCTGAATGTTCATTAATAATCCTGTCTATTTCATCACGTGCCTCTAACTTTGAGGTTAATTCTTTTTTTTCTATGTTATATTTTTTGCATAAACGGTCGTAGTAGTAAAGCTGTTTTTTTGTCGGGGCTTCTTTTGACATTTTAACATCTTTCAAAAACGCGCGTTTCTTCTTTTCAAACTCCTTCTGTGCCTGAATTATTGGTTCTTGTTTTTTCTTGTAATCGTAATATTTACGGCACTCTCTCAGATAAAGCAGGGTTTCATCAAGAAAACTGTTATTATCCAAATAATTTTCCAAAAACTCAAAATGCGGATTATTTATCTCAAAATAATATCTTTCATCTTCAATAAACTTATCAAGAATATCTTCCACACTCAAATCAGAAGTTTTCTTAACAAGCGCACGCAAAAAATTACACAGAGCTGACTTCTGTGTCTTTGAAAAATCCTGATATATTCTAGCCTTAACTTCGTACATTATTACTGTCTTTTAAACAAATCTTTTACAGAAAACTTACCTTTTTTATCATTATGAAATTCTGCAAACTTACGCGCAATCGGATTTGTTGCACGGGAAGGTTTTGATGTTTTTTCCAAAACCTCTTGTTTTTGCATTGTTTCATTTTCAATTACGGTAAATTCTCTCTTATCCATACAGTAATTATACCTCTTTATATTTATATAAAAAAGTTTGTTAAGAAAAAATTGACTTTTTGTTTATATAAAAATTATATACTGTAACATTTCTTAATTTTTATCTCATTCTTATACACCGCAAATAAAAATATCCATGATATAATAGACTTATGAGCAGAAAACCAGTAGTTGCAATAGTCGGACGCCCGAATGTCGGAAAATCTACTTTTGTAAACAGGCTTATCGGAAAAAGAAATTCAATTGTTGACGATTTGCCGGGAGTTACAAGGGATAGGATTTATTTTGACGTTGAGTGGCAGAATAAAATTTTCACAGTAATCGACACCGGCGGAATTATTCCCGGTGACGAAGATGAAATTATGCTTTCCATATTTGATCAGGCAAAAATTGCCTGTGAAGAAGCCGACAAAATTATTTTTATTGTTGACGGAAAAGAAGGCGTTAATCCTGTTGACTTTGATATTGCAAATATTTTGAGACAATCCGGAAAACCTGTTTTTCTTGCTGTAAACAAATTAGACAATCCGGAATCCTTATTAATGATAAGTGATTTTTATTCACTAGCTGTTGGAGAACCTATCGGAATATCAGCACTTCACGGAAGCGGCGGCGTTGGAGATTTGCTTGATTTAGTGACAGAAGATTTCTCTAGAGATGTTGAACAGCAAGAAGATAATACTATAAGAATTGCAATAGTCGGACGACCGAATGCCGGAAAATCTTCTATTGTAAACGCTGTTTTAAATGAAAATCGTGTCATTGTTTCAAATATTTCAGGCACAACACGCGACAGCATTGACAGTTCTGTAACATACAAAGACAGAGAATTTATCATTGTTGATACAGCAGGTATCAGAAAAAAATCAAAAGTCGACTGGGGTGTTGAAAAATTCGCTGTTGACAGAGCTATACGCTCAATTCGTAATTGTGATGTTGCATTACTTGTTATCGACGCAACAGAAGGAATTTCTGATCAGGACAAAAAAATTGCTTCTATTATTACAGAAGCCGGAAAAGGTTTGATTATTGCAATTAACAAATGGGATTTGATTGAGGACAAAAAATCAAATACTATTAACCTGTTTAATAAAAAATTATCAAATGATATTCCGTTTTTGGAATATGCTCCAAAAATTTACATAAGCGCGGTTACAAAACAAAGATTAAACCAGATTTTTGAAGAGGCTGAAAATGTTTATGCAGAATGTACAAAACGTATTTCAACAGGTTTGCTAAACAAAGTAATAAAAGAAGCATATATGCTTAATCCGCCTACATCTTCTAAGGGAAAACGTTTAAAGATTATGTATGTAACCCAAACAGGTATTCAGCCGCCGCATATTGTACTGTTTGCGAATAATGCTGATTTGATGAAAGACCATTACAAACGATATATAGAAAACAAACTTCGTGAAGCTTTCGGATTTTTTGGAACACCAATAAAAATCTCTGTCCGTGAGCGTTCTGACAAAGATAAAAAATAAGGCGGGAATAAAACCCGCCTTTTAAATTTCTTTTTAATTTATTGATAAAATTTTTATTCATCCTGCTGCTGTAGTTTTATCAAACCGGATGTCACTGCATACATAGCTGCAGAAATTTCTGCAGTTGATGTAAACGGCCCGTATGATTTTATAAATTTTGCAACATCGAATGTTGACATATACTGTTGAAGCAATGCTTTTGATTCGTCTGTCAAATTCATTGTAGAAATAATATTATCTACATAATTATTAGCTTTTTCTTCAACATCAGCCTCGTCGTAATCAGAACTTGAAAGTTCTACTGTATCTTTTTGTTCTTTTTTCTTTGTTTCAGCGGCTTTTTCTTTTGCTTTTTCTTCTTCAACTTTTTTAGGATCTTTTTCATCTACTTCTTCTGCAGCCTGCGCTGCTGATGTGTAAGCTCCTGATACATTTGTAATTTCCATGAATATCCGTCCTTTCTAAAAAATTTTACAATTAGTATTTCGGACACTTATTACAAAAACTTTAGGTTTTATTAAGTTATTTTAAAATACCTTCTGTCTCATTGTACATTATCATGTAAAAATCAGAACTTGTTAAATTTGGATTTTTTTTCATAAACTTTTTGACATCAAAATTATCAAGGTATTTATCAAGCTTTTTGACAACTTTTTCCCTTGTGGAATTTTCGTCCTTAAGCTTGTTTATATAACTTTTTGTCATATAAATAATATCGTCTTCTGTAAGTATCGGAAGCCCTCCGATTTTAACTTCATCAGCTTCTTCTTCTTCAAGATATTTCTTTAATTCTTCTTTCGGCTGTTCTTTCTGACGTTTTCCGTTACTGTCTGAAGATGTAGAAGACGAAATTGCTCTGTTTCCGAAAGGATTATTTACCGAATTAAACATTAGATGCCTCAACGTTATAATTTGCATGCTTTATAACGGCTTGAGGCACAAAAAACTTTAATTTAATCATACAAACAGATGAAGTGTTTACAGAGAATAATAATAATCTTTAAACAATTTACAATCGTCTTCTATATTAGGGCTTTCGCACACAAGCGCTCCTTTTACGCCAAACTCTTTCATTGCACGAAGCAGGTCTTTGTAATTCATATCACTTTTTTCAATAATAAGATGCTGTTTTTCACCTTTTTCTCCGTATTCTATTCCTGCCAGGTGACCGTGGAAATTATCCAGAGCATATTGTCCGATTTCTTTTCCTAATCTCTCTAAAATCCTTGAAAACTCATCATATGTATTGAATTCGCCGTTTGTCCTTGCATGAAGATGTGAAAAATCTATACAAGGCAAAACTTTTTCAAAGTCATTGGATAATCTTATAACCTCATCCAAATCACCCCATTGCGTTGCTTTTCCAGTTGTTTCCGGACGAATCCAAACATTTGTTTTTTTATCTTCCAAGAACTCAAAAATTCTTTCATGTTGGAATTTAACCTGATTATAAACAGTTTCCTTATCACCGCCCATATAAAACGCCGCATGATAAGTTATACTGAAAGCTCCTGCCTGAGAAGCAGCAATTGCTGTATCAACTATTCTTTGAACACTTGCATTTATCTTTTCCCGCTCTTTTGAATTCAAATTTATATAAAAAGGCCCGTGTGCTGTTATGACAAAATTGTTTTCTTTTGCGGCCGATGCAACAATCTCTTTTGAGGCATCATTAATCCTTATCCCGTGAACAAATTCAAGTTCCATCCCGTCTAAATTCATTTCCTTTAAAATACCAAAAGCCTCAGGATAACTTCCTTTTCCTGTTCTTAACGGCATTCCGGCTGTAATGAAATTTAATTTGTCAAATTTAATGTTACTTTGCATAAATTCCTAAACCTTAGCTTTTAACATTTCTTCCAAAATGTCACAACAATCTATTACATATTTTGAACATCTTTCCTTACGAGCAGCTCCCTCAAGACCGCCTGAAAGTATTCTGCAGCATGTTACTTTATTCTTTTCTTTAAACTTGTCAACTAATTCTTTAGCTTTTTCTCTTGCGCAAACCTCGTTATCTCTAATATTATCGCGCCCGTAGTTAAACCCGAGAATCATTTGGCAAGCCGCTACAGTTCCGCATACACAACCTGATGACATACCGCCGGAAAAAGATGTCGCACAAGAAAGTAAAACAGGATCACATAAACCTTCGTCTATTGCTGCTCTTATTATACTTTCAGAACAGGAATATCCATTTTTAAAATAATATACTGCTTTTTCTTTCATTATTATTTATCCTTTTTAATTATTTTATCTACAAGGGTTGTATTTTATTCAAAATAAGTTATAATTATATATGAGGGAAGAGCGATGCTCTTTCATCGCTCCTACAGTTCCCTTAAATGAAAATAAGAATAATTTCAATCAAAAGCCTTGTAGCCAGCAAGGCTTTTTTAATTATTAATCTTTTCATTCTATCACCTCCTTTCACCATCATTCCTACAGAAAATGTTGTTTGGGAGGAGGTACAGAATTGCCCTCTATTTAATTATTAATGTGCATTTCAAGTCAAATAAGACTTTAGCTATCTAATTTGTACCGGCATAATCAAACATACAAAGTCTTCTTCGCTGTTTGGTCTGAACATTGTTGCAGACAAACTTGTATTTAATCCGATTTTAACTATGTCACTGTCAATATTTTTCAAAGCTTCAAGAACATATTTGTAATTGAATGCAATTGCCAATTCTTCACCGGAATAATCTATATCAAGATTTTCTTCTGATTTACCTGAATCAGGAGTGTCTGCGGAAAGTTTTAAGTTATTTTCACTGAATTCCAGTTTAACAATGCTTGTTTTTTCATTAACCATAATCGCAACACGCTCAAGTGCCGCAGTCATTTGAGAAACATTTACAAGTGCTTCTTTAGGGCTTTCCTGCGGTATAAGCTGATTATATTTAGGGAATTGACCTTCAAGAAGTCTTGAAATTGTTGTGGTATTTTCGCTTTTTAAAATAATTTTCGATTTTTCAGTATATATTTTTATGGTTTCTTCATCAATAAAGCTGCTCATTTTAATAAATTCATTCAAAGTTTTAGAAGGAATAATTAACTGACTTGCTTTATTATCTTTGTTATCAATAGCTTCACGAACTCTTGCAAGTCTGTTACCGTCAGTTGATGCTATTTCAAGAACATTTCCTGAGATATCGCAAACAATACCTGATAAAAGGTTGCTTGTTTCATAGCTTGCAGCAGCAAAACCAGCTTGTTTAACTGCTTTTACAAACGGTCTTACAGATATTTCAAAACCATTTTCTTCGCTGACTTCTACGTTGGTAAATTCAGGAGGAAATTCTGATGCAGAAATACCGATTATGTCGAATTTTGAATTCTGGCAGGTGATGTGAACTGATGTTTCTCCGTTAACCATTTCAAAAGTAATCAATTTATCGCCAAGTTTAGAAACTATCTCGTTGAGTGTTTTTGACGGTAATGTAATTTTACCTTCTTCTTCAACCTGAGCGTCAACATTTGCAATAACTGTAAAATCCAAATCTGTTGCAACAAGTTTTATTGTAGATTTATCAATAGTTTCAATCAAAATATTAAGCAGAACCGGCTGCAAAGCTTTCATAGATGTTGCGCGTTCTACTATTTTAATCCCGTTATACAAATCATCTTTTTTAATGACGAATTTCATTATTTATACTCCCCTTTTCCTACTTCAATAATATAGATTATAATATAAATAAAGCTTATAAAAAAACATGAAGTAAAAAATCAACACAAAAATTAACCAACAAATTTTCTTCAAAGTTTTTTCTATTATATATAAATATAATAATAAATAATAATATATTATTTAATAGTAATAATAAGCTGTCAATATTTGTAGAAAACCGGTTAAAACTATTGCTATGATTGAAATTCTGTTGTATAAAAGTTTGTAGAAAATTAGTAAATAATTATTGTTATTTTGTAGAAAACTTTTTTATAACAAAAATAATGTAGAAAACTCATGAGTTTTCTACTGTATTCTACAAAGTTTTCTACAAATGGATAAAAATGTTTATATTTTACTCTATTAAGTTTTGTTACAGGTTTGATATTTAAATATTAACCATATTTGTTGACAAATATTAACTTTTGTGTTATAAAGTGAGTGGGGTAAATGTATATTTATAAGTCTTGTCATTAGACGAGACTTTCTTTTTCGGTTTAGTTATTTGTTTTTGTAACATTATGTTAATAATAAAAATTTTTCTCTAAAGTTTTTTTCTAAAATTACCGAATACAAAATTACGCATAACAAATACGAGTTAATTGGAGGTAATTAAATGAGTTCAAAAACAGCCGAAATGCAGTCAATCGATTTAGTTGAAGCAAATAATCTTTTGCTTAACGATCTTAATCTTGAAGATGTAGATGTGGATTTTGATTCGATTGATATGTCATTGACATCACAAGAACTTGCAATGATTGATTGTTCAAACCTGTTCGTTTTAGATGAAGTAAGAGATTTTTCAAATGAACTTTTAGAAATGATTTCAGCCGGAGAGGTTTCAGATTTTATTAAAGAAGAGCCAAAAGCTGTCACTATTGATGAAAAAATTGGTAAAATTCAACAAGGTATCATGGCTGATATTACTATGCCGTTGAATACTATGTTTGATGAGTTTGCAAATATTATTGCAGAAAATATTGCTTAAAAGCCAAATAAAAAATTAAAAAATAAAAAGTCTTTTTGAATATACTTATGCCGTCGGCTTACGCTATTATTTCCAAAAAGGCTTTTTATTTTGTTTATTGTTAAGTAAATTTTGTCAAAGATGATAATTTATTTCTTTGAGGATTTGTCAGCAAGCTCGCTGTCTAATCTCAAAAATACAGGGTGAATTTCTTCTTTAGATATTAATTTACCTGTCTTGATATTATCTGCTGTTAAATCATCTAATTTAATGCTCAAATCGAATGATAATTGTTTCGCCATATCTTTTGCAATATTCGGGCAGTATGGATAAATTAATGCAGATACAATGCACATAACCTCAAGAACTGTCGTTAATATTTGACCGCATTCTGTCATTTTTTCTTCTTTAGCTAAAGTCCATGGTGCGTTATCTGTTACGTATTTGTTTGTAATATCAACAAGGTTTGTAATTTCCTGTCCTGCCTCTGCAATTTCAAAATTATCAAAATGATTTTTTACAATATCAATTTTATTTTTTGCAATTTTTAATATTTCGTTGTTAACTTTGAATTCAGATTTAACTTCACCGTCAAAGTATTTTACAAGCATAGAGAGCGTTCTGTTTAAGAGATTTCCCATGCTGTTTGCAAGGTGTGCGTTAACTTTTTCTTTAAAATCGTCATCGGAATAATTTCCGTCGCGTCCGCAAGGTGCTGATGTTGCCATGTAATATCTGAATGCGTCAGGATATTCCAGATTAAAGTTTTTCAAAACATCAGTTGGTGCAATAACATTTCCGATAGATTTTGACATTTTAGACTGGTCAATTGTTATCCAGCCGTGAGCCAGAATATGTTTTGGCAAAGGTAAATCAAGTGCCATCAAAATTGCCGGCCAGTAAATACTGTGGAATTTAAGAATATCTTTTCCGATAACCTGAACATTTGCAGGCCACAGTTTTTTATATTGTTCGGAAGGATTTTCTGTATCATAACCGATTGCTGTAATATAGTTTGATAAAGCGTCAATCCATACGTAAATAGATTGTTCGTCATCATCTAAAACATCTATTCCCCATTGAACATTTGATTTTGCACGTGAGACTGAAATGTCTTGAATATCTTCCAATTGATTTAGAACTTCATTGGCTCTGAATTCAGGAATGATAAAATCAGGATTTTCTTTAATGTGTTTAATTATTGCATCTTTGTATTTTGTAAGCCTAAAGAAATAATTTTCTTCTGTTACAAGTTCTGGTTTTTTCAGGTGATCCGGACAAAGCCCGTCTTCTGTCAAATCTTTTTCATTCAAAAAGCATTCACATCCAGAGCAATACAATCCTTGATATGAATGTTTATATATGTCACCGTTTTCCACAAGTTTTTTGAAGATTTTTTGAACGGTTTTAACATGATCTTCATCAGTAGTTCTTATAAATCTATTATAATCAATGTCTAAAGCTTTCCAGGCGTCTTTGAACTTTTGGGCATTTTCGTCGCAAAGTTCTTTGGGTGTAATACCTTTTTCTGCGGCTGTTTTTTGGATTTTAATCCCGTGTTCGTCAGTGCCTGTAAGGAAAAATACGTTATCACATCTTTGTGAATAGTGTCTTGCGATAATATCAGTTAATATTTTTTCGTAAGCGTGACCGATATGCGGGGCTCCGTTTACGTAATCAATTGCGGTTGTTAAATAAAATTTGTCCATCTTTTTCTCCAAAAATTTATATGTTTATTTGTTGTTATTTTAGCATAAAAAGATTATTTTTTTCTGAAAACTAAATATCTGTAACCATTATCTATGGTTTTAATGTGATTATAATTTGAATTTATAAAAGAACAAAATTCAAGAGCATAATCTTCACAAATACATTGGAAACCGTAATTTGACATATTTTCGTTACTGAGTACAAAGTAATCAGGTTTGTTGTTTTCAAAGTGTTGAATAATTTTGTCTTCTCCAAAAGATTCTATGTAAAGCGGAAGTATTGAATTGAAATAATCATCACTTTTTCTGTCTGTCAGAAAATTAATCATTAAACCTTCCGGTAAAATAACAATTTTATCGTTTTTATTGGTATTATCTGAAATGAAGCTTATTAATTCGTTTGTTGATTTGGCGTTATTTTTGAATGTGGAAACAGCACCTCTGGAGGTAGAAACTATTTCGTTTAAGTTATTTCTCTGTATTGAATTAATAAACATTATGCATAAAGCAAACATCAGAATGTAAATTCCGGTAATATTCTGATATTTTTTGTCTATACAGTTAAACAAAAGCGCAAGAAATGCAATCAGAACAATAAAGAAATAGTATGACGGATAACTTAAAACCATCATTGCACATAGTGTTTTTATAGAAATGCAAATTCCGGTAAGACAAATAATTAATAAAGGAGTGTTATGTTTGAATTTTTTATAACAGATAATGCTTGTTATAATTAACAACAGCGGCAAAAACGTTAAGGTGATTATTTTTGTATCTGTCAAAAACCACAGTGAAATTAATAAACCTAAAAAAGTTACAAAGAATGACGCTATTTTATTTTTTTCTTTTAGAAAAATTCCTGTATATAAAATCCCTAATGAAACAGAAGTTTTTAGAAATGTAGTTAAAATAATAGGAATAAGTTTTGGATGAAAACTTGCGCCGACAGTTTGATAAAAATATTTTAGAGTTTGTGCCTGAGAAATTGCTTTAACATTTTGAAATGATGAGATTAAGTCTTCAATTTTTAAACCCTGAACAAAAAGTGTTCCAAAACAAATTACAGGTGCAATGAAAAAATATCCTAAGGCTTTTAATCCTTTTTTTATGTCTTTTGTACAAATATAAATTAAATAGCAAAACAGCAAAAAAGCAGGAATTACAAATTCATACTTACAAGAAATACAAATTCCTGTTAAAAATGTGCTTATATAAAGAAAAAAGTTTTTTTTGCTCTGTTCATATTTAATCAAAAACAAAACAGCAAAAATAAAAGCAATAGTTCCGTATAAAATATCCCAGCTATACGGGAACGTAAAATTATGAAGAATATTTGTAAAAACTCCGACAACAATTGTTAGTAAACCAATAGAAAAACATAAAAATTTGTCTAAGAATTTTTTACCAAGCAGGTAAACCCCGCTTATCAAAGCTAATGATGAACAAATTCCTGTAAAATATAATGTAGAAAGTTTTATTCCAAAAATTTTAAATAAAATAGCGTTAAACAAATATGCGAAAGGGCCGTAAATTACAAACAAATCTTTGTACAGAATTTTTCCGTTTAGAATTTGTTCCGGATAATACACTTCTCTGCCCACATCAAGCATAATATTATTGTAGTGTCCAACCGACATATATAAACAAATTCCACACAATATCCATAAAATAAAAAGGTAAAAATTTTCTTTAATAAAAGTTTTCATATTAATAAAATTTAACAAAATACACATAAAAAGGCAATAAATACAAAAAAATTTACTTCATGAATACAGGTAGGTTAAAAATGTCTGTATAAAAACAGTCATAAAATAAAGGTGAATTATGTCTGGAAACTGGGCAATGAATTTAGATATGCTGGCACAGGAAGGTGTAATCAATTTTGACGCACCGTCTTATGTAATGGGTCAGAAGCCAAGATATGTTGGTAATCCAAAATTAAAAGATATGCAGCCTTTGCATGCACATGTTCCGGAAGCTCCACTAATTCATCATTCGCAGCCTGAAGTTGATGAATTTCATCATTCAACACATGATAAGAATTTTGTAAAAAATCCAACCTGGAAAAAATGGTTATTTGGAATAGTTGCAGCAGGTACGCTGATTTTTGGTGGATATAAGTTCAGAAAAACAATAGTTCCATGGATAAAAAAAGCAGGCAGTAAAACCGGCACATTCTTTAAAAACGGCTGGAATAAATTTATTAGCTTATTTAAAAAGAAACCATAAGATTACAAGATTTCTTTAATATATTTTTATACAATTAAATTATTTTGTTGGGCAAGTATGCCCAACCTACAATTTTAAAGTCTCTTGAATATTGTCACAGGTTCCTACGTGCGTAGCACACCTAACTAAAATCTAAAATCCTTAAAGTCTCTCAAATATTTGCACAGGTTTCTACGTGCGTAGCACACTTGAAATTTGCAAAGCAATAAGTTATAATAAATATATAAGGGCGAGAGGATTGCCGTCCTCTCTTTAAAAGCCCTCAAGTGGTTATTTTAGAACTAGCAATATTAATAATATTATTGCTAGTTCTTCTGTATTAATAACCATTTTCTATCACCTCCCTTCCTTTGTGGTTAATCAAATTTGTAGTTTGCGCCACACAGGTCAGTTGATGATTAAGGGCTTACCCCAAACATAATAATAAAATAAAACTTCAAATAAATCAATAAATAACGGAAATAAAATTAAAAATTTTGATTAAAATTTCTTCGGATTTCATTTATGCTGTCTCCGCCAAATTTTTGCAGGAATTCTTTCAATAAAACACATGCAACTCTTGCTTCTGCAACAACTGCACAGGCTTCTACGGCACATGTGTCTGAACGCTCAAAGTGTGCTTCGGTTTCGGTCATTGTTTTAGAATCTACTGTATGTAATGGTTTTCTTAATGTTGGAATAGGCTTCATAACAGCAGTAATTACAATGTTTTCTCCGTTTGTTATGCCGCCTTCAATACCGCCTGCGTTGTTTGTTTTGCGGATAATTTTCCCGTTTTCTAAAAACATTTCATCATGAAATTCACTTCCGCGCATTTTGTATGCGTGGTGATTGCCTATGGAAACAGATTTAACGGCGGGAATACTCATTACTGCTTGAGCAAGAAGTCCATCTATTGCTCTATCCCATTGAACATGCGAGCCTAAGCCTACCGGTACATTTTTATAAATAACTTCTAATTTCCCGCCGAGCGTGTCGCCTTCGGCTTTTGCCCTGTCAATTTCTGCGTGAAATTCTTCTTCAGTTTTGCCGCTGCCGATTTGGAGAATATTTGAATAGCCTTTTATATCAAAGGTTTCAAGAATTTGTTTTGCAACAGCACCTACTGCGACTTCTATTGCGGTTTTTCTGGCACTTGAGCGTTCAAGAATATCTCTTAAATCAGTTCTTTTGTATTTAACACTTCCTGCAAAGTCAGCGTGTCCCGGGCGATAGGCTGTGAAGGATTTTTCTTCAGTATAATCTTGGGGCATTGAACTCATGATTTTTTGCCAGTTTTCAAAATCTTTATTTTGGATAACAAGCGTAATAGGAGAACCTATGGTTTTTCCAAATCTGATACCTGATGTAATTTCTACGGTATCAGATTCGATTTTCATTCTTCCGCCTCTGCCGTAACCCTGCTGGCGGCGTTTTAGTTCATTGTTTATAAAATCGGGGTTTATATCAAACCCCGCAGGTATTCCTTCTATTATTGCTGTTAGGCATTTGCCATGGCTTTCGCCTGATGTAAGATATCTGAAATTACTCAATGCTTATTTTCCTATTTTTTGTTTGCGTATTTTAAGAAGATTTGTTCTTTTGTCTGCATAAGTTCTTCTGTAATTAACCATTTTCCATTAGGTTGTTTTTTTACAATCATATATGTTTTAAGTTTGTAAGTTTCTCCTTTTGGCTGGCGGAGTGAACTTATTTTATATGTGTCATTTCCAAGCGGTTTTACTGTGATATTTGAGTAAGAATTTGTGTAATGTCTTGCTTTTGCAACTGATTGGCTAATTTTCATTTGTTTAATATAGGTTGCTGTGTTTGTTGTGACATTAACAAGTTCTCCGTTTGGTTTTACTACTTGTCTTATGATTTTTGCAGACGGTGAATACATTGATGGTATTGTTGTGCTGTAAGAGTTTGCGGCTGTAACGTAGTTATTAAAGAACTTCAATGCTGCCTGTGAATCATCAGCAAAGGCTTTTAGGCCGCCTAGCATTAAGATTGTGAATATCATTATTAAAGATAAATGTTTTTTCATTTTAAAAAATTCTCCTTTTAACCTCACACATTAGTATAACGATTTTTAATGTGAATATGTTCAGATTATAACATGCACAAAACATATTGTCATTAAACAAAATATGTAGTATAACAGGGATTATGAGTATGCAGGTTTTGTCAGAATATCTCGAATTTCTTGAGATAGAAAAGGGGCTTTCAGAAAATACAATAGAGGCTTACAGAAGAGATTTAGAGGCTTTTATTGATTTTTGTGATGAAAAGGGGATTACAGAGCTTGATAATGTTCAAAGAAGTAATATAAACGGTTATATAAGAATATTACGGGAAAAGAATTACACACCAGCTAGTGTCAATAGAAAAATCGCCTCTTTCAGGGGATTTTTCAAATGGCTTTGCGCAAACGACATATGCAAATCAAATCCGACATTAACTCTTGAACAGCCGAAGATGCCCCAAAGACTGCCAAAAGTTATGACTGTTCATGAAATTGAAGAGATTCTTAATCAGAATTTGAATAAAATTCAGCGTGTTATTCTTGAACTTTTATACGGCTGCGGTCTGCGTGTGTCTGAACTTGCAAATTTGAAAGTTAATGATTTTGATTTGAATGGCAAATATCTTCAATGTACAGGTAAAGGATCAAAAGAAAGAATTGTTCCGCTTGGCAAAAAAGCAATTGAGGCGATAAATGATTATTTGCCTGAGAGAGATTATTTGATGAAAAAATTCAAAACAGTTTCTAAAAATCTTTTGATTAATGAAAAGGGAAAACTTGTTACACGTCAGGAAATTTATACATTTATAAGAGAACAGGGTGAAAAAATTCATAAGCATATTTCTCCTCATACCCTAAGACATAGCTTTGCGACACACCTGCTTGAAAACGGTGCAGATCTGCGTGTTGTTCAGGAACTTCTCGGACACAGTGACGTTGCTACAACACAACTTTATACGCATATTTCTAAAAAAAGATTAAAAGAGGTTTATTTTGCAATAAACGGTTAAGCGTGTTAATATTGGCTTATGTTAGAGTTGTTTGTAACAGCATCTGAAGAAAAATCAGGAAAGAACATCGTAACCACAGGGCTTGCTGCAACAATGCAGAGCCTCGGGTATTCTACAGGGATTTATAAGCCTGTAGAGTGCGGTGCTATTCAAAAAAATGGTTTTTTGCAATCAAGAGATTTAGCGTTTGCAAAATTTGCTGATCCTAATATAAAAACGTATTTTTCTTATCTTCTAAAGGCTAATGCTTCCCCGCTTGTTGCTGCTGCGGCCGAAAAAACTGTGATTGAAAGAGATATTATTTTACAGGATTATCAAAGTTTGACAGATGTAAACGACTGTTTGATTACTGACGGTATAGGGGGACTTGCTTCACCTTACGGAAAAAATTTTCTTGAAGAAGACTTGATTAAATTACTTGAAATACCTATGTTGTTTGTTGTGTCTGCTAGAAATTTTTCTGTTAACAATGTGATTTTGTCATTAAATCATGCAAAATCTATCGGGATACAGATTCGCGGGGTTGTAATTATTGATTATCCTGAAAATTGTGAGGATATTAATATAAAATTGCTTCCACGACTTATAGAAGAATATTCTGATGCGAAAATCATGGGAATTTTACCGGTTAGCGGTGATTGGACAACAATTAACCCTAATGATTTGATTGAAAATATTCTGACAGGTGTTGATTTACAGGCTATTTTTAAGGTACGTATTGCAAAGCTTAGTTTATAAAAATTAAACAAGAGTGTAAATATCATCTTCCAGAAGGCTTCTTTGAAACTGTTCACATTCCTCTATTTTGTCAACAAGCAATGCGTATTTTATGTTGTGAAGAATAGATGTAATATCTGTATTATCTGTCATTTCTACTATGTAATATTCAGGAGTCCTTTCAGATATTTTTATTACGCCGATTTCTTCAAATATATCAAACAGCATTTCAAAAACTTCATAGGATTTTCCCCAGTAGCTTGCTATTCTCCTAAGTTCAACTTTTCCGGAATTATTATGGCAGGCAAATTTCAGCATTCCATAAACTGTTTTTAGGAATTCTTTTTCGTCAAAATATTTAATTTCGTAATTCATAAAATGTATAGAATGCGGGGTTGTTTTTTCTATAATTTTATCCAAAACAGTTTTGTCAGCAGGATAATCAAAAAGCATTAAAGAATCACAGGGTTTAAGATTATCGCGTGTCATGGTTTTTGATGAAAGGCTTTCATAGGGTTTCAGTTTGTCTAAAACAGGTTTGCTTTCTGCAAAAATCAGAATATTTTGTTTTGAATTTTTGACGTAATCATTCACCTGCGGAAGGATGTCTGTTTTCTTTCTGTGGTCATACAGTTTCATTTGCAAAAGTTCTGTTTCATCTTCTTCCTTCAAGTATTCAGAATGTATGTCATCAATTATTAATTGAACACTTGTGCTTCCGTTATATTCATTAATTTGCGGGTGGAAGGCAATATCCAGAGTATCTCCGTTTACAAGCGATATATCTCCGTCCTGCCATCTGATACAGGTAAATTCATTTGTGCCTGACTGGCATGTTAGTCTTAAATGGTCTTTGTTTTCACCCATTAAGCGTTTTTGTTTTATCTTTAAATTTTTTAATGCAAAGATAGGGCTGCGGTTAGATGCACCGTATGGTTCAAGTTGTGATAGTTCCTCAACAAGATTTACGTCTATTTCCTCCGGTTGAAGCTCTAAATCTATTTTTATAAATGGTTTTAATTCTTTTCCTTGAATTATTTCTTTTACAGTTTTGTTCAGTGCTGTTTTTACGTCTTCAAAAGATGTTTTGTCTGTAGAAAAAGCCAGACCCGCAGCCATTGTATGACCGCCAAAACCGTCAAATAATTCTGCATTTGCATTTATAACATCATAAAGATTTACACCTTCAATACTCCTTGCAGAACATCTTACCTGCTTGGTTTCTTCTGAATATGTCATTAAAAATGTCGGTTTGTAATATTTTTCCACAATTTTAGATGCTACAATTCCGACAATTCCAATGTGCCATTTCGGGTTAAATAAAACTATTGCAGGATTTCTATTGCCCTGCGCTTTAATCATTTCATCTGCCTCAACAAACATTTCCTGACAGAGTTCCTGACGAACTTTATTAAATTCATTTAGTGACTGAATAGCCATTTCAATTTCTTGTTTGTTATCAGAGATTAAAACTTTCAATGCATCTTCCACGGTATCAAGTCGGCCTGATGCGTTAATTCTCGGTGCTATTCCAAAAGCTATATTTTCAGCTTTAATTTGACCTTTGCAGCCGGCACTTTCTAATAGACGACTGAGACCGTAGTGTTTGCCATTTGAAATAAGTTCAAGTCCTTTTGCTACAAAATATCTGTTTTCTCCGATAAGCGGAACTACATCAGCTATTGTTCCAACCGCTACGTAAGGTAAAATTTCCGGTATAAATTCCAGTTTGTTATATTTTTCAAGCAATCCTTGAGCAACTTTGAAAGCAACACCTACACCGGCAAGTGCACATAAACTGTTTATTTGTCTTGCTGATAATTTTTCGTCTAGAGAATTCGGTGCTTTAGGGTTAATTATGGCATACGCAGCAGGCAGTTCCTCTGGCGCTTCGTGGTGGTCGGTGATGATTACATCTATCTTAAAACTCTTTAAAAAGTTTACTGCCTCAACATCGCTAATACCGCAGTCACAAGAAATTATGACTTTAGGTTTTATTTTTGTCATTATGTTGATTAATGCTTTTGTGTCAAAACCATGGCCTTCTTTTTCTCTATCCGGTATAAAATAATTAACATCAGCGTTAAGGTATTTTAGAGTCCTGTATAAAAGAGAAGTAGACGTTACTCCGTCTGCGTCAAAATCACCGTGAATAACTATTTTTTCACCGTTATCAATCGCCTGTGAAATTCTTTCAACGGTTTTTTCCATATCACAAAAAACTTTTGGATGAGTTAATTGTATTTCAAGCGGGTGTAAAAATTCTCTTATTTCTTCTTCATCTTTAATCCCGCGTGAAGCCAGCAAACGCATTACAAGAGATTTTTCATTGCCGTCATATTTATTATAAATCCATTCTTTTTTTGTCATCTATCCTACCCAATCTGATACCAAGATAATAGCATAAAACTTTTTTCTTAACATCAATCTTAAAGATTATTCAAATAAAAAAAAGAGAGACCTTTTAGATTAATAAGGTCTCTAGTTCAAATTGTTACTGCAAGGAGCATAGCAGTATTCAATTTGAAAGAAATTCTATTGATTAGCTATTTCCTGTCCTGTTGTCATTTTTGTTAAGACTTCAACAGCTTTTTTTAGTTGTACATCATCTTTATTTTTTACATTTTCTTCAGTTAGTTCAACTTTAATATCAGGAGTTATGCCTTTTTTATTAATATCTGTTCCGTTAGGTGTCAGGTATTTTTGGATTGTAATATTAATACCTGCATCATATGGTAGTTTATTAATTTCTTGAACAAGACCTTTTCCAAAAGATTGTTCTCCGATAATTACAGCTCTGTGATTATCTTTCATTGCGCCTGAAAAGATTTCTGAAGCTGAGGCAGAACCTTTGTTAATGAGTACAACAACCGGTTTTTTTGTATAAACGCCAGGGTTAGCCCTTTGTGTTTCTTTATAGCCGTCTCTGTCAACAGTGCTAACGATTGTACCGCCGTCAAGGAACATATCTGATATATAAATCGCATTTGTTAACAATCCGCCCGGGTTTGAACGAAGGTCAATGATAAATCCTTTTTTGTCTTTGGAATTATTCAATATTGTTCCAAATTCGCTTGCGGCATTTCTGCTGATGAAAGAACTTAATCTTATATAGCATAAGTCATCAGGAATTTTTACATCTGTTGGAACTTTTTGAGAAATAGACTTAATTTCGATTTCCGCACGGGTAACTGTGTAAAGTTTTGGTGCCATATCTTTGCGTTTTACAAGCAGAGTAACTTGAGTTCCTTCTTTTCCTCTGATTTTATCGGCTGCTTTGTCAACGGTTATACCTTTTGTGCTAACGCCGTCGATTTCAAGAATTTCGTCATCTGCCTGCAAGCCTGCTTTTTCTGCCGGCGTATCTTCTATCGGAGCTATAACGGTCAATTTTCCGTCTTTAACAGCGATTTGGATACCGATACCTTTTAAGGAGCCTTTAATAGAACTTGTTTCTTCTGCAAATTCTTTTGGATCCAAAAATTTTGTATACGGGTCATTCAAGCTTGCAACCATTGTATTAATTGCTACATAAGCATCTTCATTTGTGTGTATCTGGTTGTCGTATTTGTGACGCCATTTTGACCAGTCTTGAGCATTGTTTGTCTGGTCTACAAATTTTGAGTTAATAAGTTTCCAAACTTGATCATATAACTCTGTTGGGCTGTATGCAAAAACATTGTCTCTGATAACCCAGCCCGATAAGAATATAAATGCACTTAAGAAAATAATACTTTTTTTCATAATGTTTCTCATCTAATTGTGTTTCCTCCAATACTCTTAATCCCTAACCTTGTTGTACAACTTACAAATATTAAGATGTTTTTTTTGAAAAAAAGTTGCATGTTCATAAGTTGTTTTAAGGTATAAGTTTTAAAAGCCTTTTTGTATAATATAATATCACAATTAATCAAAAAAGAAAATTTTCATTATGCAAATTAACAAATGATTAAGCTATTCTTTATTATTTTTTAATGTGATGTATGTTAAAAATTGGAGACGAGCCTTCATTTCACAATATGTTTCGAAAGTTGTTTCCATGTTCATTTTTAAAATTTCTTCTGTAATTTCAATTTCTCTTAATAAATCTTTTTGTAAATTTGAGTTCATACGCTTTCCTTAACTATCTTAATTCCATGGATATTTTAATCCATATAGAATAAAAAATCAATAAAAAAACGGAAATATAATTAAAGTTTTATATAAATATAGTAACGACAATTTCTGAAAAACAATTGAAATTTAATAAAACTTGTATTCCGTAAGGGTACTACGTACGTAGACACCTTTGTAAATATTCGATAGACTTTAAAGATTTTGGTACTGTAGGTTGGGCATACTTGCACAACAAATCAAGTGTTGTAACAATAGCTCCTCTCTCTAACTCTCTCCCCAAAGGGGGCGAGAAAATATTTCTCCCTTCTCCCATTGGGAGAAGGTGGCTGTAAGCCGGATGAGGGGAAGTAGAAATGTTGTTTACATATTGCCATATAATTTGTTGGGCAG
>CALURL010000019.1 GCA_944323155.1 Candidatus Gastranaerophilales bacterium
GGTTTTCTAATGATTGGTTGTGAATAGTAAAGTGAATATTGATAAGCATTACTACCCATGCCTAAATCCCTGAAATCACCATATTTAATTTTTGCAAATGTAGATGAATATAAGAAACCAATACGTCCGTCATGTTTGTTAACAGGAATATTGTAGTCAAAGAACGGGCTGGTTGCGCCTTTTGAGAAATATGACCCGATAGATAATCTATCTCTTAAGCCAAATAAGCTGTCCGCATAAATCATGGCTCCGCCACGGATTGTACCGGTTGCATAACGTCCCTGATTATCCATTATACCTGTTATATGGAATGGGAAACTTTCATTTGCAACAAGTTCGATATCTGTAGTTCCTGGTTCTTGACCGGCTTTTAGGTTCGCAGATAATTTTATGCCTTCGTTATATCTGTTGAAATCCAAAACGTCTTTTTCTAGTTCTACAATATCAAACAGGTCAGATTGTTTTTGCGGCATTCTATCTGTAATATATTTTGATCTTGTCCAGCGGTTTTCCTGTACAGTAATATTCCCGATTTTACTTTCCATCAAGTCAATTTTGATGTTGCCGTTTTCAACGGTTTGCTCTGGAAGAAAAGCTCTTGCTGTTACAAAGCCTTTTTGTGCGTATAAGTTGTTAATATCATCAATTGCTTTTTGAAGATCATTTATGAATACGTTTTTCCCAACGAGCGGTTGAATAATGTTGTTAATTTCTTCCTTAGTAAGTATTTCAGAAGGAGAAACTTCAATAGAATTTACATAAACACCTTTAGTGTCCATTTCTTCTATTGTTGCCTGATAACCTGAATCCTGCGGAGTGTTATTCTTAATTACCTGAGTACCGGTACTTCCTTGATTACGTTGTCTTTGGTAATGCCGATAATCATCATCACGTTTGATATCTTCGTATTTATAACGCATTGTATCAGTATCGTGTTTGATGTTGCCGCCGACCTGACTGTTAATTTCTCCCATTATAGAGGGCGGAAGAGCCAATTCAGGAGCTGCATTTACAGATGTTACTGATGCAGGTAACATTATTGCACAACAGGCTGAAATGCTTAATATTGTGCTGATAATTCCTTTTTTATTTTGAATCTTCTTCATTATTCACCTACTGTTAAGTAATTACTTTTTAATTTTTATGATGATATTAAATACTCTAAAGATTTATTTTTGCTATAATTTTCATATTTTTGTTAATTTTTTAATTTTTATTACAATTAAGTAACAAAAATTAACTTATTGAAAAAAATAGTATTCACCTGTTATTATTATATAAGATATTCATATAGTTTGTAAAGGTGTTAAGCAAAAAATCAATCTGTTTTTGTAGCATAAATTGAATAATTAGTTTGTTTGATGTATATGAGTATTGATTGTGGCAGTTTATAAAGGAGAAATTTATGGAAAACAAATTAAAGTTTTTAGTAGTGGGTGTTTCAACATTTGTTATCGGGCTTTGTGCAAGTAACTTTGCTATGTCTGATGTACCGCCAAGTTATAAAGTAGCTGTTGTTGATGTTCCAAAAGTAGTTAATTCTTCAAAGCAGGTTGCAGCTTTGAAAAAAGAACAACAAGCAAAGGCACAAGATATTGTTAAGTTTGTAGAAAAAGCTAGAAAAGATGTTGCAGCAACTACTGATCCGAAAAAGAAAAAGGCTTTGGAAGATAAATATAATAAAGAGTTGAATAAGAAAAAAGCTGATATGGATAAAAACTATGCTACAAAATTAGGTGCAATTGATACAGCTATTTCTAATAAAATTAATGAACAGGCAAAGGCTGGTAATTATAATATCGTTCTTGCAAAAGGCGTAGTTCTTTATGGCGGAGAAGATATTACTGAAACAATTATAAAAGCTGTTAAATAGTTTTTATTTATTTTTAAATTATAAAAAAATCTCCTTTTAATTTCTAAAAGGAGATTTTTTGTTGTAAATGCTATGTTTTAAACATCTTTGTATGAACCGGCAAATCTATCTTGGTAGATAGTGTGCAGAATTTCATGTGCTTTATGAGAATTTGGATGATCTAAGAATTCCTGATAAAGCTTTTGAATAGATGGGTTCATGTGAGATTTTCTAAGCGGAAGTTGTGAATCTTCTTTGTAAAGTCCTTCAGCACGTTCTGCCTTAATTTTGCTGTCATCACAGCTTCGAGGCTGGCCTCCGCCATTAATACATCCGCCTGGACATGCCATAACTTCAAGCATCTGGAACTGTGCTTTCCCTTCTTTAATTTCTTTCAAAGATTTTTCAGCTTCCTTAAGGGTTGAAACAACTCTTATAACAAGTTTTGTTCCTTTAAGGTCAAGTTCAATATCTCTGCATCTGTTTGATGTTCCGCGTAGAGCTTTGATATCAACATCTTTTAGCTGTTCTCCTGTCGCAAACTCGTATGCTGTTCTTGCAGCAGCTTCTGCAACACCGCCTGAAGCGCCGAAGATTGTTCCTGCACCTGAATATTCGCCAAACGGAGAATCTGCTTTTTCAGGTTCAAGTGCTTTGAAATTAATACCTGCTTCTCTTATCATTCTGCCAAGTTCTTGTGTTGTCAGAACGTAATCAGTATCAGGACGGCCGTTGTGTGATAATTCTGGACGTTTGCACTCATATTTCTTTGCAGTGCAAGGCATAATTGCAACAACAACAAGGTTTTCTCTGTCTATATTGAAATGTTTTGGAACAAGTTCAACTAATACAGGAGATAACATACTCATCGGAGATTTGCAGCTTGAAACATGTTTTAGCATTTCCGGATGTTCTGTTTCAATATACTTAATCCAGGCAGGGCAGCAGGAAGTAAACAGCGGAAGGTTTTCTCCTGATTTTAATCTTTCTAAAAACTCAGTTGCTTCCTCCATAATTGTTAAGTCTGCCGAGAAGTTTGTATCAAAAATTAAGTCAAAACCAATTCTTCTTAAAGCGGCATTCATGAGTCCTATAGAATTTTCACCAGGTTCGAGTCCGAAAAGTTCTCCGATGGCAACACGTGTTGCAGGTGCCATTTGAACTACGACTTTTTTATTTGGATTTGTAATCTCATTCCAAACAGCTTCAACATCGGATTTGATAGTTAAAGCTCCTGTTGGGCATACTGCTGCGCATTGACCGCAGTTAACACAGTCAACCTGGCCTAAAGGTCTACCGTTCATTGGCTGAACTACTGTTTTAGAACCGCGGTTTGCGAAACCTAATACTGAATGTCCTTGAAATTCAGTACAAGCTCTCACACAGGCTCCGCAAAGAATACATTTATTCGGGTCTCTGACAATAGACGGGCTTGAATCGTCTATCGGAAGATATTCATCAAGTGGTTTTTCAGGATATCTTATGCGTTTAATACCGTATTCTTCAGCATATTGTTGTAATTCACAATTCCCTGATTTGTCGCAGGTTAAGCATTCTTTGTCGTGGTTTGCAAGAAGAAGTTCTAATACAGTTTTTCGAATTCTTCTTGTTCTTTCTGTGTTAAGATGAATTTTCAAACCAGCTTCCGGCGGCATTGTGCAGGAAGATTGAATGCCTCGGCCTTCAACTTCTACAACGCACATTCTACATGCACCAAATGATGTCAAATCTGGACGGTAACAGAATGTAGGTACATTTAAGCCAGCTTTCCTGATTACTTCAAGAAGGTTTGGCTCGTCTGTAAACTCAACTTCTCTGCCGTCTATAAATAATGTTTTTTTATCTGTCATTTTTTATTTTCCTCTTAAGTTTATAGTTATTAAAATGATAATAAAGACCTTAGCGTTTTAATGACATTGCGTCTTATTCCAGAACGATTGCTCTGAACGGGCAGTTAGTTAAGCAAGCCTCACATTTGATACATTTATCTTGATTAATGTGGTGAGGATTTTTAACTGTACCTTCTATCGCACCGACAGGACAGGTTCTTGCACATTTTGTACAGCCTTTACATAAAGCTTCGTTAATAACGATTTTCTTCATCGCAGTACAAACGCCTGCCGGACATTTTTTATCCTTAATGTGAGCAATATATTCATCTCTAAAGTATTTTAAAGTTGATAATACTGGGTTTGGTGCAGTTTTTCCAAGACCGCAAAGCGAACCGTCTTTAACAGCATGAGCCAATTCTTCAAGTGTATCTAAATCGCTCATTTCACCTTTTCCGGCAACGATTTTTTCAAGAATTTTAAGCATATTTTTAGTCCCTTCGCGGCACGGAACACATTTCCCGCAGCTTTCATGCTGGGTAAAGTTCATAAAGAATCTTGCAACTTCAACGATACAAGTTTTGTCGCTCATAACTACAAGACCGCCTGAGCCTACCATTGCGCCTGCTTTTATAAGATTATCGTAATCCATCGGGATATCAAGATGTTCTTCTGTTAAGCATCCGCCTGAAGGACCGCCGATTTGAACAGCTTTAAATTTTTTGCCGTCTCTCATACCGCCGCCTATATCAAATACGATTTCTCTTAAAGTTGTACCCATAGGTACTTCTATAAGACCTGTGTTATTAACTTCACCTGTAAGCGCAAATGTTTTAGTACCTTTTGAGGTTTCTGTACCCATTTGTGCAAACCAGTCTGCACCGTTAAGAATAATAACTGGGACATTCGCAAGCGTTTCTACGTTATTGATTAGTGTTGGTCTGCCAAAAAGTCCTTTGTTTGCAGGGAAAGGCGGTTTTGGCCTTGGCATTCCGCGTTCGCCTTCGATTGATGCCATAAGTGCTGTTTCTTCACCGCATACGAAAGCGCCGGCACCTTCTTTGATGTGTATATCAAGAGAAAAATCGCTTCCCATAATATTTTTGCCTAAGAAATTTCTTTCTTCTGCATCTTTAATAGCTTTTCTTAATCGTTTGATAGCAAGCGGATATTCTGCACGAACGTATATATAAGCTTCATCTGCGCCGATTGCATATGCTGCAATTGCAATCCCTTCAAGAAGTTTATGCGGGTCGCCTTCCATAACGCTTCTATCCATGAATGCCCCAGGGTCACCTTCATCGCCGTTACAAACAACGTATGACTTTCCGCCTCTGTTTGCAGCAGTAAATCGCCATTTGCGACCGGTCGGGAAGCCGCCGCCGCCTCTGCCTCTTAATCCTGATTTTTCTATTGTTTCTATAACAGCATCTGGATTGCCTTCTTCAAGAACACTTGCGAGTGCTTCATAACCTCTTACTGCAATTGCTTCGTCAATGCATTCTGCGTTGATGTTTCCGCAATTAGCAAGAGCTGTTCTTGTTTGTTTTGCGTAGAAATTGATATGTTCATCATCCAAAACGTGTTCATGTGTTTTAGGATCAACATATAAAAGTCTTTCTACAGGCTTATTATTTTTAATGTGGCTTTCATAAATTTCTTCCACATCTTTTTCTTTTACTTTTACATAAGTTACGTGTTTATCCGGAATTACAACGAGAACACCTTGTTCGCAGAAGCCGTGGCATCCTGTTGGTACAGTTGTCATTTTGTCGTAATCTGATAGAACTGATACGTTTGCGCCGAGTTCTTTAAATTTTTCAATAACTTTTAAAGAACCGTTTGCAACACAGCCTGTTCCTGCACAAACTAGCACACGTAAACCTTGTTGTGCAATTAAATCTTTTGCTTTTTTTTGTTCTTCTTTTATATCAATGTTAAGTGCTGTTTTAACCATTATTCTTCCTCCTTCATAAGCGTATCTAACACGATTGTAATTGCGTCAGATGTCATCTGAGGATAGACTTTATCATTAATAACAACAACCGGTGCAAGACCGCATGCACCTAGACAGCTTACTGTTTCTAATGAAAAAAGTCCGTTGTCACTTGTTAATTGACCTTCCGGCATGTTTAATTTCGCTCTGATGGCGTTTAGAACAGGCATTGAACCTCTAACATGGCATGCTGTTCCGTCGCATACCTTAATTTCATACTTACCTTTTGGTTCCAATGAAAATTGTGCATAGAAAGTTGCAACTCCAAAAACTGTTGCAGGTGACAAACCTTCTATTTTTGTACCGATGTAAATCAATGCTTCTTCAGGCAAGTACCGGTAAACTTCCTGAACTTTTTGTAAAATCGCAATCAAGTTAGATTTTTTGCAATCGTATGATTGAATAATTTCATCCAACTTAGATGTGTTGATTTTGTGAGGATTTTCTACACTCATCTCACACTCCTATATAAAATGTAATATTAACCCCGATTGTATTAAAGGACCATATACAATCTTGATAAAATTATCTCACGTATTTAGTTTAATTGCAAGTATATTAATTTTATTTGTTTATATGCTTCTCGCAATACTTGTTAATCGGACAGTTCGCGCAGTTTGGTTTAATTGGTTTACAAACATTTTGCCCGTGCGTAACAAGGAGGGTATTTATATCTATCCAGTATTTTACCGGAAGTTTTTCTCTGAGGGCAAATTCTGTTTCTTCTGGAGTTTTTGTATTAACATAACCTATTCTGTTAAAAATTCTATGAACATGGACATCTACGCATATCGCAGGCTTATTAAAACCTTGTGATAAGGTTAAATTAGCTGTTTTGCGCCCAACACCTTTGAATTTGCATAATTCTTCAATGCTATCCGGCACTTTAGAATTATATTTTTCAACAAGTTCTTTGGATAGTTCAATAATTTGTTTTGCCTTATTGCCATAAAAGCCTACAGGATAAATTGCTTTTTCTAAATTTTTCACGTCGCATCTTGCAAAATCTTCGGGAGTTCTCCCTAGTTCAAGCATTCTAAGTGTTGCAGGATATGTTGTTTTATCGTTTGTTCTAAGGCTTAAAATGCAGGCAATCAGGACAAGAAAAGGATCTTTAAAGGAATCCATCAAATGTACAAATTCGCTTTTTGGCTGTTCTGCTTGTTTTAGTAATTCTACTATTTTATCTATATCAATATTAATTTTTGTTTCCATCCAAAAGTCCTTTAACATCTATGTTTGTTTTAAGTTTTAAGGCATAAATATTTTTATTATTAAATTCCATCATTTTTACGGCATCTTTTTCTGTTGTAACGACAATTCCATCTGGAATTTCATCTTCTGTATATGAATGATGGTCATCAAAATCAATTGTATTTTTAATTTTGTAATTTTTTAAGAATGCATAAAATTGCTGTGGTTGTCCGATTGCGCATATTGCAGTAATTTCTTCGTCTTGTTTAAGTCTTTCGCCGGTTTTAATATTATATACAAAGTCAGGCTCTGTATAGCAGACTGAAGTTTTAATTTTCAATTTTTTAGACATTATTTTTGCAAGTTTTTCAGCACGCGTATGTTCAATATCCTTACTTACAACAACAAGCCTGTCAGTTCTGGAAAAAGCTTCCATTCCTTCTCTTAATGGGCCTGCAGGAAGGAGTTTTTCATTCCCAAATCCCATTTTGCTGTCCATAAGCACAATATCAAGATCTCTATATAATTTTCTATGCTGAAAGCCGTCATCAAGGATGATTTTAGTTACGCCATATTTTTCTATTGCAAATTTTGCGGCCTCATAACGATTTTTTGAAGTTATAACACATACACCTTTTGTTTTTTCAGCAAGCCAGAATGGTTCATCGCCGGCTAATTCTGCATTATAAAAAATAGTTTCGCCGTCTGATATTATATTAATATTTTTATTGGACAATTTTCCGCCATATCCGCGCGATACTATAGCAACTTTTTCCCCTTTATTTAAATAGTATTTTGCAATTTCAGAAACTACTGGAGTTTTTCCAACCCCTCCGGTTGTTAGGTTCCCGACAGAAATTACAAATGCGTTAACTTTTTTAGGCTTAATAATATTTTTATCGTAAAGTTTGTTTTTTAAGCCGCTGCCGAGCCCATAGAAAATCGAACAGAACTCCAGTAACTTAAAAAATATCCCTTTTGCATTTTTGTCGTAATGAATTTTTGTAATTTCTGTTTTTATATTCATAATATTTGTAAACTAGAACATTAACCTCCAGAGTAAAAATCTCTTATTCAGTTTTTCAGAGAATTTTCTCAAGTTGCAGGTTGTAACTCTTGTATCTTCAATTATTGTTTGCAATTCAGTTTTCTTTTCAGGAGTAAGCGCATTAACAGCATTCAATGTTGTAGAAATATCTGTCATTGCTGTATTTACACTTGAAACAGCTCTGTTTATATCGTTTTTAAGCTGGTCATCTTTGGTTAAAGAATTTACATAACCGCTAATTTCATTTACGTTATGCGCAATTTCTCTGAAATCTGATGCCATTTGTTCAGCCTGTTCTTCGTTACCGAACAATTTATTAAGATTTTGTGACAGCTTGTCAACAGAATCTGCTGTTGAATAAATTGTTGTTTTGAATTTTGGATCGCCTATTATAGAATTCAAGTTGTATGATAACTGGTTAAAGTCTGTTGTTGCTTTATCCATCATAATCATTAACTGGTCAATATCTCCTCTTGAACTATCAAGTAAATTGTTAAGTTTACCCATAGTAACACTTGTTTGGCCTGTTAATGCATTGATATTTTTTACGGATAATTTCAATTCCGCGATAACTTGATCGGATAAAATATCGTTAATTTTTCTGTTGGTTTCAGTAAGTGATTCTGCTGCTCTGTACTGCCAATCCATAAAGTCTGCAATTCTCATTGGCTCTATAATTGTATATGGAGATGTTTGTTTAGGATAAGGCAATGTTACATCATCAAGAGTTGATATTCTTAATTTATAAGTATTTCCGGTCTTTATAGCTTTTCCTTTCAAAAATTCCGGAACAATTAAGCCTGGAAGATTTATTATGTAATCAACTTTATATGCGTAATTCGTTTTAATATTGTCTTTCAGATTGTATGGAACAACTGCTTTGGAAACAACTTCAATATTCTTTATTTGCCCAACATCATAATACTTGTCATCAAGCATCATTTGAACAGGATCATCTTTATATAGAATATTTTTATTTACCATTGGAATATATACTGTTCTTGTTTTAGGAGGTGTAATTTCTAAGAATAATTCTCCGATTAACCCTGTCTGCTGGATAGAAAAAATGGAAGCTTTTGGTATTTTAATATTAGGTTCAGTAATAACGAATTTAACTTTTACATAGCTGTTTTCTCCGTTAATAACAGGTGTAATTTCTTCAACCTGGCCAACACGCAGCCCCATCATCTGAACTCCGGCACCGGGGCGCATACCGTTTACATCTTTAAATTGTACTTCGGTTCTTGATGCAGAAGAAAATGCACGACCTTTAACTCTTAAAACTACACCAAGCAATATTACTAATGCTAAAAGTGTTAAAAGTCCTACTTTAAAAGATGATGATATTTTCATGCTCTTCCCCTAATATTACTTTACTATACGATTGTAACAAAAAATAAATTTAAATGCAAAATGTTACTTATGCATTGAAATTTTTTTATAATTTTATATAATAATTAAAGTTGGAGTAAAAATAGGAGATTTAAAAAATGAAAAGATTATCACTAAGTGCATTTGGGGGGGGGGCAAGCGTTTAGAGGCAATTTTGCCCGCTTGTCAAAAGCAAACAATATTTTATAATAAGGATATAATACATCACTATTATAAAAATAAAGCATTTACATTAGCAGAAGTTTTGATAACATTAGGAATTATAGGAATTGTTGCCGCCTTGACACTGCCGAGTGTGATAACCAAGTATCAAAAGAAGCAGACAGTCGCTCAGCTTAAAAAAGCGTATTCAACGATAAGTCAGGCATTAGTAACCTCACAATATGAAAATGGTAATATAAGTGAGTGGAATTTAAGTAATATTGTCCCCCCTCAACTCCTTCAGGTTCAGCAGATCAGGCTGTCGCTGAATATAATTCTGTTTTAGGCTCAGTATTAAATAAATATATTTTCCCATATATGGATATTGTTGATAATTGTGGTTTATTTTGCAAGCGTCAGCAGAATGTTAAAAGAACCGGCTTAAATACTGATGAAGAAATTTTATGGTATGGTAGAGGCTATTATGTTACTTATCTAAAAGACGGCACTATAATAGCGTTTAGCTTAGATGCAAAAGGCGGAGATGCGCCTGTACATCAATATCTTTACATACATGTAGACATAAATGGTGACAATAAACCTAATATTTACGGTCGTGATATTTTTGTATTTATGTTTACAAGTGCTACAGATCGTGTAAATTTTGCGGGTATTGATCAAACTAGAGAACAGATGAAAACATCAGGACGTAGAGGCTGCAATAAAAAAACAACATCAAATTCCGGTTATTATTGCGGTGCATTAATTCAGCATGACGGCTGGGAAATTAAAGACGATTATCCGTGATAAATTATTACAGGTAATTTGCCAAGATATTTTTTACATAATTTTGGGTTTCGGCATACGGCGGCACTCCGTCGTATTTGTCGACTGCATTTGGACCTGCATTATATGCTGCCAGCGCAAGTATAATGTTGCCGTTATATTTATTCATCATGGATTTTAAGTATCGTATGCCGCCATCTAAATTTTGTACAGGATTGTAAGCATCAGTTACACCAAGAGATTTGGCAGTAGACGGCATTAACTGCATTAAGCCCATTGCACCTGCTTTAGATTTCGCATTTGGATTAAATCCTGATTCTTGTTTGATTAATGCTTTTACTAAATTTTCATCAACGCCGTGTTTTTTTGACATTTGAGAAACAAGGTCAAGTATTTGGGCTTTTGATGAAGTTGTATTTGGTTTTACTGAACCTGTTGCAGCGGCTGCTTCCTGTAGAAAATTATTTAAACTTACAGAAGGATTATTTTGAACGATATTAGCATTAACCTTCATAGATTGAGGATTAAGCAGCAGTGAACCGAAATTCGTCTGAGTTGTTGATTGAAGAACTTTTTCAAAAGATGGAGAATTTACTTTGGTAGTATTATTAGGATATATTGTATCAAGCGGATTCTGCGGAGTTTGAACTCCGTTTAAATTGTTTTGAAAATTGCTAAGTTGGGCATAACGCTGTATTGCTGCATTTTGTCCGCCTGAATTTAATAAATTTTGAATAAATTGTGAAAACATAATATTTTTCTACCCTTTAATCAACTACTCTGAATGGATAAACCTTCCTCCAATTATATTTTACATACAATTGTTTTATTCTGTATCCTCTATTTGAATTAATGATTTTTAATAAAAAAGCAATTTTAATAATGAATTTATTTAATATACATGCAGTCGCCATAAGAAAAGAAACGATATTTATTTTCTATTGCTTCTCTATAAGCCTTAAAGATAAAATCTTTTCCGGCAAGTGCGCTGACCAGCATTAAAAGTGTTGATTTTGGAAGATGAAAATTTGTTATAAGATTATCTATAACTTTGAATTCATAAGGCGGATAAATAAACAATTCCGAATGATCCTGGCATGCTTTTATACAGCCGTATTTTTGATAAGCTGTTTCAAGTGTTCTTACTGTTGTTGTTCCAACCGCTACAATTTTTTTGCCTGATATTTTTGCATTGTTTATTTGTTCTGCCGCTTTTTCAGAAATCTCAAAAGTTTCTGAATGCATTTTGTGATTTTCTACATTTTCGCACTGAACAGGCCTGAATGTCCCCAATCCTACATTTAAGGTTACATAACAGAGTTCAATTCCTTTTTTTTGTAATTTGTCAAGAATTTCTTCTGTAAAATGCAAGCCTGCTGTAGGTGCTGCAACTGAACCTTCATCTTTAGCATAAACTGTCTGGTAGCGTTCAAAATCAAGCTTTTTTAAATCTTCATTTGCTATTTTTCTCTCAATATATGGAGGAAGCGGAATTTGACCGTTTCTATGCAAAACATCAAGAACATTATTCCCTGAGAAAACCAGTTCAACCAGCCATTCTCCATTTTCTTCTAAACGTTTAATCACTTTTACAGAAAGTTCATCGCTTATTTTAATTATTGTATCAGGTTTGACGCGTTTAGAAGGCTTAATCAGTACATCCCATAAGTGTTTGGTATTATCAGTCTGTTTAAGCAGAAAGACTTCTATTTTTGCACCTGTATCTTTGTGACCGATTAACCTTGCCGGTAGAACTTTTGTGTTGTTCATTACAAGTAAAGTATTTTCATCCAGCAAGTCTACAATATCGTAAAAATGTTTATGAGAAATGGTTTTATCATTTCTTGATAAAACCATCATTCTAGAATTCTCTCTTTTATCAGCCGGCAGCTGGGCTATTAATTCTTCGGGTAAATCGTAATCATATTCTGATAATAGCATTTTTAGCCTTGTGCCTTTCTGTTAATCTTTTTGCTGAATTTTTTTAGCATTCGCAACTTCGGAATCAGTTGCAATATTTTTTGTTCTTTCCTGTTCCATGTCGATTTGCTTGTTAACCATTACAGTTTGAATGATTTGTACTAAATTGCTGGTTACTAGATATAATAGAACACCTGCAGGAATAGGGATTATAACAAAAGTTCCGATAATCATAATAGGCATAAAAGTTCCCATTGATTTTTGAATAGCCTGCTGTGTCGGATCCATACTTCCTTCCGGTTGTTTTTGTGTTGCCATCATTACTTTTTGTGACAGGAACATTGTTAAACCAAACAATACTATTAATACCAGTACATCCCAATGGAAAGTTTGTTTAACTTCAACAGATGGAACAGATGCGGTTAGTAAATCAGCTTTTCTTACAAATGAAACTTTTTCACTTTCTTTGGTATTCATATCAGTAATAGTTATATCAGCCTTTTGAATTTGATCAAGCTGGCTGAATTTCAAATCAAGATGATCCAAACTTACTTTAAAATCAATATTTTCACCCGGAATTAAATCTCCTTGAATTTCCAGAGCTTTAGCGGGTTTTTCAATTTTAACATTTTCCAATACTTGATTATTAGGAAGATATACTGTTGCAGTTTTTCCTAAAATAAATGTATCATTTTTAGAAGCCCCCATAACTCCGTCATTAGAAATTCCGGCTGTTGCGCGTAAAGTTGTATCAAGGCGTTTTACAAATCCAAAAGATGTGTCGCCTGCCATTTGAATAAATTGCGGGCTCATCAATGCTGAATATAGCAAAATGAAGATTGGCATTTGGATAAGCAGCGGTAAGCAGCCGCCCATAGGGTTAAAATCGTGTTCTTTATAAAACTCCATCATTTTTTGCTGCATTTTTTGCGGATCATTTTTATATCTGTCCTGAATTGCTTTTAATTTCGGTTGCAAATTCTGCATCATTTTCATAGAACGCTGCTGATGCACATTCAAAGGCCACATTGCAAGTCTTACAACGAGTGTTAATAAAATTATTGCAATACCGTAATTCCCTGCAAAATCAGCCAAAAGTTTTAATAAATGTATAGTTGCTGTAGTAAAATCCAATTTCCCTAATCCTCATATAAATAGTATTAAATCTCTCTTTTAAAAGTTTTGCATAAAATCAGGTTCAAGTCAACAAAAGTATTAAGAAGTTGGAACTTGTGGTATTAAAGACGTTAGCCTTACCGTAGCGAATGCAGCTTACCGCCATTCTTATGTAAATTAGAATGGGAGGTGCCGCGATGTAATCGGGGTAGAACAACCGGACAACAAAAAAGAGTTTCAGAAATTTTCTGAAACTCTTTTTTATAAATGGTCGGGATGACACGATTTGAACGTGCGACCCCCTCGTCCCAAGCGAGGTGCGCTACCAAGCTGCGCTACATCCCGGCTGAGGTCAACCAAACGGCGACAAGATTTATTTTAGAATAAACATTTTTTGCAGTCAAGTATTTTTTTTAATTTCTTTCCAGTCTGTTTTGTACAAAAGAAAGTTTTGCTGCAATTCCAAGACCTATTCCGGCAAGTAAATAAGTGCACCAGGCAAAGAAATAATTTCTTTTTAGAGCTTTTAGATTTACTGTTTTGCCAAGAACATTTTTGGCAGCTTTAACTCCACGAATGGAAGCTATACCTTCCTCTGCTATTGTCGGAAGGAAGGATAAAAATCCAAGTATTCCGGCATTTCGTTCAATAAAGTTCGGTTTGTTATCTTCTCGTCTAAATACGCCATCAAGCATTAAAAGTACTGTTGGTGCGGCTGATGCAATCATTCTTGATTTTTGAAGGAGTTTTAAGAATTTCCCTTTATGCGCGTTTATGGCGTGTCCTAATTCGTGAAGAATTAGAGATGGTTTACTTTTAGGAGCAACCGCAAGTTTAAATTTGTCTGCGTAAAAAGCGTTTTTGCCTGCCGCAACAACGTCAAGTTCTTTACCTAGAGCCTGCCCGTATTTTTGAGTGTATTTGGTTACATTATTATTATCTATAAATCCGACATCAACTTTTAGTTTATTGTCTTTAACCATTCTTTCTGCGACGGTTTTAACATTTTGTTCTGTTGTGAATTCTTTGCCCTGCATAAGTTTTGTACTGCAAAACTCGGAAATTTTATGTAAGCCCAGTGCAAATAATTGTAAAACACCGGCTTTTATAGCAGTATTTCCAATATCCTGATTATTTTCTTGCGGCTCTTCTATTTCGTAATAATTTCGATAGGAATTCCTTCCGTAATTATCGTAATAGTACGGATTATATGAACCATATGAAAGATTTGAATTTATATTTTTAATCATTCACTAGCCTTACACTTATTTTACAGGGTATAAGTTTCGTGAATGATTAAAATTGCTTAAATTTTATAAAAATTTACAAAAAGTTATTTAATATTTTCCGTGTTGATAATTTTCTGTTTCAATTAACTTATCATTTGCAAGAACATAATTTAAGTTTCCTATATTATCTGTTGTAGAGTTTACTCCTTGGGCATTGCTGAATGTAATACCGAAAACATCTCTGCCTATTTGATTTGGGCTTTTCTTGCCGTTTGTATCAAAATATATGTATCCGCAATTATAAGAAGGTTTTTCTTCTCCTTTGTATCCTGTAGGGCTAGAAGGATCCGGAATATAAGCTCCATTGCTGTCTTTTTCATAAGACCAGTATGTATGATAGCAAGCACCATTTTTTGCTTCAGATCCAAGCCAAAGAAGCATTCCGTTTGAAAGCAACGCACGTGCAGAAATTCCAATGCTTCCTGTTTGAGTGTTGCCATGACCATCGTTAAGTTTTTTATATTGTCTTACAGTATAATGACCTCCGCATTTCTCAATATTTGATTCATTGCAAAGTTGGGCAACATTAAGTTCTTTAGATAGGGACTTTAATAAGTCAAAATTGTTATCCTGTGATAACCAGAAAGCATCATAATCTCCAATAGTCCCATTTTTTGCATTCCATTGGTTCATAGCGTTAGTGACAGTAGAATAACCTTTTTTTTGCAGATGTGATAAGAACTTTTTCCTGATAGTCTGCAATAAGTGTTGGCAATGTTAATGCCGCAACAACCCCGATAATTCCGAGAGTGATTAAAACCTCTGTCAGTGTGAAAGCAGCTCTTGTCTGTTTTTTATGGGTTATTTTATTTCCTTCTGTTCCCTCACCTGCACTACGTGCACCCTCTCCCATCGGGCGAGGGAAATTTATATCTACGTACGTAGCATCTTCTTTCAATATTCTTGAGGTCTCTTGAATATTTGTGCCGGTATCTACGTGCGTAGCACCCTCTTTCAATATTCTTGAAGTCTTTTGAATATTTGTGCAGATATCTACGTGCGTAGCACCTGCAAGTGGACGATGAAAAATTTTGCCCAAAAAGTTAAAAACGCCTTCAATTAAAGCGTTACGGGGGGGGGGCATACGCGCAAAGTGGTTCTGTATAACATATTTAGCCTCCTTCTTACTTAATTATTTACGATGTAAATAATTTTGTCAAGTGGCAAATCTTATTTATACAAAATTAAGGATTTTATTCTTTTACAAACATATCTTTTGTTGCACCGCAGACAGGGCAAGTCCAGTCTTGTGAAAGCGAGTCAAATGTTTCTCCTTCTTTTTCTTCATCATATATCCAATCGCAAACTGTACATTTATATTTCATAAATTTCTCCTTTCGTGTTATAGTATTTTTATGAAAAAACATATTTTTGAACAAAAAGTTTATTATTCTGATACCGATGCTTATGGTGTTGTTTGGCACGGTTCTTATTTGAGGTGGCTTGAAGCAGGACGGGTTGAGTGGTGTGAAATGAACGGGCATAATCTTATTGAACTTAAAGAAATGGATATTGTTCTGCCTGTTGTTAATCTCAATGTCCGTTATAAGTCATCTGCTAAACTTAATGACAATTTAATTATTGAAACTTGGATTAAAAAATTCAATAATCTGTCGGTTACTTTTAGTCAGGTTATAAAATCTAGAGAAACAGGTAAAATTTTTATAGAAGCTGACGTTGATGTTGTCGCAATAACTAACAATGGAAAGCTTTATCGTAGAATGCCTGAAGTCCTTGCAGAAATTTTTGAAAAGGAATTGGAAAAATGTCCGGTATCCGTTTAAATAAATACATAGCTTCTTCGGGTATCTGCTCAAGAAGAAAAGCTGATGAATTAATAGAACAGGGCGTTGTGAGTGTTAACGGGAAAATAGTTAAAGAACTCGGGTTTCTTGTTCAGGAAAAAGATAAGATTTTTGTAAATAAAAAACTTATCAGACCCGTTAAGCATGAATATTATAAATTTTACAAACCGGCAGGTTACATAACAACCTGTGATGATGAAAAAGGAAGAAAAACAATTTATGACCTTCTTCCGGAAACTTTATATGGCTTGAAACCGGTTGGCCGTTTAGATAGAGAATCAACAGGACTTTTAATTCTTACAAATGACGGAGAATTGATTAATCAATTGACTCATCCTTCTATTAAAGTCCCTAAGATTTATATCGTATCAGTTGATGCTAAAGTTAGCAGAAATGAACTTGAAAAACTTGCTAATGGGGTAGAAATTGAGCCGGGAAAAATTGCTTATGCTGATATATCTGTTTTAGAAATTGATAACAAGCATACATTAATGCAGATTACTTTATATCAGGGAATGAACAGGCAAATAAGAAAAATGTTCGAAACAATAGGATATGAAGTTAAAACTCTTAAACGAATTCAGCATGCAACCATTTCAATAGAAGGTTTGAAGCGCGGAGAATTTAAACCAATTAAGCCAAAACAAATTAAGGAATTAAAAAACTTTTTAAACAGGATTGCTAAATAATGTTAAAAATCGCAATTACAGGTAATATCGCCTCCGGAAAAACAACGGTGCAGGATATTTGTCTTGAACAAGGTTATAAAGTTCTTGATACTGACGATGTTGCAAGAACTCTGTTAACAGTTAAAAATATTCCTTTATATGAGGCTTTTAAAGATTATGATGTCTTTGAAAACGAAGAATTCTCAAGGCAAAAAGTTGGACAATTAGTTTTTACGGATGAAAATGCAAGAAAATTAATTGATAAAATTATGCATCCTCAGATAAAAGATAAAATTGTTGAATTTTTTAGTATTTACAAAAACGAAAAAATCATATTTGTAGGAATTCCTCTTTTATTTGAAGCTCATATGGATGATTTGTTTGATAAAATTATACTAGTCTATACTGATGATAACTTGCGGCTTGAACGTCTTATAAAGCGTAACGGTTATTCCAAAGGCCATGCACTTGCCCGTTTAAATTCTCAGCAATCTCAAGATGAAAAAGTGAAATTGGCTGATTATGTTATTTATAATAACAGTACACGAGAAGAGTTGGAAAAACAGGTTAATGCATTAATTAAACAACTTCCCTCTATACAGGAATAAATACATGTGCGTTGTCTGAAGGTCTTATATTGTTAGTAATAAAGTCACTTGCAGCTCTTCCATCTCCAAGAGTTATTTCAATATGGCCGTATACTGGGCTGTATCCCGCATCTCCTTGATCGTATACAATAATACAGCCTGCTGGAAGTTGTGATAGTTCTCTGCCTGAAACTTTTACTTCTTTAAAGTTAGGATTGTTTCTTAAAACATTGGCGCATTGGTATGCATGGCCTGATTGGTACTGGCCTAATCCTGCATTTTGTATTGCATTTTTAACGTATTTTGCACATAAACCTTGTGAACCTGTTGCATTATTTGCAACGGCGGCGGCTAATGCTTGACCTTTTGTTTCGTTGTAGTTAACTTCTTTTAGCTGTGGAAGATTTGTTTTTGTGTTGAAATTGCCTGTAGATACAGAACTTTTTCTTGTTTTATTTACTAATGGAGCAGAAGTTTTTGAAGCTGGTGTTTTTAATGTATTAACCAGATCTGACATAAAGTTCATAGATGTTGCAGCATAAAAAGGATTGTATGACGCCAATGCTGCCGGTACAAAGGTGTTTGTCGGTATTGAAGAAGTTTCTTTTGATTTGCTTAAAGACAGTCCGAGTGATTCATATAAAGAAGGATTAATGTTATCCTCTTCTTTAGGCTGTTGTTTATGTTTTGGGAAGAAGTCGAAATTAAATGCCGGCATGAGCATATTCATCAGGCTGAGTGTAAATATTGAAGAACTTAGAGGTGAATAGCAATATGACATCGGCATTACAGGCATTGGCATAAAACACCCGCCAAACGGATTAAACCCAAATGAATAGTTGAAATTATAGCCAAAACTAAACAAAATTTTCCCCTTTTAATTTTCCTCTTGTATATATAAAGTATTTAAAGGAGAAAAAATTGCCTAAATGTTACAAAATGATAAATCCTGCTTCAGCTTTTCCCATATCAACCATATCAAAAGGTTTGTTAATATCTTCTGTAGTCTCATAATCTTCAGGTTTAAAGTCAAAAATTTTATCTAAATCAATTTTTTTTAGAGATGTAAATATATAAAATTTATTTACATTTTTCATGTAAAGCCCTAAGGTATTTTCTTTTTCCAAAGCTTTAAGGAATTCTTTTTTTACAGTGTTTTTTGAAAAACCGTCAAATGTATAATCTTTCATCTCAAAATGTTTCTTTAAAGTTTCCAGCAAAACATAAGGCTCAATCCATTTAGTTAAAATTCGGTGTGTCATTTATGCCTCAATTCCTTCGATTTCTTCCTGACTTTTAAATTGCATTTCATAAAGTCGTTTATATTGCCCATCGTGAATTTGCATTAATTCTTCATGAGTTCCGAGTTCAACAAGTTCCCCTTCGTTGACAACAGCAATTCTATCAGCATTTTTGATAGTTGAAAGCCTATGCGCTATAACGAAAACTGTTTTATTTTGAATAAGGTTATCAAGAGCTTTTTGAACAATAGCTTCTGATTTGTTGTCAAGAGCGGATGTGGCTTCATCCAGAATAACTATCGGGGCGTCTTTAAGCATTGCACGTGCAATTGCAACACGCTGTCTTTGACCTCCAGATAAAGTAGCACCGCGTTCTCCAACAAATGTATCAAGTCCTTTTTCCAATGAATGCGTGAATTCATCTAAGTGTGCCATTGAAATAACTTTTTCTATATCAGCCTCACTGGCATGCTCATTTCCCATAAGAATATTATCTTTAATAGTGCCTGTAAACAGAAAATTATCCTGAAATACAAATGAAATATTATCTCTTAGAGAATATAAATCAAATTTTCTGATATCAATTCCGTCGAATTCAATTGCACCGCTTTTTACATCGTAAAATCTCGGTAATAAACTTACAACAGTACTTTTGCCGCCGCCAGAATTCCCGACAAGTGCAATTGTTTCATTTTTATTAACTTTAAGATTAAAGTTTTTCAAAACAGGTGTATCCTGTTCATATTCAAAATAAACATTTTTAAATTCTATAGAATTATTCAAGCCTGTTAATGTAATAGCATTTTCAGGAGATTTAATCTGCGGCTGAATATCAAATAATTCAAATACACGTCCCATAGCAACAAAAACGTTTTGTAAGTTTGTTAAAGTATTTCCTAAAGTTTTTGTCGGTTTGTATAAAAGAAGCAGTGAAGTTACAAAAGATGCGAAACTTCCTGCAGTCATCTGTCCTGAAAGTATCAAATGGTTCCCGTAAGCCATTACAAGTGCAATGCCTATTGAACATACAAAATACATTATAGGAGACATCCAGCCGACTCTTTTGGTTAAAGACATCGCCAGATGAAATTGTTCATGTATTTGAGAATCAAATTTTTTATTCTGGTCTTCTTGCAGATTGTATGCGGTCATAATTTTGTTGCCGGCAAATGTTTCGTTAAAATTAGTTGTCATATTGCCGCCGACAACCATGTTTGCGTTAGATACCGATTTGATTTTTTTTCTGATAAATGTAACAGGTGTAATTGCAATAGCCATTATGGTGACACCAATTATTGCAAGCTGCCATGAGTTATACAAAAGAACTCCTACTAAACCAACAAGTCCAAATGCTGTTGCAATAAATGATTTTAAACTTTCAATAATACTTTTTGAGGCTGTGTCAGGGTCAGATAGAAAACGTGTTAAGACAATACCAGAAGAATTTACATCAAAAAACTGCGGATCCATTGTTGTAAGTTTTCTAAATAAATCAATTTTTAAAGAATTAGAGATTTTATTTCCTGTCCAGTCAGTAAGATAATTGCTTAAATATTTTAACACTCCTTGAAACAGCGCAAAACCGACAATACCAAATGGAATTATAAAAGCTAAAAAGCTTTGAGAATGAACTGTGATTCCTAAAAATGTCCATGTATGTTCAGGGCTTCCGTTAATAACATAATCCAAATAAGGTTTTAGTGATAATGCAACAACGCCATCTAAAAGCCCTAATGGTATTGCTATTATAAGATTTAATAATGCTCTTCCCATGACAGGTTTTATGTAAGGATATATTTTTTTCAATAAATATCCATATTTAAATGCATCTTTTGATACTGTATTTTGGAGTTTATAATCCATATTTTTCTTATCCCTCTTCAAAAATTATTTATAATAAAATATTATCTCATAAAAATTTTTAATTTCAAAGTCTATATAGTTCTACGCTTTTGTGTTAATATTCAAGCATGTTAATAAGAAGATTTTATGGAGTGTGATTAATGAAAATATGTGTAATCGGAACAGGATATGTTGGATTGGTTGTTGGAACATGTCTTGCAGAAATGGGAAATAATGTTATTTGTGTAGATAATGACTTGAGAAAACTCGCAAAACTGGAAGAGGGAATTGTTCCGATATATGAACCAGGTTTAGAAGAATTGATGAAAGCCAATATTGCAGAAGGACGTCTTTCATTTACATCTGATTTGGTTATGGCTGTGCAAAAGTCTCTTGTATGTTTTATTGCGGTTGGAACTCCGCAAAGTGAAGACGGTTCTGCTGATTTGCATTACGTAGAAGGTGTTGCAGAAGAAATTGGAAAAGCTATTAATAATTATAAAGTTATTGTTGACAAATCTACAGTTCCTGTGGGTACGGCAGACAGAGTTACTGAGATTATAAAAAAATATACGACACATGATTTTGATGTAATTTCAAACCCTGAATTTTTGAAACAGGGTGCTGCTGTTGATGACTTCTTAAAACCGGATAGAGTTGTTATAGGATCAAATTCTCAAAAAGCAACAGAGATTATGCAGGAACTATATGCTCCGTTTTTGAGAACAGGTAATCCTGTTATTATTATGGATGTAAAATCCGCAGAGATGACAAAATATGCTGCAAATTCTTTCCTTGCAGTAAAAATCTCTTACGCTAATGAAATTGCAAATATTTGCGAAGCTGTCGGCGCTGATGCTGAAATGGTGCGTATTGGAATGTGTTCTGATAAAAGAATTGGATCTCAATTTTTGTTCCCAGGGCTTGGCTACGGTGGAAGCTGTTTCCCAAAGGATGTTAAAGCATTATTGAAAACTGCTGTGGATTATAATTGCGGACATAGACTTCTTGAAGCAGCAGACGAGGTTAATAAAGAACAACGTGTTATTTTTATTAATAAAATTCTTAGAAAATATGGCGCTGATTTATCAGGAAAAACTTTTGCAGTCTGGGGCTTAACGTTCAAACCAAAAACAAATGATATGAGAATGGCGCCTGCAATAACAATTATTAATGCATTGTTAGAACTAGGTGCTAAAGTTAAAGCATATGACCCTAAAGGTTTTGAGCAGGCTGAAATGATTTGGGGCGATAAAATTGTTTACGCCGCAAATTCTTATGATGCAGTAAAAGATGCTGACTGTTTGTTATTGTTGACAGAATGGAATGAATTTAGAAGACCTGATTTTGATAAGATTAAGACTTTAATGAAATCTCCTGTAGTATTTGATGGACGTAATCTTTATGATCCGAAACGTATGAGACAGCGCGGTTTTGAATACAGGTGTGTTGGTAAGCAATAATCTATTTATAAAATTTAATAATTTTTTATTTCGTGGCAATAAAATTATTGCCATGTTTTTTATCCACTAATTTTTATTTATTAAATTCTTTTAACATCCCAAAAGCATTTAGTTTATATTCTTCAATTGTATGACCGCCTTTTTCAAGCAAAATAAATTCTTTTAAATTAATAGCATTTTTTGCAAGTTCTTCTGAAGATTTTTTAGATACAATTTTATCATTTTCTGAATGTATTAAATATACAGGTGCATTAATTTTTTTTATTTTAGATTTTGTCTTAAAAATTGTATCAAGGTGATTAAGAAGAAAAGGACATTTTTTTAGGCTGTAGCGTATGATTTTTGGTAGTCTGACTGTTGTACCTTTTGCAAGCACTTCGGCCTCATTTCTCATTGAATTAAAAGGAGATATCAGAACTAGAAATTTAATATTTTTATTTCTGTATGCTGTGTCTATTGCAGGAAAACTACCCATGCTGAATCCTACAACACCGATATTATTGTTGGAAATTCCTTTTTTATTTAAATATTCAATAGCAGCTTTAGCATTTTCTGTTATTGATTTTTTTGATAATTTCCCTGTACTGTTGCCGAATGCGCCGTATTCTGGAGCAAGAACTGCATAACCTTTTTCTATAATTTTTTTATACATTTCCTGATTTGATGAGACGTTCTGGCCTAATCCGTGGTAAAAGATTACATATTTTTCAGTGTTATTCGGATTAATATCCCATACTTCGGTAGTGTTTTTCCCTTTAGTGAAATTGAATATTTTTAAATGGCTTTTTAAACTTTCATCAACCGGCATCCATCTGTTTTTAGAAATATAAGTAAATCTGTCAAAGGCTTTTTCCATATAAAAATTCAGCGGGGAAAATTTGTTTATCAAGCCTTTAAAATTTACATCATTCTGTTTCCGATTGTTGTACCAGAGTCCGGTTGTAGTCATGTTGTTAACGGGATAAATCATATATAGCCTTTCTTGGAAATATAAAAAGGCACTTTAATCTTTAAGTGCCTTAAAATTTGGGCCCGGAGAGACTCGAACTCTCACACATTGCTGCGCTAGATCCTAAGTCTAGTGCGTCTACCAATTTCGCCACAGGCCC
>CALURL010000020.1 GCA_944323155.1 Candidatus Gastranaerophilales bacterium
ACATACACACTTACTATTTACACTACCTACTACACACTAACCTTCTACACACACGAGGAATTACAAAAAAGAATTCCGAACTCTATCGAAAGATAGGGTTTTTTTTTGCGGACGAAGTCCGCTTTATCATTTAGTCCTAAAAGGAATATATAATTTGATAATGAGATTATTAGTACCCTATTGCAGGATAAACAATATCAATGTATTTCTGATAGTTGTCTGGTTCAAAAAATCCAACAGAAAATTCTGCACAATTGTAACCTAATTGCTGAGCGTCCGGAACTTCTATCGGCGGGCCTGCAGGTGTTGAACGGGAAGGATTTTTAGGATTTGATATTATACCGGTACTTCTAAGAAGGGTAATTAATAAAGAGTTTCCCTTTACTTCATATTCCGTTAAACCTTTTGTAATTATACCAAAACCTTGAGTCCCGACGTATCTTTGCATTGGCGCAAAATTTGTTTTAACTTCAATACCTTTCACTTTTGGCAGGTGTTTTCTCATATCGTAATCAGGGTCAAATTCTCGGCGGATAATTGTATTCATATCTTCTGAAAATGTTTCTGTTACAGGTGATTTGAGGTTAAATTTAACCTGCCAGAGTTTATTTTTATACTTGTTGTCCCATTCTATTTTGAAGTTAATAATTTCTCCTTGAACCTCCGCATGCACATCAAAAAAGCTGGTTTTAATTATGTTATTTTCAAATGAGTAAATTTCTGCTTTTTCTCCCTTATCATCTTCAACTGCACCAAAGTTGTATGTGTCGCCTTCATCTTTGAAACGTACAAATTCCATTTCCACATTTCCGATGCTGATTTTGCCATTTTTAACTTCAAGATTAATTTCAGGCTTCACATCAGGTGAGTATTTAAGAGTATAAATCTCTGTAAAATCCTCTGTTACAGGGATCTTTTGTGTGTCATAAAGAAGAGAATTTTCCACTCCGAAATGTTTTGATATTACCTTGTAATCAGGTAGAATATTTTTGCTTTGCATTATTGGAGTTTTAAAGTTATATTTGAGCCTCAATTCTTCAATAATTGTGTTTGCGATTTGTATAATTTTTTCGTAACGTGTAATATTTTCTCTGTGCACTAAATCTGTAGAGCAGCCGTAAATTCCGTCGTGTGCCTGATTTTTCAAAAGGAGCTTATATGCATATTCAATAATGGCGTTGTATTGAGCCCCGTATTTTTTCTGTAGTTTGTCAGCCTGTTCAAGCAAATATGTGCATTTTACATTATATTGTTTAAGCTTCATTCTTGCGGAAAATGAACCTTGAAGAATAAATGTAAGGCTGTTGTCTCGAAGTTCATTATTCCATGTAAATTCTTTAAAATTATCTTTTACAAGTTCAAAGTATTCAAATGGGTTAGAAAGCTTAATTTCGTAATCATCAAGCAGACTGTTAACTTTTAATATTTGTTCTGTGATATCAGGCTCAACGCCTAAATGATCCGCACCAATCGGCAGCAGCAGATAATCCTTTGATTTAGCTGCAATTTTATCAAGATTCCCTTTAAGCCATTCTGCTTTTTGTTCAATGGTCATTGGTGCAGAAAAAATATCCATAAAGTATCCGCGGATAAGATTAACAGTATTTATCCCGTTAAAAGTAAATTCAGACGGTATATCAGGGCATCCGCGCCATACGATACATTTGTCAATCCCGAATTTTTGTAAAATCGGCGGAATATTTTTGCTGTGGCCGAAGGTATCTGCAAAGTAACCTATAAAATCTGTACAGCCAAAATCTTTTGAGATTTTTAATCCTATTTCAAGATTTTTGTCGAAAACGGTTCTGTCTGTTAAAAATTCATCAATAAGAGTGTAAAAAGGCCCTATATATAATTTTTTTTCTGCAATAAATCTTCGTATTAAATTTTCTTTTTCAGGTCTGATTTCAAGATAATCAAGGAGTGCGCTAACTTGTCCGTCAAAGTAAAACGACGGAATTTTATTATTTTCGAGCATATCAAGTACATTATCGAAAACTCTTAAAAGTCTGAGTCTAAAGACTTCAAATTCTCTGTACCATTCTCTGTCCCAGTGTGTGTGAAGATATGCAATTACCTGTTTTTTCATAATATTTTTTTATCACTTTATTATAAAAAGTGCAAAATTTTTACAAAACAATAACATTACCTTAATAAACAGCAGTTGGGGAATGAATATATTTTTCTTATGGGCTAACCTTATTTTGAAAAATGAGCAATTTATAATAAATGCCGGAGAGGAGATGCTATGAATAAATTTGTCCTTTTGTTAATAGGTTTAATGATTTCAATACCGTCAGTTGACGCTGCTGTTATAAGAAGAGTAGTTTCTCCTGGATTCACACCGTATTCGACTTTTGGTTATCGAAGCAATTCTTTTGGGTACAATTCAAGATATCCGAGGGTTTATTATAATAACGGGTATTACAATAATGGAACATATAGGCACCCTTCATCAAAAAGATTTTTATATCCGGTAAGACGTCCTTATTACAATCGTTACAGACGCCCCGGGATAATTTTTAGAAGTTCAGAAAAATATATTGATACATCCGTAAAGAATGTGGCTTATACCCCGCAAGACTGTGATATAGATTTGAATAAACTTTCAAGAATAGAAAATAAAGTCTTAGGCAGAAATTACGCTTATGATACTCCTAAATCGCGTATTGACAGAATTGAAGCGCAAATGTTCGGTGCTAATCAGTCAGGAAGCTTAAAAGACAGATTTAAAACAATTCAGGCAGCTTCAAAATCCTATAAATCATATTCGCCATATTCATCTTCTCCTCAATATGATACCGCATGTTATCCGCCTCAGCAAACAAATTCATATTACAGACCTCCGATAAGTGCAGGCAGTGGTTTTAGAAGTATGATCGGCAGTCTGGGAAATTATATGTTCGGCGGTTATCCAACAGGCTTTACCCCGCAAATGGATCCTGCTTATATGGATTACTTTGAAGCAGAACGTGCTATGATGAATAATGGTGGCACCGGTGAAAGTGTTGATGTAAGAACAAATAGAGGTTATTATAAACGCAATACACAGCGTTCCTCCGGCATGGGCGTAACTTTATTAGATTAATCTTGACTTTTTCTATTTTGTCATTAAGACAATATCATACATTTAGATGTTTATGGTTTTCTTGTAATCATTCATAATGATTACGAGAGAAAGTAAACAATGCCATTCAGATACCGCTTACAAAAAGTTTTGGACTTTAGAATCCGCAAGAAAGAAGAGCAACTGCATATAGTTCAAAAGGCGCAAGAAGCCGTTTATATTGCGGAAGAAAACATAAGAAAGAATAACAAAGAAATAGAAGATACCAAAACTAATATGCGGCAGGCTGACCCGATGATGTATGAAACTTATGACAAATATTTGATACATCTTTGGGATAAGGCAGAAAAATTAGAACAAATCCGGCAAGAAGCTTTAAGGCAATTAGAAATAGAAAAACAAAAACTTGTGGTTTTAGAGCAGGCTGTGAAGGTTCTTGAAAAACATAAAGAAAAAAATCGTGAGGCTTATATTGCAGAAGAAAAAGCCGCTGAATTAAAACGATATTCAGAACTCGGTGTAACAAGATTTTTTCATCAATCTCTTGAAAGAAAAGAGGAAGAAGAAAAAGAAATCTTAAAACAGTTAGAAGAATTAGATAAATTGGAGGGTAATTAAATAGTATGAATGTAGGTTCAAGCTCATCAGCAACAGCAACAGCGGAAGTAAGTTCTGCATCAAGCAGTTCTCAGGCTAAATCAACTAATTCTTCTAAAAAAACAGAAGAATCTTCTTTTGATAAAGAATTAAAGTCTGCAGAAAATTCTGAAAAGGCAAAAGAAGAAAAAAATGTTTCTAAAGAAACAGAAAAAACTTCTTCCGATAAAAAAGCCTCAGAAAAAGGCGAAGAACAATCTCAAGAAGATGATTTGATGTTCGGCTTAAATGCTTCTGTAAACTTTACGGATTATAAATATCATAACGAAAGCCAGAATCTTTTGACAAAAAATATTCAAGAACTTCTTAATACGAAAAATATGATGTCTACAGGACTTCATCTTGACGGTGCTGATGATTTTTCAGGGTTAAAAGCATCTATTTCATACACTGATAATTCTATGGAAATGTCAGACGGTGATGCATTATTCTTTTCTGATTTAGTAAAAAACTCTGATAATATGTCGATGCAAAGTATTGCTCAACAAATACAGCTTGCCGCAGAACAAAATGTTGAAAAAGCTCAGAAAAGTGCTAAAGTTTCATCTGTTTTAATGGAGAAACTTAGTGATTCAATGAAAACAAATCAACCTTTCAGAATAGATTTTGATAAAGATGTTTCTGTTGTAATCAAGGTTAATAAAGACGGAAGTTTAATGGCAAACTTTATCCCTGGTGACAAGGCTGTTGAACAGTATTTAAAAAACAATATTTCTTTTTTAAGACAGCGTTTTGATGAACAAAATCTTGCCTATAGTGATTTGAATTACAGTCAATCAAGACAGCAGCAACAGGAAGAGCAACGCAGACGTAATAATAAGGAGAACAAATAATGAATGATTCTTATATCACTGCTCTGAATACGCAAAAATCTACACAAAACTGGATGGATGTTATTGCTGATAACATGACAAATATTTATACCCCCGGTTTTAGAGAAAAGCAGGTTAATTTTAAAACATTCCTCGGCGGTGCTATCGCAGAAGATTATGACAAAAAAATCGGTCAGGGAAAATCTACTCCTGGTACTTCTAATGAAAATCTTTTTCTTGAAGGCAAAGGCTTTTTCCTTGTAAAAAATGCCGATGGAAAAAGTATTTATACAAGATTGGGAGAATTTACTTTTGATAAAGAAGGTGTTTATCGCGATAGAAGCGGTAATACTGTTCAAGGTTATATCCTGAATGATAAAGGCGAGATTATGCAGGGTACAAAATCAATAACCTCTGATCTTTATCAGCAAACTGCTATGAAGGGCGGTTCTCTTGATATTCCGACAACAAATATTAAAATGTGGATTGATCCTAATAATGGCAAATATTTAGGTAAATATGATGATTATGAAATAAAAGGTGATGGAACAATTTATGGTAAAGCTGATGGCGGAAAGCGTTCTGTGCCTTTATATAGAATTACAACCAGAAATTTTCATAACTCAGCAGCTTTGTATGAATTTAAAGACGGGCAGTTCTTGGAAACTGAAGAGTCCGGAAAACCAGTTTTAGGCTATGGTGAAATTCGTTCCGGACTTCTTGAAATGTCTAATGCTGATTTTAAAGCTAATATTTCATATTTCCAGATGGCAAAACTTCAGATGGAAATTTCTAACAAGTTAATTTCTTCTAATAAAGAACTTCTTGAAGAAGCATTAAGACTTGTTGGCAACTAGAATTAGTCTTGTATACATTTAAACTCCATTTTAAAAAGGAGCTCCGGTTCCTTTTTTGTTTGTCTGTGAGTTGTTTACAAGACTTTTTAGTTCCAATATTATTTCTTTAATTTCATCAGAGATATCATCTTCTGATGAAATATTTTGTTTTACAAGCTGCGCAAACTCTGCTTTTTTAAATTCATGTATCCCTCGGTGTTTGAAAAATTCTTCCAGGAATTCTACTTTAGAAGAACAAGTTTCAAGCCCGTCACTTGAGGCAATAGATATGTTTTTTGTTGCATAATTCAGTGTTTTTATAATAAGGTGGTCAGGCAGTAAATCTTCGAATTCTCCGCATTTTAGAAGATGTACTTTGTCTATTGGGCGTAATCTGGGTTTAATTTCTTCAAAATTATCTTTTGCATCGTTATCAAGCAGAACAAATATCGGTAATTTGAGGTTTTGAGAAAATTTGTAAAAGTATTTTACAACTTGATTTTTCCCTCCTGCAGATATTATATAAATTCCGTGTTCATTAAAATTATATTTGCATAACTTGGCAAATTCCGGTAATAATGTTTCTTCTGTGATTCCTTCGCATAATAATACTGTTTTTACAGGATATAACAAGTCATAGGTTGGATGCAAAACATCTTGTAAGCTTTTTAACCATTTTAAATTTATTGGAGCCTCTTCGGATATTAACGTAATAAATGCGTGATAATTAATTTTATTTTTTAAAAGTTTGTTAGTATTTTCGCTAAGGGAGAATACAGAGTTTTCATAATCGTACAGTTTTTGATTTATTATGTAATTGTTAGAAAGTTCAATTCCTAATTCTTTTAGAGATGTATTAATTATTATTGATGCAAGTTCTGCTAATTCAGTATAATCAAGATTGTCTAAGTCAATTTTCTTTAATTTTGGAGTTATTAAATTATTTGAAATTAATTCTTTAAAAACTCTTAAATATTTTGTTTCAGTGTCCTTAAAACGTGTTAATCTATCTATTGATGTTATCAATTGTTCTTTTGTTAATGGTTTAATTTTAAATTTTTCCAGCATATCCATAATAGTTTTAGCAAAAATTTTTTTCACAGATTTTATATTATAATCATGGAGTGAAAATTGTGAATATTTTGCCTGTTAATTTTCAACATTATAATTATAACACATCTGGTAAAAATATTGCCAGTAGTGTTAAAAATATAAATATTATTACTCCTTGTTTGTATGATAGTGTAAGTTTTAAATCTGCAAATAAAAATAATAGAACTCATTTTATTTCAAAGGATGAGAAAGCAAAATATAAGGATTTACTGTCTGTAGTTAATAAGGATTCGAAGCATGAACTTGCTAGAATGTTAAAATCCGGTATTTTACTGAATTCTGATTCTAATGATAAATCTACTGTTTTAGATAATTTGTATAACATGGCAATGCTTCCGCGTGCAAACGGTCTGGATAGAAAAACTTTATTGAATGCAACCATTACAATTTTATCAAATCCTTATTCAATAACTCAATTGTTTGGAAACATACCTGCTGAATACCAGAAGAAGGCTGTGGATTTGTATATATCAGAACATGATAAATTAGTTCCTACAAACATGATTGACAGAGCTATTGCGAGAAATATGATTAATATAAATCATTCTGGAACTTGTGTGGCAGCAAGTATTGAATTTAATTTGGCAAAGCAGCATCCTGCAGAGTTTGCAAGATTTGCAGAAGGTTTATCTTCACATAAAATGTCTGTGGATAAAGTTATTTCTCTTAAAAATTTGGCAGATAATACTCTTGATGCTATATGGCTATTGAATGCTTTTGAAATTCCATATTTAATAAAGAATTTTGATAAAGCCAAATTGACTTTTAAACCAGATAAAAATGCTATTTTTAGGGCTTTTATTCAAACTATAGATAAAGACCCTCTTGAGCGCTCTGTTATTGACGTTTTAATGCAGTCTACTTTTATGAACATTGGTTCTCAGCAGGCTTATGACACTTTGATAGATAAAAGAAAAGGAAAATTTAACTCGCGTGATAAGGGGCTTATAGAATTTGAGAAAACGTTTACCGAGTCTATTGTAGAAAATAAAAATAAGATTTCTGTAACATACCAGACAGTGGATAATGATGGCAAACTTGTCGGGTATGAAACAGATTTTGATACTATGAAAAAGCAGATTTTAAAATCTTTAGCACTAGGTGAAAATGTCATTATTGGCTACACACAGCTTGATGAGAATATGAAAATAATTAATGGACATGAAATTACTATAATTGGAGCAAGGCGGGATGATAATAATAAAATAGTTTTTATCTGTAATGATACAGATGACAATAATAATGGGGCAATAGAGTATAATGAAGATTTCTTGCTCCCAAAAATTCACCACGCAGCTTTGCCGCAAAAAATAGCTAAAGAAGATTTAAAACTTGTAGATAACTGGGTTGAAGGCTTAAGGATATATAGAGAATTGAAAGATAAGGCAAATAGTTTATTATCTTAAAGATATGTAACATTTTTGCATATTTTGGCAATTTTTATTTTGACGAGTTTTAAATTTGTTAGAAAATATTCAAAAAGGTAGGAAAAATGATGAACTACGGTTTTTATACAACTCCACAAGTAATTCCGCAGAATAGTATTCAAAAAACTCCATTAAATACAATTATCCCCAATAATAAAAATTCAGTCCAAACAAATCAAACAAAAGATATATTTACTTACTCATCTCCTAATCAGACTAAAGTTCCTGATTATCCGAAACCGACAGTTTCTAAGCCGATTGATGTAAGTATTTTTTATATTGCAGATATTCATGGCAAAATGACAAATATGGAAAGAATTTGTGCAATTGCTAAACAATTTGATTCTTTAAATCAGGATAGTGCAAAATTAAAACTGGCTTCAGGAGATATTCTTTTGGGTTCCAATCCAATGACTAATAAAGTTGCAACTCATTTCTTAAACTGGGCAGGTGTAACAGTTAATGCACTTGGAAATCATGAACTTGATGCAACACCGGCTGCTTTTGCTCAAACTTTAAAAGATGCAAAATTTGCACTTCTTGCCGCAAATGTTACAGTTAATCCTAATAGTCCTATGGCTGGAAAAATTCAAAAATCAAAAATAGAGGAGCATAACGGTGAAAAGTTCGGCATTATTGGTACTGCCCCTTCAGATGCTCTTGAAAGGGTTGGTACAAGAGAATCACTGGATGATATTAAAATAGATGATATTGACACTACTATTAAAAAGGTTCAAGAAGAAGTTAACAATTTAAGATCACAAGGCATAAATAAAATTATAGTAGTTTCTCATATTGGTAAAGATATGGATAAACGTCTTGCCCAAGAAACAGACGGTATTGATATTATTTTAGGAGCCCATACTCATGACTTGTACAAGGGTGTGAAAGATAAAGATAACTTGTTATATTCAAAATCAGGGCACCCTGTTGTTTTGACTCAAATAGGAAAAGACGGCGAATTCGCAGGTATTTTAAATGCTGCTTTTGATAAAGAAGGGCATATAACAAAAGTCAAGAATAATGTTGTAAGAACTGGAACATTTACAAGAACATTGCCTTTCAAAACCGCAGTAGAATCAATTATTGGAAAACCTGAAGTTCTAGGTGTAATTAAGTCTGCCCCTCCATCTCCTAAAGACAGATTAATCGCAAATAACCCTCATGGAAATATAATTGTAGATGCAATGAGAAATGAATTAGGAACAGATATTGCAATCTTAAATGCCGGTAACCTGCGTGGATTCTTTGCTCAAGGGGAAGTTGATTCAAGACGTATAAATGATGTTACTCCTTTTGAAGATAAAATGATGATTTGCAGCCTTTCTGAAAAACAAATTGTTGATGCAATAAAAGTTGGAGGTAAATCATTCTTACATCCGGGGCATAAACCTGGTATCCTGTTAGTATCAGGACTTGAATATAAAATGAATGATAAAGGTGACTTATTGGATTTGGCTTATATTGATAAACAAGGTAACAAAATAAAAATTGATATAAATAATCCAAGTACTACACATAAATTCACTGTAGCGTGTGATGATTTCTTCGCATACGGCGGGGATAATTATCTGCCGGTAAATTCTAATCCTGATTTCGTATTAAAGAAATTTGATGTAGATAAAAACGTTTATACAGCAAATTACATCAAAAAACACAACGGACCTATTGAAATTAAGGAAGATAACAGAATTCAAATTGTTAAAGCGTAGTTAAAGTGTATTGATTTAATAGCCGTATTGTTCTTTAGAATTCAGGTAATCTCTAACAAAATTCAATGAAGATTGTACAATACGCGTAACCCTTGATGATGAAAGTCCTATTTGTTTTGCAATATCTTTCACCTGCATGTTTCTATAAAATCTGTATTCAACAACAGTACGTTCTTTAGGCGGAAGTTTTGCAATTGCTTCTCTAATCATTCTGCCCATTTCAGAAATTTCTGCATTTTCATCAGGCATAGCATGCGTATCTTTTACAAAATCAAATGGAGAATCATTGTCACTTGCAGCAGCTGCAAGTCCGTCGATAGAAAGAATTGTTTCGTAAATCGCTTCACGGACTTTTGCCTGCTGCATATCAACGCCATCTGCAGCTTCTTCCTCATCATACTCGCCTTCTGCTTTGTGTTTTAGAGAATACCATTTATATCTTATTCTTAATTCGTTTCTAATAGCCCATCGAACGGCTGTTGCAATATAAGCTGCATTATATTTTTCCAGTTGTTCCGGAGTTTTGTTCTTTATTAAAACCTGCACAGCAATAATTCCAATAGAAACCAACTCTTCATATTCCACCATGTGCGATGGAATACGTCGTTGTTCTACTCTTGCAACCTTTTGAACTATATTTATATATTCTTGTAATTTATTTTTATCTTGCATAATCATGATTATAAACTTATTCTAGCATAGACTTTACTTTATTCTACCTTTATTTGTTGTATTTTTCAAGTTATATACAAAAAGTAAGATTTCTGCGACTGCTTTGTACAATTCTGGCGGTATTTGCTGGTTTAAATCTACCATTTTGTATAGAGCCCTTGCAACAGGTGGATTTTCTATTACAGGAATATTATGTTCTTTTGCAATTCCTATAATTTTTTTTGCAATAAGTTCTGTACCTTTTGCAATAAGCATAGGGGAAGCCATTTCTTCAGCTTTGTATTTTAAAGCGCATGCGACGTGAATCGGGTTTGTTACAACAAAATCTGCATCCGGAACTGCATCCATCATACCTTTTTGAAGCATTTGCATACGGCGTTGTCTAAGTGCTGCTTTTACGTTCGGGTCGCCTTCTGTGTTTTTATATTCATCTTTTATCTCTTTGAAAGACATTTTTTGGTCTTTAAGAAATTTCCATTTTGTAACCCCGTAGTCTGCAGCAGCAATTACAAGAAAGGCTATGCAGGCTTTGAATATAAAATCTGTAATTAATTTCCCGAATTCTATCATTACAGCAAAGTGGTTATCAATTGCAGCGAGCATTAGAATGCTTTCAATATGAGCTTTATAAACTGACCAGCCAATATAGCCTAGTAAAATAACTTTTAATATATTTTTAAACAGTTCAAATAATGTTTTGATAGACATTATATTTTTAAAGTATTTTGTCGGATTAAGTTTATCCAGTTTAGGCATCAGAGGTGCAGTTGCAACAAGCGGACCTACTTGAATAAAATCTGCAAGTATTGCTATAAACCATGCAATAAACAGTATTGGACCAATAATTAATGCCGCACATTTTACTGTAATCGTGAAGATATACATCATTCCGATATCTGAAAGATGTCCGTTTGGAATCTGTTCGTACATAAGGGTAAATAGCTGTACAATTTGATCCCAGATAAAAGGTGCAAGACCAATAATTACAGAAAAAAGAATAAGCAGTGACAAAGCTGTTGAAAAATCTTTTGATTTAACAACCTGCCCTTCTTTTCTTGCCTGTTCGAGTTTCCTCGGGGTCGCGTCAAATTGCTTATCTTCATCACCCATTTGCTATAGTCCTTGTATTGTCTTTATTTATTTTACATTTTTGTATTCAATTGTGCTCTATTTTCTTCTTTTTATGCTTTACTAATTTCAATGTAGCATGAAAATGCTGCCTTTCCAAGTAAGAAGGGGGTAAATAATTAAAAACGAACTTTATTACTTAAAAAACGGTGCAGGAAAATGGATTAAATCCAAACTCAAATATTACAAAGATTGGAAAATCCTGAAAACAATAACCAGTTCACCAGAACATTGAAATAGACAAACAGACAGGGTTGTGATAATATAGTCCCACAGGGTAACAGACAGCTCTTTTTTGAAACGGAACAACCTACAACAATTGTGTAGCCTTCGGGTTGGTTCCCGACTAGAAAGGGGGTCGATATGGATAACTTCAATATTAGTTTATTACTAATCTTTTTGATTTTATACGTATTAAAAAACGGCTCTTACCTGAACAGATAAGAACCGTTAGCCTTCTACAGAGCTGTCGGCTAGCTTGGCAAGCTGCCACCCTGTAATTATATTATTTACGATTTTCTCCTGTTTGTCAAGTGCAGCGGATTTTCGGTAGGGCACCGTGTGAGCGAAGCGAACCCAGCCCGTAAGGCGGAGCCGGACGTTACTCCGGCGACAACCTGAATAATCCAAGACAGACAATAAAAAATTAAAGGAGATTAAAAATGGAAGAAGCAATGAAGCAGGCATTGTTGGAATGTTGCGAAAGAAACTGTAGAGTTATTAGTCCAGATTTTTCATCTATTCTGATTTTTTATCCTCTTTAATTTCTGTTGTTTCAGGCTTATTATCTTGTTTGATATCCGAATTATTTTGTGACGATTCTTCTTTTTGGGCTTTTTCTTCTTGGGCAACAAGTTCTTCTGCTCTTTGATTTATTTTTTCTAATCTTTGTACTTTATCGTAAAGTTTTTCGTTGATTGGTGCAAGTTTATTATTTATATATTTGCCCGCAATGAAGCTTGCAACTCCACCTATTAAGCCATAAAGGAGATTATGTTTTGTGCCTTTCCAGGCTTTTTGTTTTAAGACATTTTTTGCTAAGTTCTTTTTATTATTTGCGATTTTTCTTTTGTTTATTGTTTCTAAAATCCCGTATGTTGCAAAAGTTCCTGCGATAAAATCTCCTGCAGAGGCAAGCTGCATATAACTTTTTTTATTATACATAGGATGATCTTTTTGTTGTTCAAGCTTTTTAGCTTGTTCTGTCCCTTTGAAACTTATTCTTTGAACTTGCATATTTTTCTCCTATTTATCTGGTTTTATAAAGTTCAAACAAAATTTTTTTTGCTAGTTATTTGTAACTATTTTTACCCCGGAACTTGTACCGAGTCTTTCTGCGCCAGCTTCAAGCATTTTTATTGCGGTTTCTTTGTCTCTAATTCCGCCTGAAGCTTTTACTTTAAGCCCGTATGGGGTAACTGTTTCATACATAAGCTTGACGTCCTCTGCTTTTGCACCTACACCATTTTTTACAAATCCGGTTGAAGTTTTTACAAAGTCGGCTTTTGCTTCAATACAAAGTTCGCAGGCTTTTTTTATTTCATCCTTTTCAAGTAAATCTGTTTCAAGGATTACTTTCAGAGGAATTTCTCCACAAGCATGTTTTACCGATTTAATATCGTTGAGTACATACTCATAATTTTTGTCTTTTATAGCAGTAACATTAATAACCATATCAATTTCATCTGCACCGTCTTGAATAGCTTTTAATGTCTCAAAAGCTTTTACATCGCTTCTGTTTGCACCGAGTGGAAAGCCAATTACTGTCACAATTTTTACATTGCTGTCTTTAAGTTCTTTTTTTGCAAGTGAAACATAGTTTGGGTTAATGCATACACCTAAAAAATTATATTCTTTTGCTTCCTTAAAAAGCTGCAATAAATCTTCTTTTTTAGCATCTTGTTTAAGAAGTGTATGTTCAATGTGACGGTTAATGTTATCCATAATTTTCTCCTATAAAATATTTTCTAAAATTTGATTTGTAGAGGCTGCTTTGTTAAGAGTAAAGAAATGCAATCCTGCGACTTCAGCATCAATTAATTGCTGGCACTGGTAGCTGGCAAAGTCAATGCCAAGGTCTATTAGGCTTTGGGAATTATCTTTGTATTGTTCGATTTTATCCAGCAAGGTTTTAGGCACAGTTATTTTAGCCAGATTAATCATTTTGGTAATTTGTTTATAACCTATTATTGGCATAATTCCTGCAATAATAGGAACTTCGATTCCTGCATCTCTTACAAGTTGAATGTAACTGAAAAATTTATCGTTGTTAAAGAACAGTTGTGTAAAAATGGCATCAGCCCCTGCATCAACTTTCTTTTTTAGATTATCTATATCAGTATATAAATCAGGGGCTTGAATATGGCCTTCTGGATAGCCCGCAACACCTATTGATAAATTTGTCTGCTCTTTTATAAAGCTTACAAGTTCATTTGCATGGTGAAAATCAAAATATTTTCTCTCACCGTTTTCTGGTTCGTCGCCTCGGAGGGCAAGTATTTTATTTATCCCTAAAGTTTCTATTGATTTAAGTTTTTCTTGAATTTGGATTTTGGAATTATTAATGCAGGTTAAGTGCGGCATTAGTGGTAACTGTAAATCATTTATAAGGATTTTTAATAAATCTAGTGAATTTGTATTTTGGCTTTCAGTATTGCTTGTAACCGAAACAAACTCAGGATTATATTTTTTTAATACTTGAAGTTCCTCAACAAGTTGTTCTAAATTGTCTTTGGGGTGAAAAATTTCAAAAGAAATTTTGGGCTTTACCCATTCAAAAATCCCATTATGTCTGACATCTTTTTTAGAATAAATTTCTCTTAAATTCATAAGCTAATTATATCATGAGAAAATTGTTGCATATTAATAAAAATTTTATTATAATTTTTTTTGTAAGCTAAAATAAGGAGGTTTTCAATGAAAAAATTATTAAGAAAGCACGTCGGGGGGGGGGCAAGCGCTGCTTAATCTCCTTTTCTTGTCCTGATAAGGGTTTTACTTTAGCTGAAGTTTTGATTACACTTGGTATTATCGGTGTAGTTGCAGCTTTGACTTTACCTAATTTGATAGCAGATTATAGAGATAAAGAATTAGCCACGCGTGCGAAAAAAACATATTCTTTGATAAGTCAGGCATTGCAGCGTTATCAGGCAGATAATGAATGTCCGGGGGATACATCTGGCTTATTTGACACTTCAAAATCTTCAGAGGAAGTCTTAACCAATTTTTCCAAATACTTTGACGGAGCAAAGATTTGTTTAAAACAATCAGATGTCTGCAATAAGCATAAGCTGTTATTTGCGAAACCTTATTATGATGAATCTGGTTTGGGCAGAGGAACAGAATTGGGTTATCCATTTATTATATTAAAGGATGGTTCGCAAATTGCTGTTAGGCAATATACGTCTTGTTTGTGGGAAAATACATATCAGGCTATTGATTCAAATGGGCACTATATTTTTGATAATGACGGAAATAAGGTAATGATAACACATGTTGATCGTACTTGTGCATTAATTGCATTTGACACCAACGGGAGTGCTGCACCCAATCAATATGGTGCAGATGCTTTTCAGTTAAGAATGTATGCTGATGGAACTTTTGATCGTGGTTATGACGGAGTTGGTAGTAGTAGTTTGGATAATATATTAAAAGGAGGTAATCCGATTTATTCTAAATATCAATTAGGACAAAAGGAGAAATAATTAACAGTATTAATTAGACCAAACTTTGTTTTCTCCAAGCAGAAACACCTGTATAGGGTTATTTTCAGTTTCTTTTATCGGCTTGTAAAAATCTTTTACGAGCATACACTGGGTTTGAATACAATTTAAATTATTTTTATGCAGATATTCTTCAAGATTATCTGCAGTTTTTGTGTATTGCCTGTGTTTCAAAAAGGCATAGTATGTTGTTTTTCTCCTTGAAATTTCTCCAAGTGCAAAGTTTAACACAGAATCATAATCAAGCCCGTAAGCGTCATTTATTGACATATCAATTATAAAATTTAAATTGTCTGTTGTTGTAATTGACAGGTATGCAATAATTTTATGTTTTGCAGGTTCTTCTAACACGTATCTGTTTTTGTAAAAATTCGTCAATCCTTCAAAGAACGGTTCTTTATATTCTTCTTTAGCGCGTTCCATTGCCGGCTTAAATATATTTTTTAATTCATTGTTGTATAAATCTGCAACAGCTTTCGCATCGGAATTTTGGCAGTATCTGAAAGGTGCTTTTGTTTTATTTTGCGGTGTAAAATTTTCTATTTTCCATAAGTTTTCGTAACTGCATTGACGAAATCCGCAGCTGTTTATGAAAAGATTTATAAGTTCTTCATGTGACAAATCAACTGCTGCATAAAATGTTGTTGCACCTCTTGCGCCAAATCTGGATATGACAAATTCTAAAAGCTGTTTTCCCACTTCGTAATCGTTTTGTTTGAAAATTAGTCTTATTATATTTATTTTGTAAGGATTCCCGCGTGTTGGAACAACAGTTATAAGCCCTATAATTTCATCATTTTCTAAATACAAAAATGTCTCGGGTAAAAATCTATATTTTAGCGGTACAAATGAATGCAGTATACAACAAGCATGACCTATTATTGTTTTTAAAACAATGTCACTATAATCACAACCAATTTGTGATACAAGTTTTTTTACTCTATGACCATCTAAAAAATTAAATTTTCTGATTTGCGCCATATACTTATTATATAATTTATTTTATCAATCCGCAAGTTTGTGTTAAAATTTTTTTGCGAGGTCAGGTGTGAAAATAGCTGCTATTGAAAAAGATAATATAGTTATAAAAGAAGTTAACAGAATTTCTCTTGATGCCCGTCAAGGGGCAATTGTCAGAGTTATCGGCTGCGGACTATGTGGGTCTGATATTGTTAAATTCGTTCATAAAATTGCTAAAGACGGTACTGTTTTAGGTCATGAAATAGTCGCGGAAATTGTTGAAATTAATTCCGCAACTGATTTTAAAATTGGCGATGAAATTGTAACTTCTCATCATATTCCTTGCGGGAAATGCGTTTATTGTAAAAACGGAAATGTATCTATGTGCAAGCATTTCAAAGAAACTAACATTTCTCCCGGTGGATTTAGTGAGTACGTATATTTATCTGAAGAACATCTTAAAAATGTTGCTTACTTAAAACCTGAAAACTTGGATTATATCGAGGCTTCTTTTTATGAACCTTTAGGGTGCTGTGTCAGAGCGGTAAAAAGATGTGATTTATTGGAAAATTCAACGGCCGTTGTAATAGGACTCGGCACTATTGGAATTTTAATGTCTCAGGCGCTAAAAGCTATGGGAATGAAAGTTATCGGATGTGATTTAATTGATGCCCGTATAGAGCTTGCTAAACAATACGGTATTGACGCTATAAATTCCAAAAATATTGTAACTGCACAAAATTATATTTCTAGTAAAACTGAAAATTACGGTGCAGATGCTATATTTATGACATCAGGGGCAGATAAAGCCATTGAGCCAGCTTTGAAATTCGTTCGAAATGGCGGAAAAATTCTGGTTTTTTCAAGCACTCCGCATGACAACTCAGCTTATCCAAATAATGAAATTTATTATCGGGAATTGACTGTTTTGGGCAGTTATTCTCCGGCACCTTGTGATTTAAAATATTCTCTTGATTTATTAAAGCAGGGCAAGGTTAAAGTAAAAGGGCTTTCTACTGTTTATAATCTTGATGATATAATGAAAGCCTTTGATGATACTATGTCTAATAAAATAATGAAAGCTTATGTAAAGGTGAAACAATGAAAGCGATTCAATACTACGGACCACAGGATATTAGATATGAAGAAGTTATGATAAAACCGCCTGAAGAAGGCGAAGTTGTTGTAAAAGTCATGTCAGCATTAACTTGCGGCACTGATGTAAAAACATTCAGACGCGGACATCCTGTGTTGATAAAAAATGTGCCGTCAGGTTTCGGGCATGAGTTCGCAGGAATTATTGAAAAAGTCGGAAAAGGTGTTGATAATTTTAAAGTTGGAGATAGAGTTGTTGCGGCAAATTCTGCACCATGCGGCGAATGTTTTTTCTGCAGGCATGAAGAATATAATCTTTGTGAAAATCTGGATTTGCTAAATGGCGCTTATGCTGAATACATCACAGTTCCTGCACGAATTGTGAAAAAAAATATGCTTATTTTGCCTAATAATTTAAGCTTTGACAAGGCTGCATTTTGTGAGCCTTTAGCCAATGTTGTTCACGGTGTTGAAAGAACAGGAATTAAACCCGGACAAACTGTCGGGATAATTGGTATTGGACCTATCGGGTTAATGTTTGCCAGATTAGCTAAACTTAAAGGCGCAAACGTAATTGTTGCAGGACGTAATCCAATAAAATTAAAAGCCGCAGAAGATTTTGCTCACGCCGATGAAATTGTCGACTTAACAAAATATCAAAATCCTGAAAAAATCTTTAAAGAATATACGGAAGAGCACAGAGGTCTTGATGTCGCAGTTGAATGTGTTGGGCTGCCTGAAATTTGGGAAAGAGTTTTTTCTTGCGTTCGTCCAGGTGGCACTGTTCACTTCTTTGGCGGTTGTAAATCAGGCTCAACAGTTACTTTAGACACAACAAAAATGCATTACGGCGATATAAGATTAATGAGTGTATTTCATCATACGCCGAAATATTTTAGAATGGCACTTGATTATATTGCCTCAGGAGAGGTTGAAGTAGAAAAACTTATTACCAAAACTATTGGCTTAGAAGATATAGAATGGGCTATGCATGAGCATATTGCGGGGCGTGCTGTTAAATTCCTTGTAAAGCCCTGGAATAAGTAAATGTGCAGCTTGTAATAAAAATTATTCAGGTCGTGGGTATGGATGTGCAGCTTTAATTCAAAAAGACGGCTGGGATATTAAAGACGATTATCCGTGGTAACTTGATTATGTTTTTATTTTGATTTACTTTTAAGTAATGGAAAAAACGTATGATAATGCAGTTAAATTATTAACTTCTCAAGGGAAATTTTATATAAATTTAGGATTGGAGAGAATCTCATCAATCCTAAATTTGCTTGGTAATCCTCAGGATAAGCTGCAGTGTATTCACGTTGCAGGAACTAATGGAAAAGGTTCTGTCTGCGCAATTATTGCATCTATTCTTGAAAAAGCCGGTATGACTGTCGGTTTATATACCAGTCCTCATATATTTAATTATACAGAACGAATCAAGATTAATGGAGTTGATATTTCAAAAGATGATTTTGCTAGATACGTTTTTGAAGTTTGTGCTATTGCGGATAAAAATAGTATTCATCTCACAGAATTTGAAATTTTAACTGCTGTTATGTTTAAGTATTTTGCGGATAGCAAGGTTGATGTTGTTGTTTTAGAAACGGGGCTTGGCGGAAGATTTGATGCTACAAACGTTATTAAATCAAATTTGTGTTCTATAATAACTCATATTGATTACGATCATACAGAACGCTTAGGAAATACTTTATCAAAAATAGCATTTGAAAAAGCCGGCATAATAAAACCTGATTGTCCTGTTATTACATCAGAAGGATATGAGGTTATTCGAGACAAGGCTGATGAATGTAATTCATTATTGTTGATGGTCGCTCCGTTTGAAGATACTGAAAACCTTTCATTAAAAGGCGTCTGCCAGCAGGAAAATTTGTCTTTAGCACTGGCTGCAGTAAGGCAAGTGTTTCCAAAAATCTCAGAAAGTACAATTCAAGAAGGTCTAAAATCTGTCAAACATCCTTGCAGATTTCAGTATATCAAGGATAAAAATTTAATTATAGATGCTTCACATAACCCTAATGGAGCATTGGCACTGCGTGAAAGTTTAGATTTTTATTTCCCGCAAATGTTCAGACGTTTTGTATTTGGCTGTCTGCGAAACAAGGATTATAAACAAATGATGGAAATTTTATTTTCAAAAGGTGATGAGATTTATTTTTATCACTTTAATAACAAAAACTCCTGCACTGTTGAGGAATTGCAGGAGTCTTGTGAATATCCTTCTCATACTTTTAAATCTCTTGACGAACTGCAGGCTAAAGACAATACTTTAACAATCATTTGCGGTTCATTTTATATGCTGAATGAAATCTTGCCTGAAAATCTTATTCTTTAATTTCAGACGCCATATCTTCTATAAAATTATGAACAGGTGCTGCAGAGAAATCATTACAAGAGTTCCAAATCAAAGTTGGTTTAGGTTCCTTAACAGACGGGCTCGGATAAGATACATTACAAAAACCTTTCAGCATATTTGTAGACCCGTCCACGCAGGATGTAAAGTTTTTACAGCAGTCGCATATTTTTATAACAAATCCATAATCATTTAATTTAAGTTTGAGTTCCTGCAAAGCGTCAATCATTCTTAAATGTTTTGCTGTTACAAATTTTTTGTTTTTATACATAAATTTAACTTTAGCCAATCCGCTTTCAGAGATAAATTCTAACCTGCACGGGAGTTCTCTGTTGTTGCATACGACAAAAGCTTCTATTGCAAGTTTTTCAGTACCTTCAGGCAGCTCTTCTCTGTTTAAGATTTTATTTCTGATAGCTCTGATTGGTGGTAAGTTTTTGATAATATGGCAAAGCGAATAAATCGGATATAAGAATAAAAGCCCGATTTCTTTTGCGTTTAATTTTGCATTAACAAGGCTTATGCCAAATCCGACAAGCATTATCAGGAAGGTGAATAAAACTATTTTGAAATCTACAAAAAAGTAATATCTATAAGAATGCTTTAATACGCAGGCATAAGTTATTAAAATAAGCCATATATTCGGGTACAAAAGCGAAAGAGTGTGTTCTGCAAAGACGAAATTTTTAGACCAGATTTGAGTAAAACAATTTTTAAACAGGTCAATTCTTGCAGATAATCTGGGACTTTTGAACTCATAATTTGCAGTGTCAACGAATGTTTGAATATTTGGATTATACGTGCATGGAAATTTAATTTTAGATAAAAGCATGCTGTATTTAAGTTCAGAGTTAATGTCTTTAAAGTCAACAGATCCAATTTCATCAACAATATCTTTTTTAATAATGAACACGCCGGAATCAGCTCTTGCAGCAAGCCCGAATAGTGACCTTGCCTGACGTAAAAAGTTCATGTGGTATTTTTGATAAGCTGCTTTAATTTTGTCAACAGGGCCGAGATTATCAGTAACCATTAAAGTTTCCCCGCTGAGTACGCTGTGCTGTGTTAAAGCTGCGTTAACAGTAGAAAGGAAATCCGTTGGAATACTTCTGTCGCCGTCTATAAATACATAAGAATCTATTGTCTGATCTTTGCATAATCGTTCCAAAAGTATTGAAATCGCTTGATCTTTTCCTATAGTTCCAACATCTTTAATGTTAATAACGCTGATTAAAGGAGTTTCCTGCTCGAACAACTTTTCAGAACCATCCTGACAGTTATCAAGGATTACAAAGACTTTGAAGTTGTCAATCGGATAATCCTGCATTTTAATTTCATTAATCAAATTAGAAAGTGTAATCTTATTGTTATGAGAATAAATAACAACAGCGAGATTATCTTTATCTTCATGCTGCGCGTATCTTTTTTCTATTTTAAACGGTCTGTCGTTAAGATTTCTGATAGCCAGAGCCAGAAAATAAATTGAATAAACAGCTACATAAATGTATAAAATATCTAAAATTAATTCCATAAATACCCTTTCTTATAAAATTCATTTTAGATAAAAGCTTTAAAAATATCCATAATTGTAAATAAATGTAATAAAAATAAACTATATCCCCTCTCCAAGGGGGAATTGTCGGTAGGGCATACCTGTTCAACAATGAAACTTTCCCAACAAATGAAACTTACTTTTTTTTCGCGCCTCTTGCGGAATATTCTTTTATTCATTGTGACGTGTGAGGTACTACCAAGATAAAAAGAAATTTTTTATAATAACAAGTACTATGTCACATAAATTGAAAGGTGGGAAAATGAAGAGATTTTTACGTGAGTTAAGCGGGGGGGGGGCGATAATAACCTAGTCTCTCAAGGGTTTCGACGGTTGTTAGGATTTACGTTATCCGAAGTAATCATCGTTATGTTGATTATTGCTGTAGTTGCAGGAGTTTGTATAAAGATAACCCGAACCAAAATAGATAAAGTCGTTAATATCACTTATTACGCTGCTTACGAAACATTAAACACTGTTTCTGCTACTTTAATAAGCAATGCGTATACAATCAAGAAAAACAATTTGGAAACCTATCCAGGCGGTTGTACAGTAAAAGAGTGCCCAAATGGTTATGCATTTAATAAATTGAGTTGTACTTGTGAATCAATTTCTGTGACTTTGCCGACGGCTGGTAATGACTTCTGCAGCGCAATCGAGGAGTATGTGAATGTTCAAAGCGCAAATTGCAGCGGGAATAACAAATCAACAATTGCTCAAGCTGTAGCATCAGGCGACTTTTCCGGTGTAACCCCTGATATTGTTTTGCGTAACGGAATGAAGTTATATAACGTCAAAAACGATTATATAGAAATCCCTCAACTAAAAGACAATATGAAGTCTGCTAGTAGAACACCAGTTGGTATAAGAATAGCAAATCTATATAATAAGATATATAATTCCTACAAAAATAATCTTTTGAGTGTTTTTGATAAAATTGCATTGCCAGTACAGGCTGGTGACTCTGGTAATAGTTCAGTTACTTTGAGTGGAGCAGATTGCGTTGGGCAGATGAATCAGGTTGCTTGTAGCGATTCCGGTGGAACTTGGAGTTCTAATGGAACAAGTTGTACTTGTACTTGTAAAAGTGGTTATGGTATTTCTAAGACTATTAAGCATCCAACCTGTGTACCTTGTGATGGGAAATGTGCAGCACATTGTACACAGTGTGATAAGTGTACTGGATTTTGTACTGCTTGTGAAAGCGGTTATCACCTGGATGGTACTACAGTTATCGGCAATACTTGTGAGCCCTGTAACAAAACCTGTGACAGTAACTGTGCAAACTGTAACAAATGTACTGGTAAATGCCGTGCGTGCAAAAGCGGTTACCACTTATCCGGCAATAGCTGTGTACAAGACTGTAACAAGAGCTGCGGCAGTAACTGTGCAGACTGCGACACTTGTACCGGAAAATGCCGCGCGTGTAGTGGTGGCTATGAGTTGAAAGATGGCAGCTGCGGCGAGTGTAATAAAAGTTGCGGCACCGGCTGTACCAACTGTGATGCCTGTACCGGCAAATGTTCCGGCTGCTCAAGTGATTATAACTTAGTCAACGGCAGTTGTGTAATGAAGACCTGCGATTCCTCTGCTTCCAATACATGTA
>CALURL010000021.1 GCA_944323155.1 Candidatus Gastranaerophilales bacterium
TAAACCATTTTCATTTTTCTTATTTATCTGACTTCTAACGAATGTACCAAATTGACCGCTATTTTTTTCTTTTGTTGCTGCCATTTTCTTTTGCTCGCTTTCTCTCTTATTTTCTTTTCTTTAAATATCTCTTACATATATATAAAGTATAGCTGTTCGAAAAAATTGCTTTTTTTGAACAGCTATTATTAAGATTTATTAACAATTACCTTATTTCTTTGCAGTATCTTCTAATTCAACTATGTCTTCAGTTTCAGGAGCAAGGTTTTTACCTATTGATTTTTCAAGCTGAGCTTTTGCTGAATTATACTGATAAAGCGCGTTGTAATAATTTAGTTGAGCTTGTTGGTAATTAATCTGTGCGTCTTTAAGTTCTGTCGGGTTAGCTTCTCCAACACGGTATCTGCCGTAGGATAGTTCATAGTTTTCTTTAGCTTGTTTTACTTGTAATAAGGCCACAGGCATCTGGTTTTGTTTTTCCTGTAGAGTTAGGAAGGCATTTTGGATTTCAAGATAAATCTGGTTTTGTGTATTCTTTGCATTTGCAAGTTCTTTGTCATACAGATATCTTGCTTCTTGAATTTCGTTTTTTATAAGCATTCCGTTTACTGTCGGAAAATTTAAATATCCGCCTAGGTTGTAACCATGGTTACTTGTCCAGCTTTTACCACCTATTTGTAACTGTCCTTCTATTGATAATGTCGGGAAATAGGATTTTTTTACAAGTTTAAGTGTCTGGTTAGCACTTTCTACTTTTAATTCTGCTAATTTTAGTTCAGGTCTTGCTTCTCTTGCAATTTCTATTGCTTTGTTAAAAGTAATACTTACCGGATGGTATGTAAGTCGTTCTTGGACATTGTATTTGTCAATAAAAGGAACTCCCATTATGTTATTTAATTTCGCAACAGCAAGGTTAACAGCATTGTCTGCCTGAATTAATTGTAATTTGGCATTACTTAAGTTTACTTCAGCAATTGTAACGTCTACTTTAGGGTTCATACCTATTTCGTAAAAGGCTTTTGCTTGATTGTAGAACATTTCGAACTTATTAACTGTATCTTCTGCAACTTTTTTATTTTCGAATGCGAAAAGAAGATTGAAGTAGGCGTCTTTTGTCTGATAAATTACATCGTTAATCGTTGCACCAAGGGTTGTTTTATATGCTTCGTAATCCAATCTTTTGATTGTTGCCTGATTTTGGGTTACACCAAAGTCGTATAACATTTGCTGCAATGTAATTTGACCAAGGATAAAATAATTAAATTGCAAATTTTGCCCTAATGCGTCTGACAATTGCAGTTGTCGAATTCTTGTATAACCTGTCTGCCAGCTTACTTGAGGAAAGTAATTTGACCAGACCTGTTTAATTCTTGAATCTGAGGCCAAAATATCGTGGAAGGCTGAATTTATTTGCGGATTGTTGCCTAAAGCAAGTTCAATGCATTTTTCAAGTGTCATATCAATATTTTTTTCAATTCCGCCTTCTATAACAAAATCCGCATCTTCATCGTTAGATTTTGGTTTTGGTAATACTGCTTCTGCTTTCGGGTATTCCTTATCATTTACTTTATTCCCGATTTCAGGAGTGTCTGCGGCAAATGATTGTGCAGAGCTTATTCCGAGTATTAAACATAACGATATTATTTTCTTTAACATTTAATTATCCTTATGGTGATTATATTTTTTGTTTAATTTTCGTGTCATTACTTTTAAGTCTTCTACAATTACATAGAATGCCGGAACAAGGAATGTTCCTATGAATGCCACAGCCATCATACCTCCAAATACTGTCATACCAACAGAGTGACGGCTTGCAGCACCTGCACCGTGTGCAAATACAAGCGGCAATAAACCTAAGATAAATGCTATATTTGTCATCATTACAGCCCTGAATCTCAGTTTCGCGGCTTGCATTGCGGCTTCTTTTATTCCCATTCCTGCTTCATGGGCATCTTTAGCAAATTCTATAATCAAAATTGCCTGCTTGGTTGATAAACCAATTAACATTACAAGACCGATCTGTGAGTACAAATCCAGTGAATAACCGGCTACATACTGGAAGAACAAGGCTCCAACAAGTGCTATCGGTGATACAAGCAATACTGCTATCGGCAATGTCCAGCTTTCGTATAACCCTACTAAGAATAAGTATACAAATACCAGTGACATTGCAAGAATTGGACCAATTTGTCCTGAGGATTCTTTTTCCTGCAATGAACTTCCTGACCAGGAATAACCCATATCTTTTGGCAGAACTTCGCTTGAAATTCTTTCCATTTCTTCCATTGCTTGACCTGAACTTACACCTGTTCTGGCTGTTCCGTTTACAGTAATTGCAGGATACATGTTATATCGAGTCAAACTGTAAGGGCCTACTACGTTTTTGACATCAACGACCGCTGATAGTGGTACCATTTTGCCTGTGGTATTTTTTACATAAATTTTATCTATATCACCAGGTTTTTCTCTATAAACAGAATCTGCCTGTAAATATACACGGTATACACGTCCGTATTTGTTAAAGTCATTTACGTAAGATTTTCCAAAATAGCCTGAGAGTGCATTATAAATTTCTGAAATATCAACACCTTGAGCCAGAGCTTTGTCAGCGTTGACGTTTATCATTAATTGAGGAAGGTTTGCTGTAAATGAAGTATATACTAGCTGGAACGCTGAACTTTTGTTTGCTGCAGCGATTAGTTTTTGAGCTTCTGTATATAACTCTTGCGGTGTTCTGTTACCTTTGTCGAGCAGTTGATATTCAAAACCGCCGAAGTTACCAAGACCTGAGATTGATGGAGGTGAGAATGACGCTACTGTCGCTGACGGATAGTTGGCGAATTCTTCTTGAACTCTTTCCATTATACTGTCTAATGATAAGGCTTTAGATTTACGTTCACTCCACTCTTTTAGTTCAGAAACGATTAAGGCAGTATTTTCGCCGGAGAAGCCTACTAGTGTAATTGTATTTTTAACACCGTCAATTTGTAATAATCTATCTTCAATCTCCTGTGCCACAAGGTCTGTTCTTGAGGCAGAAGACCCGTCCGGCAATTGAATTTGTGTAAATATAGCACCTTTATCTTCTGTAGGCAGGAAGCCTTTTGGTATTATGTGGAACATAAATAAGATAAATACTACAATAATCGAGAATGCCGCCATTGTGAGTTTTGGCGAATCAATAAAGATTTCTGCACCTTTTAGATAATTATCTCTTACATTGTTAAACCAATCGTCGAATTTTTGAATAAATTCAAAGTCTGCTTTTTCTGTACCGTCTTTCAAAATCATAGAGCAAAGTGCCGGTGCAAGAGTCAGGGCAACAACTGTGGACAAACCGATTGATGACGCAATACAGAGTGCGAACTGTCTGAACATTTGCCCTGTAATCCCTGACATAAATGATACTGGAACAAATACAGCCATAAGTACAAGGGAAGTTGCCATAACAGCGCCGAAAACTTCTTCCATTGTAATTTCTGCAGCATCTTTCGGATTTTTTCCTTCCTGAATATGTCTTTGCGTATTTTCAAGAACAACGATTGCGTCGTCTACAACCAATCCTACAGCAAGTACAAGAGCAAAGAGGATTAGCAGGTTTATAGAGAAACCGAAAATACTCATAAAAATGAATACACCAATTAAAGAAACTGGTATTGCGCAGAAAGGAATAAACGCAGCTCTTGCAGTTCCGAGGAACATATATGTTACAACACCAACGAGAGCAATTGCAAGTGCGATTGCGTTGATAACTTCTTTAATAGATTCACGTACGAATAAAGTTTCATCACGTTGAATTTTGTATTCTATACCTTGCGGAAAACCTTTGCTTAATTCTTCCATTTTTTTGCGGATTTTATTAGAAAGGTCAATCGCATTTGCTTCAGGTAATTGAGTAATTGATATAATTGCAGAATCTCTACCGCCTATACGGGAGAAGAAAGAGTAACTTTCGGCTCCTAATTCAACTCTTGCAATATCTTTAAGCTTAATTTGTGAGCCGTCTGGTTTTGAACGAATAATAATATTTTCAAATTCTTCTGGATTTTGCAGACGACCTTTTGTTCTCATAGTAAGTTTGATCATCTGTTTATTTTTCATTGGTTCGACGCCTAAATCTCCAGCCGGAACCTGCGTATTCTGTGCCTGAATTGCGGCGTTAACCTCGCTTACGGAAACTCCTAAATTGGCCATTTTATCAGCGTCAAGCCATATTCTCATAGAATAATCGGTTGAACCAAATACAGCAACTTTACCAACACCCTTAATACGTGCAAGTTCGTCTTTAATATAAATAGAAGCGTAGTTCGCGATGTATAAAGAGTCGTATGTGTTAGTCGGGGAGTTTACGGAAATCATCAGGATACCGGGACCTCCTGTAGATTTTCTAACGGTCAAACCATATCTTTTAACTTCTTCCGGAAGACGCGGGGTAACAAGCTGGAGCTGGTTTTGAACGTTAACAACAGCCATATCAGGATCAGAACCGATTTCAAAGTATAAAGTCAACTGATACTGCCCGTTTTGCGATTGGGAAGACATGTAAATCATATCTTCAACCCCGTTCAATTGCGCTTCAACCGGGGCTGCAATTGTATCCTCAACAACGTCAGAACTTGCGCCTGCATAAGTTGCAGTTACAACAACCTGCGGCGGGGTAATTGACGGATATTCTTCTAGCGGTAATGTATTTACCATCAAAATTCCGGCAAGCATAATAGCTAAAGATATTACAATTGCCAGTTTTGGTCGTTTTATAAATAAGTTTCCCGATTTTTCGTTCATTTAATCATATCCCTATTATTTTATATATATATTTATTTATTATTTTTTATCAGTAGTCTGCTGGTCTTTTTTTAATTTTTCCATTTCTTCCGGAGAAATTATATTAACAGCTTTGCCCGGAGTAACTTTTTGTAAGCCTTCTGTCAGAATTCTGTCTCCTTTTTGCAAACCTTCTGAGATAATCCAATTATCTCCGCTTTGACCGCTTGTTTTTACGTAAACAAGCTGCGGCAGGTCATTTTCATCTAATTTATAAACGTATTTGCCGGCTTGATTTTCCATAACAGCGGTGATAGGAGCAATCGGAACCATAACAGGGTTATTTGCATATAATTTTACGGTTACAAATTCCCCGTGAATAAGCTCGTTATTTGGATTTTTAAAAGTTGCCCTCAATGTTACGGTACCTGTAGACTGGTCAACTTTGTTATCCTGAAAGTCTTGTACACCGGTGATAGAATATTTTGTATTGCTTGCAAGGATTAATTCTACTTTTCTATTTTTGTTATTAGATTTGTCGGAAGCCGCAAGTGAGGCAAAATCTCTTGAATCCAGTGGGAAGGTTACATAAATCGGATCTGTGCTGTTAATTGTTGTCAAAGCTCCTGAAGTTGGAGTTACATAGTTCCCGACAGTAACATTAATTATCCCCACTTTTCCGTTAACCGGAGATTTTACCATTGTGTAACTCAAGTTTCTTTGGGCATCATTGTACTGCGCTTGAGCTGAAGCAAGCTGTGCTTTCAAAGAATCTCTCTGTGAGAGCATTTGATCGTACTGCGAACGTGCAATATAGTCTTTTTTAACAAGTTCAGATGAACGTGCAAGTTGCTTTTCTGCATAAACTAATTGTGCTTTTAAGTTTTTAACGTTAGCCGCAGCCACATTTGCATTGTTTCTGTATTCAGTTGGTTCGATTAAAAATAGTACCTGGCCTTGTTTTATATTATCGCCTTCTTTAAAGTAGCTTTTTTGTAAGTATCCGGAAATACGAGCCATAACATCAACTCGATATTTAGACATTACTCTTCCCGGGGCTTCAAAGTTTCTGATAACGCTTTTTTCTTGAATTTCTTCCACGCAAACACTCGGGAGAGGTTTATTTTTCATTGCTTTTGTTTGCATTATTTGTCCGAATATTGAAATTCCATACCTCAGAGCAATAGCAGCAATGATTACAGATAGAATTATAATTATAGTTTTTTTCATTTTCTCTCCCTTATCTAAATTATGTGTCTTATTCCCATATTATTATAAATACGAGAACTGTCAAAAGCTTAATATTCGTTAACAAGACTAAAACCCTTGTACAACAAGATTAACTAGGTTGCTAATAGAAAATTATATATGTTGTGTTTGCAACATAATTACTTTCTATTGTTATAAACCGCTATGATTAAGTCTTTTATTAAATATAGCTCTTTTTCGGAGGAAATCTGTAAAAGCGTGTAAATTTCTTCTCTCAATTTGTTATTTTTTCCCGGGGTAATGTTAAAGAAATTATTGATATCTATTTCAAGAATTTTAGAAATCTTTACAAATGTTTCTATTGACGGATATGAATTTCCATTTTCAATTGTGCACATCTGGCGGGGTGAAATATCGATTTTTTCAGAAAGTTTTTCCTGCGAAAATCCTTTTTCTATGCGGATTTGCTTAATTTTTTTGCCGATGATTTCTTTTGTTATATCCATAATAACCTCAATAAAAGTATAGATACAACCTAATTTATTTATAATGATATATATATCAATTATATTGACAAATTGATATAAATATCGTATACTAAACATGTGAACAATATAGAAAGGTGGAAATTTATGAAATTATCAAACAAGAGTTTAGGAAGAGGTGCGTTTACACTAGCAGAAGTGTTAATCACACTAGGTATTATCGGCGTGGTTGCAGCAATGACAATGCCGTCATTGATGAACTCAACACAAGGTGCTCAGTACAAAGCTGCTTATAAAAAAGCTTTGTCTGCACTATCACAAGCAGTTACTTTGAACGTTGCTTTGGATGACTACAACTTTGCTGATGTTACTGCTGGAACTGGTAATACTAAAAATGATTATACTGTATGGAGAATGTTAAATGAGAGAATGAATGTTGTAAAAACATCTACTGCAGGTTTTGGTTATACAATTACAGAGGATGGTAAGCCAATAGATACTAGTTCTAATTATACTTTATTTTTTAATGATGGTATAGCATTTAACTATGATAATAACGCAGCTAATTGTACTGACGACAAAACAAAAAGTGCAGATGGAACCTCCACAAATAAATGCACTGGATTTATTGATGTTAATGGGGAAAAAGCTCCTAATAAGGTTGTAGAATGTCAGAATGGAACAAGTGGTGAAACTTGTGAAGTTACAAACCCAACCGATGTATATCCAGTAGAATTTTATGATCAAACTATCGTTCCTGCAACAGCAGCTGCAAGAGCCGTTTTATACGGAAAATAAAAATCTCATGAACAGAGACGATATAGCAATATATCGAACATAGAACGAACCGAAACGTTCTATCAAGTATCAAAAAATCATTACGGACCGGAAATCTTTTCACGCCGGTCCTTTTCTTGTGCTACGCACGTAGATACTTGCGCCAATGTTCGAGGGCTTTAAAGATTTTGGTGCTGGGTGTTACGCACGTAGATACCTGTGCCAATGTTCGAGAGATTTTAAAAATCTTATCCCCTCTCCTAGGGAGAGCTTGTAGGTTGGGCATACCTGCCCAACTATATAAAACTGAATTATTTTAGAGTTGTAGGTTGGGCATACTTGCCCAACTATATAAACTTTTCTTGATTTTGTACATATTAAAAAACGGCTCTTACCTGAATAGATAAGAACCGTATAGTCTTCTAAGAGTATCCGGCAGTCTGGTAAACTGCCACCCTGTTCTTATATTATTTCCGATTTTTTTCTTTTTGTCAAGTGCTGCCTATTTAGTTAGCCGTACTTAAAAAGTGTAAAACCTTTCTTAATGCATTTCCGCGATGTGATATTTCGTTCTTATCTTTTTCGCTTAATTCTGCCATTGTCTTTTGGGTATTCTCAACAATAAATATCGGGTCATAACCAAATCCGTGTGTGCCTGCTTGTTTTTTAGCAATTTTTCCATGGCATTCTCCGCGCGTTTGGAATATTATATGCCCCTTTTCATCTAAAAGTGTCATTGCGCAGACAAATTTTGCCTTACGGTTTTTGTTTGTATTTATCGCTTTCAAAAGTTTGTCAATTCGTGCTTGTGCGCTATCCGCATAACGTGCAGAATGTATCCCCGGACCATTATCCAATGCCTCTACACACAAGCCGGAATCATCTGCAAGTGATATCATTTTTGTTAAACGATTTGCCTCTTTTGCCTTTATAAACGAATTCTCTTCAAAAGTTTCGCCGTCTTCTACAGGGTTAAAGTCTTTTGGCGGAAGTACAAATTCTATATCATCGCGCCCCATGCTTGCGGCTATTGCTTTTAATTCTTCTACTTTGTGAGGATTTCCTGTTGCAAAAACTATTTTCATTATTTACCGAACCTTCTGTTTCTATTGTGATACTCTTCCACTGCTCTTGCAAGTGATGTTCTATCAAAATCAGGCCAATACTGGTCTGTTACATAAATTTCTGAATACGCTATCTGCCATAAAAGATAATTCGAAATCCGTTTTTCTCCGCTAGTCCTGATCAATAGATCCGGATCCGGAATATTTTTTGTATAGAGATTGTCAGAAATCGTTTGTTCTGTAATATTTTCCGGTTTGATTGCCCCGTTTTGAACCTGTTTTGCAATATTTTGGACTGCCTGCAAAATTTCCAGCCTTGAACCATAATTGAAGGCAATTTGAAAACGTACTCCAGTGTTATTTTTGGTAACCTCTACCGCGTTATGTAATATTTCTTGTAATTTTGGATTAAGTTTATCTAAGTCGCCAATAAAATTGATTACGACATTTTCTTTGTGCATTTCTGAAAGCTCATTTTTTAATGTCTTTGCAAACAAATCCATCAAAAAATCAACTTCTTCCTGTTTTCTATTCCAATTTTCAGTCGAAAAAGCGTAAACCGTGAGATATTTTATACCGAAATCGTTGCACGCACGTAAAGTCGTTTTCAGTGCATCAACGCCTTTTTTATGCCCGAAAGCTGAGGGTAAATTTTTCTCTTTAGCCCAGCGGCGGTTACCGTCCATTATTATTGCTATGTGTTGTAAATTTGTTGTTTTTACAACTTTTGATATTTTTTCTTCCAGTGTTTGCATTTTATCCTTTTTATCTTACAAAATTATTGTATAAAAAAATCACCTCCGTTGCAATAAGCAGAGGTGATTTTCATTTGAATTATGTATTATGAACAACCTGAATAACCGCATTTTAGACAGATAAAGCATCCTTCTGCCATTTGAATTTCGTTTCCGCATTCAGGACATTTTACTGTTTTAATTTCGCCTGTTGGTTCTTCTGCTGTCTCCTCAACGACTGTTTCTTCTACTTTAGCTTCTTCAGCTTTTTTCTTATCGTCCAAATTCATTGGCTGGAATTGACGAGAATTGTTTCTGTAAACAGTTATACCTTTCAAGTTATTTTCGTAAGCAAGAATATATGCTTCCTCAATATCTTTGCGTGTTGCATGTTCTTCAAAGTTAACTGTTTTAGACACAGCGTTATCAGTATGAAGCTGGAATGCAGCCTGCATTTTTACGTGCCAATAAGGAGAAACATCATGCGCTGTTACAAAAATTCTTTTAGCATCAGCAGGAACTCCTTCAACATGCGCTACAGAACCTGTTGTCGCAATTTCTTTCATCAATTTTTCAGAATAGAAACCGTGTTCTATTGCGTAATCCTTGAATATCGGATTAACTTCAAGCATTTCAGTTCCATCCATAATTAATCTTGAGAAAACAAGACCAAACAGAGGTTCTACACCGCCAGAAGCGCTTGCTATCATTGAAATTGTACCAGTTGGCGCAATACATGTTGTTGTTGCGTTTCTTATACCGAATTTTGCGATTTCTGCATCCAATTCCTTCCATTGTTCATCGGAAATTTTTCCAGCTGATTTGCCTTTGTATTTGTTATACAGGTAATTTGGTTTTTCGTAAACGCTGCCTGTAAAGTTTTTGAAACGGCCTCTTTCTTTAGAAAGTTCAATTGATTCACATTTTGATTCGTAGTCAATGAATTCCATAACCTGACCGGCTAATTTTGTTCCTTCTTCTGATGCGTATGAAATACCTAATTTCATAAGCATATCAGCCCAGCCCATTACACCTAAGCCGATTTTTCTGTTATTTTGAACCATTTCTGATATTTGCGGTAATGGGTAGTTGTTTACGGCAATTACATTATCCAGGAATCTTATTGCTGTTCTTGTAGTTTCAGCAAGTAAATCCCAGTTGATAACGCCATTTTCTACCATTCTGCCAAGGTTAATTGAGCCCAAATTACAAGCTTCATAGGCAAGTAACGGAACTTCTCCGCAAGGATTTGTTGATTCGATTTGTCCAATTAAAGGTGTCGGGTTATCGGCATTCATTTTGTCAATGAAGATAATTCCTGGTTCACCGTTTCTCCAGGCGCCGTCTACAATCATATCAAATACTTTTTTAGCGCTTAATTTACCTGCAACTGTGTTATTTTGCGGGTTAATAAGTTCGTAATCTGTGCCGTTTTTCAAAGCTTCCATAAATTTATCTGTAATGGCTACAGAAATATTAAAGTTATTTAATTTATTATTATCAGCTTTGCAGTTAATAAAGTCTAAAATATCCGGGTGGTCAACTCTTAAAATACCCATATTCGCGCCGCGTCTTGTTCCGCCTTGTTTAACTGCTTCTGTTGCAGCGTTGAATACTTCCATAAAAGAAACAGGCCCTGAAGATACGCCCATGGTAGATCTAACAACGCTATTTTTTGGTCTTAATCTTGAGAAAGAAAAACCAGTACCGCCGCCTGATTTGTGGATTAATGCAGTATTTTTTACTGTTTCAAAAATTCCTTCCAGAGAATCTTCTACAGGAAGTACAAAGCAAGCTGCCAGTTGACCTAATTCTCTGCCTGCATTCATCAAAGTCGGTGAGTTTGGCATAAAGTATCTATTTGTAATTGTTTTATAAAATCTTTGAGTTAATTTATCAACATCTGATTGTGATTTGCCGAATTTTAAATCTCCTTCCGCAATAGTTTTTGCAACACGCATAAACATATCAGCAGGAGTTTCTATACAATTTCCATCTTTATCTCTTTTAAGATATCTTTTTTCAAGAACCTTAATTGCGTTTTCCGCCAAATCTAATTTTTCCATACATGTGGTGTTTGAGTCTGTCACATTAACCTCCGTTTGTATTAATTATGTAGTGATTATATCCCCTTTTTAAAAATCATGACAAAAGCATGACTGTTTCTTTATTTTACATCAACCATAAAAATTATGGCAAGGAAAATTATATCTTTTAATTTACAAATGTTACCAATTAAATTCTTAAAATAAATAGGCAAATCTAATATGCTTTGTTGCCGTTATGTTACAAATTTTTTTTGAGTCTGTCGAGAGTTTCATGTTTGTAATATAATATTGTTCGAGGTAGATATATTGAAACACTCAAAGTTAACAGCCTTAATATTTATAGCCCTGATTTTGGGAATTATAGTTGGTCATTTTGCCCCTGATTTTGCGGTTAAGATGCGCCCGTTTGCAATAATTTTTCTTAGAATGGTTAAGATGATTATTGCCCCATTGTTGTTTGCAACACTTGTTGTTGGAATTTCAGGCCACGGTGATGTTAAAAGTTTAGGCAAAATAGGGCTTAAAACAATTATTTATTTTGAAGTAGTTACAACTCTTGCTTTGATAATTGGTTTGTCTATGGCTAATTTGTTCAAGCCAGGAATTGGCTTTGTAAGCGGAACAAGCGAACATGCACTGCGTATGCAGGAAGCAGGGCTTATAGCCGCATCACATGCTCATACATCAGTAAGCGAGATGATAGTTAATATATTCCCGACAAGTATTTTTGACGCTATGTCTCAGGGAAATTTGCTTCAAATAGTAGTGTTTGCAATATTCTTTGCACTTGCAATGATCGCTGTCGGGGATAAAGCTAAACCTGTTGTCAACTTTTTTAACTCTATTTCGCAGATTATGTTTAAATTTACAGAATATGTTATGTATTTTGCACCTTTAGGTATATTCGGGGCAATTGCGTCTACTGTAGGGGCAAACGGTTTGGCTGTATTAAAGAACTATTGTAAAGTAATTGTTGCATTATATGTCGCATTAGCCATTTTTGTTCTGCTGGTTTTAATTATTGTATGTAAAATCGTTAAAATATCATTCAGAGATTTAATAAGAGCATTGCAGGAACCTGCTTTATTAACATTTACAACAGCAAGTTCCGAAGCTGCGTTTCCAAAGGCTATGGAAATTATGGAACGCTTTGGAGTGCCAAAAACTATTGTGGGATTTGTTATGCCGACTGGTTATACATTTAATCTCGACGGTAGTACGCTGTATCTTGCAATGGGTGTTTTATTTTCTTCACAGCTCGTTGGAATTCATCTTGACTTAAATCAGCAGATTATTATAATGCTTGCACTCATGCTTACAAGTAAGGGAGTTGCAGGTGTTCCGAGAGCTTCGTTAATCGTTCTTGCTGGAACTCTTGCAAGTTTTAATATTCCGATACTTGGAGTTGCAATTTTACTAGGTATTGATCAAATTCTTGATATGGGAAGAACTACTGTTAATTTGATTGGAAACTGTGTGGCTACTGTAGTTATAGCCCGCTGGGAAAATCAGTTCGATTATGATAAAATGAACGAATTTGTGAAACAGTCTAAAGAAGAAAGCATCGGAAACGATATTCAACATCTTAGAGATGATATTTTGCACAGAAGTTCCGATAGCAATCTTTAATAATAAAAACATTAATTAAATTTATGAGGGAATATAAATATGACTAATGAAACAGGTACAAAAGTTGAGTATAAAGATACTTTGAATTTGCCGCAGACCACACTTGCAATGAGAGCAAACGCTGCTGTTAGAGAACCGGAAATTCAAAAGTTCTGGGAAGAAAATAATATTTATGACAAAATTATTTCGCAGCGTGACAAGACAAATAAATTTATTCTCCATGATGGGCCTCCATATTTGAGTTCTGAAAAAATTCACGTTGGTACTGCTTTAAACAAAATTCTTAAAGATATTTTATTAAAATATAAAGCTCAATCAGGTTTTTATACACCTTACGTACCTGGCTATGACGGGCATGGACTTCCTATTGAAAATGCTGTTGTAAAAAATATTAAAGGCGGCAGAAGTGCTTTAACTTCTGCTGAATTAAGAGCAAAATGCAGAGAATTCGCACATAAAAACCTAAAAGGGCAAGAAGCTGAATTTAAACGTTTGGGCGTTCTTGGAGATTGGGAGAATCCTTATCTTACGATTAATCCTGATTTTGAAGCTGAACAGGTTAGAGTTTTCGGCGAAATGTACAAAAAAGGTTACATTGAAAAAGGCTTAAAACCTGTATATTGGTGCGCTTCCTGTGAAACTGCCCTTGCTGAGGCTGAGGTTGAATACGCTGATCATACTTCTACTTCAATTTATGTAAGATTTAAATTTGATGAAGAAAGTACAGAAAAAATTGTTTCACGTTTCAAGCTTCAATCATCATCTGTTTATGCAGTCATCTGGACAACAACTCCTTGGACAATTCCTTCTAATATGGCTATAAGTATGCACCCTAAATTTGAATATACATTCTTTGAATATAATGGCGATACTTATGTTGTTGCTCAAGGTCTTTTAGAAAACTTTTTGAAAGATGTTGAATGGGATGAAAAAGATATTAAAGTTTTAGGAACTTGTGTTGGCGCTGATTTAGAACTTTTAAATACTAAACATCCGCTCGTTGACAGAAAATCTCCAATAATTCTTGGAGAGCACGTAACTCTTGATGCTGGTACAGGCTCTGTTCATACAGCACCCGGACACGGGCTTGAAGACTACGAGGTTGGTTGTAAATACGGTATTGAAGTATTTTCGCCGCTTGATAACAGAGGTGTTTGGACAGAAGCTGTTCAGGATAAGGATTTGGAAGGACTTCCATATTACAAAGGCAATGCAGTTGTAATTGAAAAACTTAAAAATTGCGGTGCATTGTTAAAAGCTCAAGATATTAACCACAGTTATCCGCATTGCTGGAGATGTAAAAATCCTGTAATTTACAGGGCAACACCGCAATGGTTTGTAAAAGTTGATAAATTCAGAGATAAAACACTTGAAGCTATCAAAGGAGTAAAATGGATTCCTTCAGGTGGTGAAGCAAGAATTTCAAATATGGTTGCAGGACGTACTGACTGGTGTATTTCCCGCCAGAGGGCATGGGGAGTTCCTATTCCTGTATTCTACTGCGAAGACTGTGGCGAAGTGATTGTTAGTGATGAAACAATTGAAAATGTTGCTAAAATCTTTGAAAAAGAAAGTTCTGACGCCTGGGTAAAATATTCTGCAGAAGAGCTTTTGCCGCAAGGGTTTAAGTGTCCTAAATGCGGCAAAAATCATTTTAGAAAAGAAAATGATATTATGGATGTCTGGTTTGATTCAGGTATAACATGGCGTGCTGTTGTTAACAAACGTTCTGATGTACTTGGTACAACTCCGGTTGATATGTATCTTGAAGGATCTGACCAACACAGAGGCTGGTTCCAGTCTTCATTGCTTACATCAATCGCAACTCAGGGAATTGCGCCTTATAAAACAGTTCTTACTCACGGTTTTGTGTTTGGAGAAGACGGACGCAAGATGTCTAAATCTTTAGGAAATTATATTAGACCTGATGAAATTATTAAAACTTACGGGGCTGATATTTTGAGACTCTGGGCGGCTTCTGTAGATTACAGAAACGATACTAAAATCGGTAATAATATAATTAAACAACTGGCAGAAATCTTTAAGAAAACCAGAAACACCTCAAGATTTTTGGTTGGTAACCTTTTTGATTTTGATCCAGAGAAAGATTATGTTCAATATGAGGATTTGAAAGCAATTGACAAATTCGCTCTGCATAAACTTAATCAATTGATAGAAAGTGTGACAGAAGCATTTGATAATTATGAATTTTATAAGTATTTTCAACAACTGCAAAACTTTGCAGCAGTAGATTTAAGTTCTTTCTATCTTGATATTGTGAAAGACAGATTGTATACAGCCGGTAAAAAATCACTTTCACGCCGTGCTTGTCAGACAGTTCTTTATGAAATATTGCAGACATTAGTGAGAATACTTGTTCCTGTTATGCCTCATCAGGCAGAAGATATCTGGATGAGCGTTCCGGAATGTCAAAAAGGCGGTTTGATAAGTATATTATTATCTGATTGGCCAAAGGCTAATGCTAAGTGGAATAATCCAAAACTTGAAGAAGATTTTTCAAAAATTCTAAAAGTAAGAGAAGTTGTCACACGTGCAATTGAACCTTTGCGTGCTGACAAGAAAGTTGGAAGTTCGCTGGAAGTTGCGGTGTATGTGAGTGCAGAGGATAGTCAAATCTTAAAAGATAATGAAGACGAACTTTGTAATATCTTTATTACTTCACAGGCGCATGTTACTGATGTGAAACCCGAAAATGTGTTGAATGAACATAAAGAAGATGATTATACAGTTTGGGTTGTGAAGGCAGAAGGAGAAAAATGCGCTCGCTGCTGGAAGTATAGAAAATTGAATTCTGACGGAATTTGTGAAGAATGTCTTGATGCAATACAATAAAACTTAAAAAGGCTGACTAAATAGAGTCAGCCTTTTATATTTTTAATAATTTATTGCGTCATTTAAAAAATTCATTGCCTTGCCTCTATTTAACGGGTCTTTATTCTTAGTAGAGATATCAGGTGTTAAAACTCTTTTATTTTTACTGTCTATTATACAGAATGAACCGCAATATCCTATAAACCAAATATTTCCCTGATATATATCCTGTTTTATCTGAGGTTCAGTTCGATCTTCTATTGCCTGCGATTTAATTGTATAATAAAGATTTAGTGGTGCTTCTCCTACTGCATTGGAAACAGTATTTAAAAATTTTTGACTTTCTTCTGAATTTTTTGAGTACATTACATAAACAAATCTTTTATCAGAATCTGAATTCAAAATATTATAGAAAAAGTCATCTTTTGTCGTATTTTGATAAACCTTATCTGGAATTGTTATTATTCTAACATTTGTGTAGTCTAAATGCGCAATTTTTTCTATATTATTTATTCCAATTTGAATATTTTTGCCAAATATTATATATACTGCTGCCAGAATAGTAATTATACAAATTAGAGAAATAATAATATATTTTTTCATACAAAACCTCATCGTAATATATTATAACATATTTTATTGGATTATTACAAATTGTTAAGAAATGCGTGTTTGCTTTAAAGTTTTCTAGTCAAAATGCCGATACAAATAATACAGTTACGATAAAAGAAAGGAAAAGGTCACCAGTTATGGGAATGTCAGCTTCTCAGGCAAGATTATTAAGTATAACAGCTCGTTTGACTGATAATGAAAATTCAGGTCAGAGTGTTTCTTATTCAAAACAACGTCTTGCTGATCAGACTCAACAATTGAATGCTGAATATAATGAAGCTCTTAGTGCTACAAAATTTACTGTATTAACTGGTTTTAACGGTTCAGAACCTCAGTATACAGATATTTCCTATAATGTTATGACCAGTGTTTCAATGGCTGAAAACACTAAGCAATATGTTGTAACAGATACTACCGGAAGAGTTATGGTATCTGAAAAAATTGCTGATGCTTATGTTACAAGCCAGGGTAATTTTAATAAATTTTTGAATACTTTGGGGTATTCTCAATCAGATATCGCTCTTGAATACAAAAATAAACCTGCAAGCAGTTCTGATTCTGAATATAGCAAATACACTGCAGTAGAAGAAAAAATTCACCAGGCATGGGACAAATACTTTGACAGTGTTGGTATTGATATTGGTGATAATTCACAGCACAGTCCTGAATTTAGTTACACATTAACTGATGATGGTTCTGGTTTTGCCGGATATTTACAGCAAACTGATTATATTCAACAAACTGATGCAAGCGGAAATCTTATTTTTGATGCAGATGGTGATCCGGTATTCCAAACAACTACTGTTGAATATGTTCCAAAATATGATTCAACAACAGGTGAACAGGTTGTTGATGCTAATGGAGATTTGGTTTTTGAACAGGTAACTCTTGCTGAACCACGTTACATAGAGGTCGGTGAACCTCAATATGTTACAAATACAAGCGGTCAATATGTTCTTGCAAAAGATAATGAAAATAACCAGATTTGCTACGAAAGTACAACAGATGGTCTTTATTTACGAAATATAGGCGGTATTGCTTCAAAAGTTTACAATCCGATAAACTATGAAGGTTCAACTCCTGAACAACGTGAACTTTATGATTACGCATTTGCATTAACAGAAGCATACTTGAGAAGTGATGTAGATCCTGCTTATGATCCTTCTGCATATAATACAGGTTATGACTCTGACAATGTAACAACTCTTACATATTATGAAAACTTGTTTAACAGAATTCAATCAGGCGGTTTGTTTGCTTATACAAATGACCCGATGAAAGCTATGGATGGAACAGGTATTTATAAATATTCAAAAGAAAAAGATAAGTCAGATACTCCTGAAAAAGATAATACAATCTTTGAAAATATGTTAAGAAATGGAGAATTACAATTAGAATACTATAATGCAACTCAAAAAGAATTCATTGCAACTTCAATAAGCGAAGATGAATCAATTCAAGAAGTTAAAGATGAAAGCGCAATTGCTGCTGCTGAAACTAAATATACTCAAGATTTAGCAGCCCTTGAAAGCAAAGACAAAAAACTTGATCTTGAACTCAAAAAATTAGATACAGAACACAGTGCTCTTCAAACTGAATATGATTCTGTAAAAAATGTTATTGATAAAAACGTTGAAAAATCTTTCAACACATTTGGTTAATAAACTAACTTGATTCCTTTCATATTTTCCCTTTATAAATAATATTTCGTAACTTTTCCCCTTACCGCTTAGTAATAGAATAAGCGGCTTTTTATTGTGTAAATATATGTTACTTATGTTTATCTAATGGATTAATAAAATATATATTTGAGATATTATATATTAAAAAGAAAGGAAAATTTTTTATGATTACAAAAATTCAAAACAACTCTGTTAACCATAGGGGGAAATTATTGATTAAACCGGAAAAGAATACGCATATACCTTATTTGTTTAATAAATTACTGCCAATAGTAAAAGAAAATCAAGTAACTGCTGTTTTTAAACGTGATATTGTTGAAATTTCCGGCGCAAGCAACCAGCAGGAAGCTGTTGAAAAAGGATTAAAAGCGTTAAATGTTAATTACGCTGATTCAAGTAAAAAAAATTCTATATTAGATAAAGCATATGAAATAATGGGCAGCTTTGTTGAACAACATTAAATATTTAAAATATAATAATTAAATAATAAAAAAAAAACGGTTTTAGGAATTTTCCAAAACCGTTTTCTTTATATATTATTTTATCGAAATTAATCTTTTGCAACAGCTCCTGATTTTTCGATAATTTCTTTTTCGATATTAGCAGGAACTTGTTCGTAGCATTTGAATTCCATAGAGAAAGTACCTCTACCTTGAGTTTTAGAACGGATATCAGTAGCGTAACC
>CALURL010000022.1 GCA_944323155.1 Candidatus Gastranaerophilales bacterium
CAAACCAATTAAGATGTAACTCCAACAAAAATATTAATTGGTTTGCTTTCTGAGGCTGAAAATCAGCCTCTTTTTTTTGTCTTGTTGTTACTTATGTACGTCTCCTTTTTGTTAATGTTTCATCTGTTGGGGTAGAAACCCCAACTTACAACAATTCGTTGGGCAAGTATGCCCAACCTACATTTTTGCAGTTCTGCACAACAACCTAACTCTTTTTATAATCGCTATTTACTATAAATCTTTATTTGTGCTAAAATAATCCTATAAATACACTTAACAAGGAGAGGTTATGGAAAATTTAAGAGATAAATATGAAGTTGTTATTGGTTTGGAAGTTCATGCACAATTGAAAACAAAGTCAAAAATATTTGCGCCAGACGGTTGTGAGTTCGGTAAAGAACCTAATACTGAAACCAGCCCGATTACGCTTGGAATGCCTGGTGTTTTACCGGTTTTGAACAAAGAAGCTGTTAATATGGGTATTCTTACAGGGCTTGCTTTGAACTGTGAAATCCCTGAAAGATGCAAGTTCGATCGTAAACAATATTTCTATCCGGATTTACCAAAAGGTTATCAAATTTCTCAGTATGACGAACCTATATGTATTAACGGACATATTGATGTTAAAGGAAAAAGAATTGGTATTACCCGTGCGCATTTGGAAGAAGATGCCGGAAAACTTGTTCACGCAGGTGCAGACGGACTTGCAGGTTCAAGCTATTCTCTTGTTGACCTTAACCGTGCTGGAACTCCTCTTCTTGAAATAGTTTCTGAACCGGATATGAGAAGCTCTGAAGAAGCCAGAAATTACATGGAAGAATTAAGAAATATTGTCCGCTATATAGGTGTTTGCGATGGGAACCTTGAAGAAGGATCTATGAGATGCGACGCGAATATTTCTATTATGCCGAAAGGCTCTAAAGAATTCGGTACACGTGCTGAAATTAAAAATGTAAACAGTTTTTCGGCACTGCAAAGAGCTATTGAATATGAAATTGACAGACAAATTGAAATCGTAGAAGAAGGTGGAAAAGTCGTTCAAGAAACAAGATTGTGGGATGATAATACCAGAGAAACACGTTCTATGAGAGGTAAAGAAGATGCCCATGATTACAGATATTTTCCTGAACCGGACTTGATGCCTTTGAAAATTTCAAGAGAATGGGTTGAAGAAATTAGAGCCAAAATGCCGGAACTTCCGCAAGCTAAACGTGAAAGATATATGAGCCTCGGTTTGAGTGAATATGATGCCGGAGTTATCGTTGAACAAATGGGATTGGCTTTATTCTTTGATGAAGTCTTGAAACTCGGTGCTACACCAAAAATTGCTGTTAACTTTATTATGGGCGAAATCGCTGCTTATCTTAAAGAAGAAAAAATTGAGATTGCTGATACTAAGTTGACTCCTGAAAATTTGGCTGAGTTGATTTCTCTCATTGAAAAAAATACAATTTCTAATAATATTGGTAAACAAATTATTATTGATATGATGAAAGAAGGAACAAAGGCTTCTGAAATCGTTGAAAAACGCGGCTTGAGCCAGATTACTGATGAAAGCGCTTTGAAAGAAGTAGTTCAAAAAGTTGTCGATGCAAATCCACAGCAGGTTGAAGCTTATCGCAACGGTAAAACTCAGCTTTTAGGATTCTTCGTAGGTCAGGTTATGAAAGAAACTAAAGGCAGAGCTAATCCAAAAGCTGTTAATGAATTGTTGAAAGAAATTTTAGGTTAAGCATTAATTTGCTTAACCTTTTGCAAATAAAGGAATATTATGTTTTTCGAAAAAAATGAAGAAAAATCAAGCATGGAACAAGAAATTTTTGAACAGGCAGAAATTCTTGAACACCTTTTGAATACTCATATTAACGATAATAATTACATACTATTTGATGTCCCGACTGATATTCAAAAAGTTGTTCTGGTTGCAAGTGGATCTTCTTACCATTGTGCTAGATATGCTGCTGACCTTTTTGGAAATATCGCTGATATTGAAGCCAGAGCTATGTATTCAAGTGAATTCCTCTTGAAATCTGCTGTTCCGCATGATAATGATATTCTTTATGTTTTTATTACTCAATCCGGTGAAACAACTGATACAAATAAAGCTTTAAACAGAGCAAAAGAATTTGGAGTTAGAACTCTTTGTATTACAAATAAAAAAGGGTCTACAATCTGGCAGTCCTCTGATTTTCAGATAGATTGCCATGCAGGTGAAGAAAAAAGTATTGCGGCAACAAAATCGCTTACGACACAAATGCTTTGCTGTACATTGCTTGTTTTGAAATATGCCGCGATTAAGGATATTGATATTACAGATTATATTATTCAGTTGAAAACTTTACCGGAAATAATTAAAAAAACGTATGAGTTACAGCCGGAAATCAACAAAATGGCAAAGTTTCTGCATAAATTTAAAAATCTTGTAATTACGGCCGATGGAATCTCTTATGCGCTTGCTAAAGAAGCGTCTTTAAAGATTAAGGAAACTTCTTACATAAATGTGATTGCTATGATTTTAGGCGAATTTATGCACGGACATGTTGCTGTTCTTAATAATAAATTCCCCTTAATATATATTACTGAAGGGGATTTGAGCTATACAGCAATAAAGAATTTGAATAAAATAAAAGAAGATTACAACCCTTCAATTTGTATTATTGGAAATTCTAACGAAAAAGTCGAAACAGAATATAATATAAATATAGATTGTGAGTCTGAGATAGTAAAATCTTTTTGTATAATTGTAATATCACAGCTTTTGGCATTAGAAATTGCAAAGCTGCTGGGGCGTAATGTAGACAAACCAAAAGGGCTGCATAAAGTTGTGGTTTAAATTCAGACGCTTTGTTATAAAAGTAGGGAAATAAAAAAGCGGTCTTATGACCGCTTTTTTAGAACTGATTTAAAAATCTTTCGTCATTATTGAAGAATAATCGAATATCATCAACTGCGTATTTAAGCATTGCAAGTCTTTCAACCCCCATGCCGAATGCAAATCCTGTATAAATTTCCGGGTCAATTCCAACTCCTTTTAAGACATTCGGATCAACCATTCCGCAGCCGAGAATTTCTAACCAGCCGGTGCCGGAACATGTTCTGCAGCCTTTGCCTTCACACATAATACATTGTACATCAACTTCTGCTGAGGGTTCGGTGAATGGAAAGAAACTGTTTCTGAAACGTGTTGGGCGGCTTGTCCCAAAATATATTCTGATAAATTCGTTTAAAACACCCTTTAGGTCTCCAAAAGTTATGTCTTTGTCAACCAAAAGCCCTTCTATCTGGTGGAAAAAGTTATTTTTTCTCGCGTTAATATTTTCATTTCTGTAAACTCTGCCTGGCGCAACAATTCTAATTGGAGGATTTTTACCTTCCATAGCATGAATTTGTGCTCCTGATGTCTGGCTTCTTAGCACTACATTTTTTGCAATTTCTGTATAGAATGTATCTTGAACATCTCTTGCAGGATGGTCTTTTGGAACATTCAACATATCGAAATTATAGTATTCTGTTTCAACTTCCGGAGATTGTTCAGACGGAACAACTGAAAAGCCAAGGCTTTGGAATATTGATACAATTTCATTTGTTGTTGAGGTTAGAGGATGAATTTTCCCTTGCGGAGTGAATTTACCTGGTAAAGTTATATCAATTTTTTCTTTTTGAAGTTTTTCATTTAATTCTTTTTTATAAAATTCATCATGTTTTGATTTTATTGAAGCTTCAAGGTTTTTTGTTATTTCATTTGCTAAAGAACCAACAATTCTTTTATCTTCATCAGATAAATTTTTAAGGTTTTTCTTTATTTCATTAAATTCGCCTTTACGGCTTAAATATTTTCCTCTGATTTCTTCTAAGTCACTTATTGAATTTGCTTTTTCCAAATCATTTTTTGCATCAGCATATATTTTTTCTAACTGTTCTTTCATCTTTTCCCTCTTTAAACCAGTTCGTTATATTTTTTTTCGTGTCCTATAGTTGTTTTAGGGCCGTGGCCTGGATAAACCGTTATGTTATCAGGAAGTTTAAATAATTTATTTTTAATGCTTTCTGATAATTTTTTGAAGTCACCGCCAAAAAGATCTGTTCTTCCGACACTTTCTCTAAATAAAGTATCTCCCGAAAACAATTTGTCGTCAATCAGATAACAAACCCCGCCTTCTGTGTGTCCCGGTGTATGAATAACTTTTATATTCATGTTACCTACAGGAATTGTGTCACCGTCTTTTATGTAAATTTCATATTTTGGCGGGTCGGCTTCTGGCAGGCCTAAAATCCTGTTATATTCATTAAGATTATCTGAAATTGTCAAATCGTCTTTATGAATAACGGCTTCTGTATTAAGCGCCTTTTTTAATGCATTAAGACCCATAATATGGTCAAAGTGGCCGTGGGTTAATAATATATATTCAACTTTTGCATGTAATTTTTTTATAGTCTCTGTGATTTCAGGCGAAAGTGCTGTTGCATCAATCAAAACAGCTTTTTTTGTACTCTCATCCATTACAAGATAAACATTATTTTCTAATTGTCCGAGGACAAATTGTTTTATAATCATAAAAGTTATTCTTTCACTATTTCAAAAATATTTTTGCAAATTTTAAATAATTCTTCCGCCCTATCAAGAGAAATCATATTAGGCCCGTCGCAAAGCGCTTTGTCAGGATCCGGATGAATTTCAAAAAATAGAGCGTTAGCACCTGCAGCCATTGCGGCTTTTGCAAGTACCGGAACAAATCGTCTGTCTCCTCCGGAGCATGCTCCCATAGCACCTGGAAGCTGGACACTGTGTGTTGCATCAAATACGACCGGATATCCAAAAGATTGCATTATTGGTATTCCTCGGAAGTCTACAACAAGATTGTTATAACCAAATGATGAACCTCTATCTGTTAAGAGAATTTGCGAATTCCCGCTATCTTCAACTTTTTTTACCAGAGTTCCCATTTGTTCAGGAGACAAAAATTGTCCTTTTTTTATATTTATAATTTTACCTGTTTTTGCCGCAGCAACAAGCAGGTCTGTCTGTCTGCATAAAAATGCCGGAATTTGTATAACATCCGCAACTTCAGCCGCTATAGCAGCTTGATCAGGTGTGTGAATATCTGTTACTATCGGAAGATTATATTTCTCTTTAACTTCCTGAAGCATTTTTAAACCTTTTTCAAGTCCCGGGCCTCTGAATGAGGTTATTGATGATCTGTTTGCTTTGTCAAAAGATGATTTAAATATATAATTTATACCAAGCTTTTGTGTAATTTCTTTTAATTTTTTAGCAGTAATATCAAGTACTTCTGCAGATTCAATCGAACAGGGGCCTGCCATTATTGTTAATTTATCCCCGCCGATTTCAAAGTTCCCTAATTTTATTCTTTTTATTTCCATAAGATTATTATATTAAAAATATATTATAATTACAATATTCTTTGTGTTTTTATAAGAATTATGATAATATTTATTTTGAGGAGAGCTTATAGATGGATGTAAAAGTAAAGAAATTAGAAAATAATATAGAATTAGTTTACAAAAGAAACCCGAATACACCTCGTGTTGCGATGTGTTTGAATTTTTCTTTGAATAATCCGATACCGGATCCCGGGTTTTATTCTTTGATGGCAAGACTTTTTATGCAGGGAACAAAAAACAGAAATGCCCAGCAGTTGTCAGAAGAACTTGATAAATACGCAATTGAATTTTCATCAGAGCTAAAACTTGATTATTTGAGGTTTAAGATAGTTTGTCTGAATGAGGATTTCCCAAAAGCTATTGAAATTTTAACTGATATTGTCAAAAATACTACGTTTGATGAATTCGAAAAAGAACGGGTTAAGATGATCGGGGAAATTGAGGCTGATTTGGATTCTCCAAGAAGCAAAGTCGTAGACAATTATTATAAAAATATTTATGCAAATCATCATTACGGATATACTAATTCTGTAATTCTTGAAAATTTACCGAATATAACAAAGCAGGATATTATAAATTCATACAAGCTTTTCAGAGAGGATAGTAAAAAAGTTTTATCATTTGTCGGGGATATTGACTTTGAATCTGTTTACACGGTTTTGGAAAAAGCTTTTGGCGATCTTGAATATTCAAAAGATGAACTTGCGTATATCAAACCGCCTGTCTTAAATGAAACCAAGGATGTTGAAATTATAAAACCTGATATGAATCAGGCTCATATCCTAAAAGGCTGGCTTGTACCGACTTATGGCAGTAAAGATTCTCCGGCTCTTGCCTTATTGAACATAATTTTAGGCGCAAGCGGATTATCTTCAAGATTATTTATGGAGTTACGCGATAAAAAAGGTCTTGCTTATGTTGTAAGAAGTTCTTATGATACTTCAAGACTAATTGCTAATTTCTCAATTTATATTGCAACTGAACCAAAGAATATTGAAGTTTCATTAAAAGGTTTTGATGAAGAGATTAATAAAATTAAAAATGAACTTGTGAGTGAAGAAGAACTTGAAAATGCAAAAAATAATCTTCTCGGCAAATGGGCGTTTATTACGGAAACAAATTCCCAGCAGGCAACATGGATGGGGCAGTTCGATATTATAGGCGTCGGCTATGACTATCTTGAAAAAGCAGAAGAATTAATCAAAAAGGTTACGCCGCAAGAAATTAAAGACTGTGCAAATAAATATTTTAACGACAACTATGTGCTTTCTATATTGAAGCCTTAATTGATGATAGCTTGAATTTTGCTTTATCAGGTAATGTATTACCCGTCATTTGGTAGGATAATTTAGTAGTTTACAAATTATCCAAAAGTGGGTGCTAAATTGAAAAAGCAGATTTGCCGTATAATAGTATTGTTTGTTATATATTTTTTCAATTGTGGTTTTGCAGATAATTCAGATATTAGAGTTGTTGCAAGCTATCAGCCCAATGTTGACAGACTTGAAAAATCTTTTAAACAAAAGGTTAATCTTGATGAAGGTGTTATTTTTACAAAAGTTCCGAGAGGACTTGTGATAAGCTTTGATGAAAAACTTTTTTTTGCACCTGGCAATGCAAAAATTAATCAACATTCATTGTATATATTAGATGTTCTTGCTGCAGGGTTAAGAAACATTCATAATGATTGCGTTGTAGAAGATCATACACAGGAAGATATGAGTTCTATCAGCTATTATGATTATGGCTGGGAGATTTCTATTGCCAGAGCTGCGAATATTGCGCAATATTTAATTAATTGCGGGTGTATTGATTCCAATAGAATTTTTGCACTTGGTTATGGTGAATTTATGCCGTTTAAGGATAATGTATCTTCACATGCAGGCATGGACAGCAGAATCGATATTGTAATTTTGGAATACGAAGCAAATAGATAATTGGTCGTGGCTGGCTATCATTAAGCAATTATGCTCTGACGAAGGCGGGAAGTTCTGTTTTCGCTTAAGATATTTTTCAGTTTCATAATTGATTGTGCATGAAGCTGACAAACACGTGATTCTGACATTCCGATTGTTTCCCCGATTTCTTTTAGTGTCATGTTTTCTTGATAATATAAGACCATTATCGTTCTTTCGCGTTCAGGTAATCTTTTCAATGCTTTTTCCAACTCCTGTTTAACATTTTTTTCTTCAGCCTGTTCTTGCGGGTTAAGTTTGTTGGTATCTTGAATTGTGTCTATTATTTCCACGCTGTCATCGGTATTGCCGCGTTTGTCATAAATTGATGTCATTGTGGTATCTTCTGCTAAAATCTGGTTAACTTTTTCAGGTTCCATATCAAGATACTGCGCAACTTCTGAAGTTGTCGGCATTCTGCCTAGTTCTTGTTTAAGGCTTTCTTGTGCATTTTTTATGTCTTTAATTTTTTTTCTTACACTTCTTGGTAGAAAGTCTTGTGAGCGGATTCTATCAATTATTGATCCGCGAATTCTTATAAGTGCGTAAGTCTCAAACCTTGTATTTTTTTGCGGAGAATATCTTTCGATAGCATTGATAAGCCCTTCAACACCGTATCCTGCGATGTCTTCAACAGAAATTGTTGCAGGAAGGGTAACTTTTACACGCCCGACAACATATCTTATTAAATATATATATTGAACAATAAGAGCATCTCTTGCGGCTTTGTTATTTTTATCCGCAAAATATTCCTGCCAGAGCGCGGTTAATTCCTCTTCCGAAAGTCTTTTTATATTATTGTATGATGTGAAATCAAAAGTCTGACTCATTAAGCTACCCAAATAAATGTTTTGATATCTTACATTACTATTCTATACAATATAGATTTAGCAACATCATATAAAAGTTGTAAATGTATATTGCATGTCTAAAGTTTTAGATGGATGTTACAAAATAATAAGTAATTGTAACAATTTCTTAATCATGGTAAAATAAATAGCAAATTTAAAAGTTTTCGTTTTTTAATTAATATAACAACAATAAAAAAAGTGTGTTATCAAAAGAAAGGTAGAAGAACATGGTTGACAGTGTACAAAACAATGGAACAAACAACACAGCGCTATATACAGCATTAGGCGCAGGTGTTGGTGCAGTTGGTGGTGCAGCTTATGGTAAGTATTTGACAAAACCATATTTGAAAGATAATGCTCCATCTGATCAATTTATTAGAACAGCTCATGATACTTTGAATGATTCAAATGCTGCTAAAGCAGGTGAAAAAGCAAAAGAAACTGCAAAAACAGCTTTGAAAGACAAAGAAATTGATGCTTTGAAAGGTGAATTAAAAGCAAATGCCGCTACATACGGTTTGGCTGAAGTTAAAGACAGTGAAGGTAAAGTTACAAAAGATTTAGATAAGGTTATTGAAGAATACGTTGGTTCTGAATCTGATAAAGCTAAGTTAGCTGAAAAAATGGCTAACAGTGCAGATGAAGCAGCTAAAAAAGCTGTTCAAGACAGTCATGTTTCAGGACAAAAAATCGGCGATGCTATTGATGAAATTACTAAATTAGCTGATGATGCTAAAGCTGAAGATGTTAAAGCTGCTGTTAAAAAACATGCTGAAGCTTTCGGTATTAAAGCAGAAGATGCTGATGTAGATGCCCTTGTAGGTTCTAAAAAAGCAAGCGAACTTAAAACAATCTTAGAAGATAAATTAAAATCAACAAAAGAAACAGTTGAAAGCTTTTTCTCAGAAGGTAAATTAAAAGCAGAAGCTGATATCGCAGAAGATTCTAAACCTGCATTCAAAGCTGTAAAAGATGCAATCGGCAAATTGACTAACAAAGCAGCTCTTAAATGGGGCGGTATTGCAGCAGCAGTTCTTGGAGTTATCGGTTTAGGCGCTGGCTTGGCTACTAAGAAAGCTCCTGAAAAAGCTCCAGAAGAAGAACAACACATCTCTGCTCAAGCATAGTTCTTTGATTACATATAATATAAAATAAAAATCGGCTTAGATAATAAGCCGATTTTTTATTTGTTGTTTGTGTTTTAAAAGAAGTTATTTTTCGTCACTTTCTTGTGTAACTGTTTCTGGAATTTGTCTTACGATTTCTAGTTTTGTAATCCTTGCTCCATCAACTTCTTTTACAACAAATGTGAAGTGGTTAAGTAATGTGACTGTATCATTAACTTCTGCAAGACGTCCAAGTTGTTTAACAACAAGACCGCCTATTGTATCAATATCATCATCATCAATTTCTTTTTCATCTATATTGAAAAATTCTGCAAATTCATCCAATCTCATTATTGCATTTGCAATATATGTATTTGGTGCAACCTCTTTAATATCAGATTCTTCCTCTTCTTCTTCGTCAAATTCGTCTTGAACTTCCCCAAAGATTTCTTCAATAACATCTTCCAGTGTAATAAGTCCAGAAGTTCCGCCGAATTCATCTACTACAATTGCCATTTGGCCTTTGCGTTTTTTGAATTCCAAAACAAGATTGTCCATCGTAATAGTTTCCGGAACCATAAGAACATCTCTTTGAATTTTTGCTATCGGGCAGACTTCATCTTTCAAAGACAATGAGAATAAATCTTTAACATGTACAATCCCTGTAATATGGTCAATATCTTCTTCGTATACAGGATATCTTGTATACTGGCTTTCTGCTGCAAGTTTGTTTAATTCTTCCATAGGCATATCAATTGGAATACATACCATATCTGTTCTTGGCACCATAACTTGTTTTGCTGTTAAATCAGAAAATTTGAAAACATTATGAAGCATGTCTTTTTCTGTTTCATTCAGCACTCCGCCGTTGTAGCTTGCATTAACAAGCATATCAAGTTCTTCTGTAGAATGAACAAGAGAACCTTTGTGTGAGTGCGGAATATTTAACAGTTTTAAAACAAAATTTCCAAAGCCGTTAAGCAGCCATATAAAAGGGTTAAAAACAAAAGTTATAGCCTGCATCGGGCGTGCAACAATTAGAGCTGTTTTTTCTGTAAATTCAAGAGCAATTGATTTGGGGATAAGTTCTCCTATAACAACATGTAAAAATGTAATCAGTGCAAATGCGATAGATACTGAAACAGTATGTGTGGCAATAGTTTGAGTAACTCCAGGTAAAAATACAAATATAGGTTCAATAATATGAGCTAAAGTAGATTCTCCAACCCAACCTAAACCGATACTTGAAATTGTTACACCAAGTTGTACTGCTGCTATAAATTTATCTAAATCTTTAATTGCTTCAAGGGCAATTTTTGCGTCATAATTTCCTTCATTTACAAGCTGCTCAATTCTAGTTTTGCGAACTTTAACCATTGCAAATTCTGACGCAACAAAAAAACCGTTTGAAAAAAGCAAAAATGCTATTACAAACAAATTAAATATTGTACTGCTCGACTCATCCATTTATGTTTATTCCCTTTGTATATCTTAATTATTACTTTACGACTAATTATAATATTTTTTTCTAAAAATTGCAATACTCGCTGTTATTCAACTGGACCTACTTCTTTTAGTTCAGTATAAATAAGAGGTGAAAAGCCTTTGGTTGTTGAAATTTCTATTATTTTGTAATAGTTTGGCAGCTCCAGTAATGTCGGAGAAGAAATGTGATAAACTCCGTTTCTCATATTTTCTCCATTATAGTGGTAGTGCCCGGAAATTACTGCAACCACATTGTCATATTTATCAAGTCTTTTTAGATATTCTTCTTTTTTATAGGTTTCGTGTGATTTTAGGACTTTCGGCTCAACAATAGGGTAGTGCTGCAAAATAACCACAGGAGATTTTTTGTGTTTTTTTAGCTGTTTTTCAAGCCAGTTGAGTGTTTCTTCTCTATAGTATCCAACAGTCCCTGGGATTATTTCTTTTGCTCCATCTACAACTATGAATACAAAACCATTCTTTTTGAATACATAATTAGGCTTTTTGTATCTATAGAATGGAGAATATTCTTTTATAATTTCAAAATACTGTTCTTTAGATAATCCTCCGCTTCTAAAAACATCATGATTCCCGATTAAAATATAGTATGGAACATCTAGTTTTTGAATAATTTTGACAAAATCTTTTAAATATTCTGGTTTTGGTGATGAAATATTATCGCCTGTGAAAACGACAAAAGAAATATCTTTCTGTTTATTAATATCTTCAACTGTTTTTTTGAGAACTTCTCTCGGGTAATTTGATTTATTATCGTAATGGACGTCTGTAACTTGTGCGAACTTTATTACATTTGCAAATACTGAATTCTGAATACATAAAAACGTAAGAAACGTTAAAAATATTGTAAGTAAACTCTTTCTCATTAAATATCCTTTTAAATTTACAAAAGAATTATAGCATAAATTTCATTAATATGATAGAGTAATTATAAAAGGAGAGAACAAAGTGAGGCTTGACAAATTTTTAAAAGTTTCGAGATTAATAAAAAGGCGGACTGTTGCAAATGAAGTTTCGGATATGGGAAGAGTTTTTGTTAACGGGAACCCTGCAAAAGCTGCAAAACAGTTAAAAGAGGGGGACGAAATAAAAATCGAATACGCAAATAGAACAGTTACCGCTAAAGTCCTGCGAATTCCTGCAAACAATGTCAGTGTTCAGGAAGCGCCTACTTTGTACGAAATTATTGAATAGTTATTGTGTTTTATTTTGTTTTATATCGAAGAAAATTTTGACTAATGAAAAAAAATCATTAAAGTATGGCTGAAGGGTTTCTCATACAAACGGATGATTTTAGAAAAAATAATTGATTATTATCTGAAATTGTCCGATTGTGTAAGAAAAAAGAGGTAGTAAGCATGCAAATTAACGGCGGAATAAGATTTTGCGAAAAAGGCTTGACAGCTTCTCTCAGGGCAATGCATGTCCAGAGCGAACTTATCGGAATGACAAATGAGAATATTACAGGCTTTGATAAAATCGGTTATCAAAGAAAAGAACCTGTAGTTTCTTCGTTTACTGAATATATTGGTGTTCATGGGCTTTCTCAAACCGTTGATGATCAGGTAGGACGTATTCAAATGTCTGATAACCCGCTTGATTTGGCGCTTGCTAATAAAGGTTATTTTCAAGTTCAGGGCAAAGACGGTATAAAGCTTACACGTGACGGGCGTTTCAAAATTGATAAGGAAGGAAATCTTCTAAGTCTTGATGATTCAAGCGTTTTGTCCAGCGCAGGTACGCCTATAAAGCTTCCGGTTGTGCCGGATAAAATTGAAGACATTAAAATAGATGCAAAAGGTCTGGTCAGCGTTTTCAACAAAGAATTGCATAAGCTTCAGCCGGCAGGTTATATAGGTGTAGTTGATTCTAACGGTTTTCTTGTTATGGATCCGCAGGTTAAGCAAGGATACAATGAATATTCAAACGTTTCTTTGCAGAATGAATTTATTACAATGATGCCTATTATTAGAAATTTTGAGGCAAACAGACAAATTTTCATGATTCAAAACCAGAACTTACAAAAAGTAATTTCACAACTTGGTTCAACATCATAAAGTAAATGAGGTATAAAATATGTACAGCTTGCAAGGTATAGTAAGAAAAAGTGTTAATAACGTAACTAATCAGTTTGAAAAATTAGGTTATGTCGGGAATAATCTCGCAAACTTAAATACTCACGGTTACAAATCCGTTAGTTTTGAACAGATGCTTAACGAGGACGGATATTTGACCGCTGCAATTAGAACTGATTACGCAAACGGGTCTATACAGATTACAAGTAATCCTTATGATGTTGCAATTACAGGCCCTGGATTTATACCAGTAATTTCTCCTGACGGTCAGGTTGCATATACACGTGACGGTGCTTTTAAACAGGGAAAAGACGGATATCTGGTTACCGGCGATGATTGGATTGTCGGTGAAGGTATTAAAATACCAACAAACTGTTATAAGTTTCAGATTAAACCAAACGGTGATGTTTATGCCTATGATACCCGCGAAGCTCAGCCGCGAAAACTCGGTAATATCCCGCTTGTTATGTTTGACAATCCGCAAGGACTTGAGCAGCAAGGTATGAATAAGCTTACACCAACTGAAGACTCAGGGGAACCGAAACTTGTTAAAAACCATGATTTGTTCGCTCAGAACAATCTCGAAAATTCAAATACTAATATATATAGTTCAGTTAGCGATATGTTGAGGCTTAATGCTTCAATGCTCGCAAGTACAAGAATGATGAAAGTCGTGGATGATATGTATAACAAAGCAATAAACATTCGCGAATAGGGAACGTAGCCGTTCCATCCACTACATAGGTTTTGTATAAACTTATTTGGGTAACACTAAAGAGAAGCGTAGCCGCTCCACCCGCCACTCAGGTTTTGAATAGACTTTGTTTGGCAACACTAAAGAGAGCGTAGCCGCTCCTCCGCCACATAGGACAATTCTAAAATTTATACTAATAGGCCATGAAAATGGCAAAAAAAAAGAAAGGACAAAAATGTTCACATCACTCGACAGCATGGGTAAAGTTTCATTAATGATGGACTTAATAAGCCAAAGGCAAAGGGCACTTGGTTCAAACCTCGCCAATATAGATACACCTGGATATGTCCGCCGGGATATTAGTTTTGGTGAATATTTAAGTACTATGAACAGTCCATTAGAAACAAAGCTTTCTGAAAAATTAGGGCCGTCTGCTGTGGTTAGTGAACAACAGCATAAAGAAATCGATCCTGCTGAAGAATTAATGGAAATTCAGCAGAATTCACTTCTTTATACGATGGCAACAAGACGTATGTCGAATATAATTACAGAAATGAAGACTGTAATCAATGTCGGCAAATAGGGAAGCTAAAAGCTTCACCTGCCACATAGGTTTTGCATAAACTTATTCTGGCAACACTAAAGGGAACGTAGCCGCTCCACCCACCACTCAGGTTTTGAATAAACTTTGTTTGGCAACACTAAAGGGAGCGTAGCCGCTCCACCCACCACTCAGGTTTTGAATAAACTTTGTTTGGCAACACTAAAGGGAACGTAGCCGTTCCATCCACCACATAGGTTTTGTATAAACTTATGTGGGGACACTAAAGAGAAGTGTAGCCGCTCACCACCGCGCAGGTTCTGGATAAATTTGTAACAATACTAAAAGAAAGGGCGTAAATTATGAGTATAATGGAATCAATGAATATCGGATCAAATGCCTTGAAAGCTCATGGATTAAGACTTGATATTCACGCGAAGAATATCGCAAATGTTGATACGCCTAATTATGTAAGACGTATTCCTGTTTTGAATTCTACTGATGATGTATCATTTCACGGAATAATGAACAGTATGAAAGAAGATGTTTTTGGTGTTGGGACTTTACCATATTTACAAGGCGGTGTTTCTTTTACAGGCTGCGTTGAAGACCCTACGCTCGGTGATAGAATTTATCGCCCTGGACATCCTGATGCCGATGCTGAAGGTTATATAAGATCTTCTAATGTTAATGCTATGGTTGATATGGCTGATGCAGTACTGGCGCAGCGTGCCTACGAAGCGAACCTTGCTTTGATTAATATTACAAAATCTATGGCACAGAAAGCTACTGAAATCGGTAGATAATTTTTTATGATATAATCAATTTATGACTAAATTATCAATTATTATTCCTGTTTATAATGTGGAAAATTATATTTCTAAGTGTCTTGATAGCATTTTAAACCAAAATTTTAAAGATTTTGAGGTTATTTGTGTAAATGACGGCTCCTGTGATAATTCATTACAAATTCTTCAAAAATATGCTCTAAAAGACAGCCGTGTAGTCATTATTGATAAAGAAAATGAAGGCTCAGGTGTTGCAAGAAATGCCGGTTTAGCTGTTGCAAAAGGTGAATATATCTACTTTGTTGACGGGGATGACTGGCTTGAAGATAATGCTTTAGAGCAAATGATTTCACAAGCTGATAAGAATAATACTGATATTTTAATTTTTGGCGGGCTTTCCTGTTATGAAACAAAAAACTCCACTCTACCTTTGGAAGATGGCGCACGAAGTTCTGGTGAGGTTTATAGAAAACAATACGGCGGTTACAGCGCTGATAAACTTCCTAAAAAATATCTGAATAAAATTTTTTCTGCAAAAGATATTAAAAATGATATTTTTAAATTTCCGTCAACAGCTTGGACAAAGTTATATAAGCGTGAGTTTCTTCTAAAGAATAATATTAAATTCCAGCCGATAAAAGCTGGACAGGATCAATTGCCGTTTTTTCATTCGATGATTACGGCTGAGAGAATTTCTTTGTTGCCGTTGAATTTGTACTGTTACCGAAAAAATAGAAAAGGCGCTGTCACAGCAGCGAAAAAGAAAAAGAATTTTTCTCCGATTTTTGTATTCTATGGTATAGAGGAACTTTTAAAAAATACAGGTTTGTTGGAGGATTACAAGAAAATTTTTGTGAATAAGTATTTTTCAAAGGCAACATCATGGCTTGGCAAATTTGATGATGACTTAAAACCCGGATATTTTGAAGAATATTCAAAACTGTTAAAACATATACAAAAAGAATATCCATTTGGCTGGTGGATAAAATTTAACCCAAAAGCAAATGACGGTTACTGGATGCTAAAATTTAAAAAAATTTTTTCGAGATATATTTAGTTCGAAAATTTTTTATTCTTTCTATATTTAATTTTATCCGTTCTTGTTCTGCTTTTTTTAATTGTTCACTAATATTTAACTTTTGATCCAAAATGTTATCAATATAGTTTAAGCCTTCCTGATAATTATAATATTTTGTCTGATTTGGATTATTTTTCTTCTTGAAGATTTTTTGTAGAAATCCATTTTTGGAAGTTTTTGTTTGATCTTTAATTGTATTTATAAACTCAATAGGAGTAATGTCCTTAAAAGCCCCAAATAATCTAGAAGAGTACCACATGGATTTTTTGCCCTGATTTGTCTTTAAATCAACAACATCTAAAATTAAAACATGCTGCATTAATCCATCCTTGCTTTTAGGCGTAAAACTTGCTATAACATCTTCTTTTTCAGAAAGAGATTTAATATATGGATTTTTAGTAATTGCATTTTTTATATCTTTGTCGATTTCTGTTTTGCCAATGACAGAAAAATATAATCCTTTCATTGCAATATTATTATTTTTATTAATTTGTTCAACAAGCATTACACATATTCCCTTTTATATAATTCATTCCTTTTGTTAATCTACTGCTAATACAATGTTATGTCAATTTGTTCATTTTAAGTCCTAGTAAAGAGGATTTCGGGATTAAACCTGGGCTGACTGGTACAAGCTGTATACCAGTGTCTTTGAGCTGTTGGAGGCCCTTTTCTATCGGTTTTTCAATAATAGTTTTAGCAAAAAAAGGCCGTTTTATAACCATTTCGGCAATGTGTTTTGGTGGATTTGTGATAGTACCATAAGAGGTAACTAATTTGTTGATTTTCATTTAACTCTCCTTAACAAAGTTATAATGTTGTGCTAGAATTACCTAAAAATGAAAAAATGTCGACGGCGGGACTTGAACCCGCACGGGTTACCCCACACGCCCCTCAAACGTGCACGTATACCGATTCCGTCACGTCGACATATATCAAAATATTAAGTTTTCAAAGATTTATTTTATTGTCATTTCGTGACGGAAGCGCTTTCGCGCCCTCTCGAAAAACGATACTCAATCGTTTTTCTCGGCAGAGTGTCACGTCGACATTTATCAAAATATTAAGTTTTCAAAGATTTATTTTGTTGTCATTTCGTGACGGAAGCGCTTTCGCGCCCTCTCGAAAAACGATATTCAATCGTTTTTCTCGGCAGAGTGTCAC
>CALURL010000023.1 GCA_944323155.1 Candidatus Gastranaerophilales bacterium
AGTATAATTAATCTATCTGATGCATTTACTTTATTCTTGGCTGTGCCAAACTTAATAGCAGTATTCATGTTATCAGACGTGATTATGAAAGAACTTAAAAGATATTGTAAAAAATATGATGTAGGTTTGTTTAAACACAACAACACAGAGGAGAGAGAAGAAGATGATGAAGAAAAGTTGTCTGGAGATAGTACAATCAAAGTGTGAAAAATGTACGGCATGCGCTTTGGGAAAAACACGTAAAAATTTAGTATTTTCAGACGGAAATCCTGAAACAGCTAAAATTGTACTTATTGGTGAAGCTCCGGGAGAAATTGAAGATGAATGTGGAAAACCGTTTGTTGGTCGTGCTGGCCAGTTATTAGACGACTTTTTGGCAGAAGCCGGTATTTCTAGAGAAGAAGATGTTTATCTTATAAATACCGTAAAATGCAGACCTCCTCAAAATAGAGTTCCTGAAGATTCTGAAAAAGAAGCTTGCAAAAAATTCTTAAATGCACAGGTTGATATAATTAACCCTAGAGCGATTATTCTTTGCGGTGCAACTGCTTTGAAATCTTTTGTTAACCTTGATAAAAAACAAACAATTTCTAAAGTAAGAGGTCAATGGATGACAATTAATGTTGATGGAAAAGATTACAAAGCTATGACTATTTTCCACCCATCATACTTGTTAAGAAATCACTCTTTGGATGAAGGCTCTCCAAGAAGACTGATGAAACAGGACTTGAAAAATATTAAAGATACAATCCTACCTGATGTTGACCATTCTCAAGATAACAAAGTTGAATTTATGGAAAAAGAATTGGCAACAGTTTAAGAAATTAGATACACTAATACCAATAAAAAAGAGGAGCGAATAAACTCCTCTTTTTATTTTACTGCTTTTCTAGCTTCAAGACTTTTGTAATATTGTGCCCAGAAACTATTACATTGCTCAAACTTTTCCCTCATTCTATTTTCAGTCATTTGACGTTTTGCTTTTAGTTTTTCTCTCAATGGCTTAGTTTCATTAAATCTTTGTATATATTTTTTTTCAAGAGTAGAATTTGCAGTTTTAAGCTCATCCGTATTAATATTTACAAAAGCATCAGCCAGATTATTACCGTGTGAAGTTATTTTTTGAGGCTGAACGTTTTCCAAACCGGCAATAGATCTAACCCTGTCAGAAGCTGTTAAAAAGAATTCCGCAGCTTTTTCTTTTGCATTATATACAGCATGATCAAGGACAAAATACGGATTATTGATACTATCAATCTCATGTGTTTTCTTGAAATAATCACCAATACATTGTTGACCGTTTATTACTTCATTAAATAGTTTATGACTTACACCGCCATTAAACGTTAAACTAGATTTATTATAAAAACTATGATTAATCTTTTTAACTTCCATTGTAATTTCCTTTCACATACATACAAAAAATGTAAAAAATTTTTTTGCTACTATCACTCTAATTAATATAACTTTTTATTTTTGCAATACATTCATCACTAGTTGTTTTTATAAGAACAGTTTTGTCTTTTGAAGTCTGTCCTTTAAGAATTTCGATATAAGACTTTGGAACTTTAAACTGCTTTGATAAAAATTCAACAAGAGCTTTATTTGCCTTACCGTCTACCGGCTGGGCGGTTATCTTAACTTTTAGCATATCATCAGTTGTTATAATCTCATTTTTTGAGGCATTTGGAGATATCCTCAACTGCAAAATTATTCCGTCTTTTGTTTCTTTTAACATGCTCGCGTAATCCTTATGAATGAAATTATTCTGTTTTGCTTGAAAATTATAATTTAAATCTGTATTATGATTATATCATGTCTGAAAAACCACTTTTTGATGAAATTAAACAAAAATTAATAGAACAAAATCGAGAAGAAGAAGATATAGAACAAATCGAAAAAGCTTATCTTTTTGCAAAAAAACTTCATGAAGGACAATACCGAATATCAGAAGAACCTTATATTATTCACCCTGTTGAAGTTGCAAAAATCCTTGTTGATTTAAAAGTTGATACACATACGCTTATTGCTGCCTTTTTGCATGATATCCTTGAAGATACAGATACAAAACCGGAAGAAATAGAAAAACTTTTTGGCAAAGATGTATTAAGCCTTGTTCAGGGAGTTACAAAACTCAGCAAACTTCAATTCAAATCAAAAGAAGAACGACAGGCAGAAAATTTTAGACGTTTGTTTATTGCAATGGCAAAGGATATAAGAATTGTATTCTTAAAACTTGCAGACCGGTTGCATAATATGCGTACATTAAATTTTATGGCCGCTAATAAGCAGCAAAAAATCGCCAGAGAAACTCTTGATATCTTTGCCCCACTTGCTAACCGTTTAGGGATTTACAAAATAAAAGCAGAGTTGGAAGATTTGTCTTTGAGGTATCTTGAACCTGATAAATATTTTGAAATAGCACGTCTTGTATCTCAAACAAAAGCCGACAGAGAAGCAACTGTTAATATTTTGATAGATAAAATTTCTGCCGATGTAAAAAAAGCAGGGATTAACGCACAAATTACAGGCCGTGCAAAACATTATTACAGCATATACAGCAAAATGAAACGCTTAAATATTGCGTTTCACGATTTGTATGATATCACTGCAGTACGTGTAATTGTTGACACAGAAAAAGAATGTTATGAAGTTTTAGGGTTAATACATTCGCAATTTAAACCAATTCCAGGAAGATTTAAAGATTACATTGCAATGCCAAAAGGCAACATGTATCAATCACTGCATACATCAGTAATCGGCCCGCGCTCAAAGCCTCTTGAAGTTCAAATCAGAACTTGGGAAATGCATGAGGTTGCAGAATACGGGGTTGCAGCACACTGGCGCTATAAAGAAAAAGGTTCTCAAAAAGCGAATAACCCGACAGATATGCAGTTTTCCTGGATGCGAAAACTTGTAGAATACGACAAAGACATGACTAACGCAGAAGATTATGTTAATTCTGTTAAATTGGATTTATTTTCTGATCAGGTTTTTGCTTTTACACCAAACGGTGATGTATTTGACCTTCCAAGAAACGCAACTCCGGTTGACTTTGCATATAGAATTCACTCCGAAGTAGGGCACAAAACCGTTGGCGCACTTATTAACGGAAGAATTGCGCAGCTTGATACAAAACTCAATAACGGAGATATCGTAGAAATTCTGACATCAAAAACACCTTCCCCGCGTCTTGATTGGCTTAATTTTGTAGTTACAAAACAGGCATCTTCTAAAATTAAACAATGGTTTAAAAAGAATAACAGAGAAGACCATCTTGAAGCCGGTAAATCTTCTCTTGAACATGAATTAACAAAAGCTGTTTTTGATGAATTTATGAAACAGGGCGAGTTTGATAAAGTTGCAAAACAAATGAATTATCAATCAGCAGATGACCTGTTTGCAGCACTTGGCTACGGTGAAACAACATTAAACAAAATAGTAAATAAATTAAGAAAACCAACCCCGAACAAATCAGCAGAAACACTGCATCATACACCTTCCAAACGCAAATCTGAAAAAGATATTGTAGGACTGGAAGGAATGCTATACGGGATAGCAAAATGCTGTTCGCCAATTCCTGGGGAACCAATTGTTGGCGTTGTTACCCGCTCAAAAGGGGTTTCAGTTCACAGAATTGACTGTAAAACATTAGAGCACATTGAACCTGAACGCTTAATGGATATTCACTGGTCTGGTGATAACACAAATAAAACTTATTCAACAACAATCAGAGTTGAAACTGCCGAAAAAATGGGACTTCTCAAAGATATTATTGCAGCAGTTTCCGATAACAATACTAATATTAATTATGCAAATGTTAAATCTAAAAATAACAAAGTCGGAATTATTGAACTTGGTATGCAGCTTGATAATATAGAGACTTTGAAAAAAGTTATACTTGCAATTCAAGCAATACCGGATGTATACAGCGTAAAACGTATTCAAACCTCATACGCCCCGACGAATCATCAACGTTCAAACAGAAATGGAAAACAAAAATATCAGAAACGTAAAAAAAATTAACTGATTTGCTTAATCTATAATTCCTGATACCATATAAATAGTATGGTTAAGATTTTATTTATTTCTGATAGAGAAGACAAAATTAAAGAATATAATACTATATTTAGCGCAAATAAGTATGAAATATATGCATCTGCAGATCAAACACATATTTTAGATTTGGTAAATGTTGATTGTCCTGATATCATAATTCTTGACTCCGAAACAAAATTACTTGATATAAAAAGTATTAATAAAAAAATTAAATCACTAAATGAAAATCTTATTGTAATTTTACTTACCGCAAAGGAGTCTGTCGAAAAAGATTTAATAAAGTATGCAAATGCAATTATAACTGACGATATGTCATCAAATATTATACTAGCAACAGTAGACATAAATTTTAGGACAAAAAATTCTCTTGATATGTTATCCAACACAAATAAAGATTTAGCAGACAGCTTATATCGTTTGAACGCCCTTTACAGCACAAGTTCACAATTTGCAGGGACTCTTGATAAGTCAAAACTTCTGAACTTTATGGTTGAAGGTATGGATAAAGCTTTAAGTTTTGCACTAACCTGCACTTTATCATTTTGCAGCGAACAGGAGCCTGTTTTAATATTGAATTCGTTATATGAAATTTCAGACGAACTTTTAACTGCAATAAAATTAAGAACTGTTCTTAATTACAAATCACTTTTTGATGCAAAAGATTTGCCATATGAAATTGAAGCAGAATCTTTAAAAGTTGTTAAACATGTAAAATATCCAGCAAGCAGATTTACATTCACACTGTTTCAATATGACAACATGTTTGCTCCAATAAGCCTTGGAGAAAACTTCTTCGGCTGCATAGAAATCTTTAAAGAAACACCATTCACAGCAGAAGATGCTACCTGTTTTCAAACGATAGCACAGCAGGTTTCTCTGCCGCTTAAAAGCGCAACTCTTTATCAGGAAATTAAAGAAACAAACCATAAACTAGAAAAACTTGAAAGATTAAAATCTGAGTTTATATCAATAGTTTCACATGAGCTAAGAACTCCATTAACATCAATAAAAAATTCTCTTGACATTCTGCTTAGCGGCCGCTGCGGAGAAATCACGCCATCAGCCGACAAATTCCTGACAATGGGTAGAAAAAATGTTCAGAGACTATCAGGAATTATTAATGACCTTCTTGATTTATCTAAAATTGAAGCCGGTAAAATGGATTTCAACTTCAAAGAAATTAATATTCATTCTGTAATAGATTATGTGAAATCAACCCTTAGCGAAGTTGCAAAAACGAAAAATCTAACGTTAATAACTGACGAAACAGAAAATCTTCCGGCAATTAATGCAGATTCACAAAGACTCGAACAGGTCTTGACAAACCTTGTATCAAATGCCATAAAATTTACCCCTGAAGGTAAAACCATAACTATTAAATCAAATCTGATAAATGCAGAAGATATAAAAGTTAATGAATGTTTTAAAGATATTATTTCAAACCTTGAAGGCGATTATATTATGGTTTCGGTAATTGATGAGGGCATTGGAATGGAAGAAAAAGATTTGTTACATGCATTTGACAAATTTGCCCAGATTGAAAATTCTCTCTCAAGAAAAGCCGGCGGAACAGGACTTGGATTACCTATTGCAAAACAACTTTTAGAAGCCCACCACGGCGCAATCTGGTGCGATAGTGAGCTTGAGAAAGGGTCTAAATTCTATTTTGTTATTCCTGTTACCAAACAATTAGTACAGGCAAATGCTATAAATTAAATTTATTACAAAATTTTACAATATAGAAGAAGATTTTTAATATGCTATAATATGATTACAAAAGACTTTATGGTTAGGGAAAATTATGAAAAAAATTCTGATTGTAGATGATGAACAAGATATAGTTGAAAGTTTGAAATTTGTTTTAGAAGCAGCGGATTTTACCTGTTATTGTGCTTATAACGGAGAAGACGGGCTTAGACTCGCAAAAGAAATCATACCTGATCTTATAATACTTGATGTTATGATGCCAAAAATTAACGGTTATAAGATTAGCAGACTTTTAAAATACGATAACAAATATAAAAATATTCCGATTTTAATGGTAACAGCACGCTCACAGGAAGAAGATAAGCTGATAGGCGAAGAAACAGGAGCGGATGAATATATTACAAAACCTTTTGACCTTGATGAAGTCGTCAAAAAAGTAGAACAGTATTTGAAATAATTATGGAAACAACAGTTACAAACAAAACCCTCGAAAAATTAAAATATGATTTAGTTCGTGCAGGACTTGTGCCTTATGAAACAATTGAACAGGCAGAAGAAATTGCGAACGCCCAAAATATTAATATAGGACAGGCGCTTATTAATTCAGGAACTCTAAGTGAAGAAACTATCCTCAAATTTTTGGAAGCAAAACTGCATATTCCATACGTTAATCTTGAGGATTACACGCTTGATAAAAAATGTTTGAAATATATTAATTTTTCAGATGCAAAACGATACAGAATTATACCGCTATTCAAAATAGAAGACACATTAACTGTTGCAATGGCTGATCCATTGGATTTATTTGCAGTTGATAAGATTATTGAAAAAGCAGAATGTTCTATTGAACCTGTAATTTCTTCAGAAGCCAGCATTCTTAAAAAAATTGATGAATACTACCAGCAAGATATCACTGTCGGAGAAATTTTTACGACCTCTGATTCTTCTGAATACGACTGGCGCGATGAACTTCACAGTGAAGACTTGTCTGACGAACATATTCAAAAAATTATACGTGCAATACTAAAACAAGCAATCTTAGAAAATGTTCATGAAGTAACATTCCAGAGCGAAAATGACGGTTTTGGCGTGAATTTCAAAAAAAACGGAGAAATTCTCAATAAAGGAAATATTCCTTCAGTCTTGACTTCATCTTTTGTTGCCAGACTAAAAACTCTTGCAGAACTTGACCCTTCTGTTTCTGAAGTCCCACAATTAGGAAAACTAAACTTTAAAGTAGATGATATAACTGTTATTGCAAGTATTTCCACTTTCCCGACAATTATGGGAGAAAGAATTTTCCTCAAAATCTATAAGCCGCCAAAAGCTTTAAATAAAATTATTAACACTGATAAAAATCTTTCAACAATAAGACAAGCCCTGACAACCCCTGGCATAATACTTGTTTGCGGCTCTCCATTAAGCGGAAAAACACATATAATTTATTCACTATTGCTTGAAGCTGCTGCAAAAGATAAAAATAAAAATATTATGACGCTCGAAAGTATTGCAAAATACAATCTTCAAGGTGTAAATCAGTGTGAATTAAATGAAAACATTGGATTTAATATGGATAAAGCCTCACGTTTCATCGAATTCCAGTCGCCTGATATAATTTATCTTGAAGGAATTAAAACAAAAGAGTCTTTTGATTATTTCTCAAGTCTTGTATTTGATAACAAAACAATTATTATGGAATTTCTTGCAAATAATATGCAGGATTTGAGAAACAAAATGTCTTTTTCAGATTTTGAAACACTCAAGTCACTAATTTCATGTATGATATTTATTCATTCAAAAGACAGCATAGAAGTTTTTGATAAAAATACAGTGCAAAAATATCTTGCTTAGAAAAGTCTATCAAGGATATTAACTTCTTGAACTTTTCCAAATCGTTTCATTTTATAATCGCCATTAGACGCATATATTCCTCGTCCGTCTACAAGGTCTAGAAATTCAACATCTGTCTTTGGAATAGAATAAGATTCTGAGAAATAAAATGAATCAGGAGTTTTTATAACAGAAGAAGTTTCTATATTCTTAGGAAGTTCAACATTCTTTTTATTTTTAAAATTTTTAAATCTTATTGATTCAATAATTTTTGTACTTTGTCTAATCATCCCCATACTATTAACCGCAAGCGCAGTTTCCAATCTGGATATGCCAGGTGAAATTTGTGTAACTTTAACGCTAGAAATAGCAACATGATTTCCTTCTTTATCTGCAAAAAGTCGTAATTTTACCGGAATATTATCTGTTGCACTAATAATTTTTGTTTTGTAACATTTTATCCCTTGTTGGCGTAAATAACTCTGGATAGGTGAAAGTTTCACTTTATCGTTCTCCTTTTAATATTTCACTTTAATAAAAAATTAAACAAAAAAATTTTTGCTATTTAGCAATATAAAAAATCAAATTAATAACAAAATCAGCAGTTAACATATAAACCGTGGATAATATCGCAGCCTGAGTAGTAGAAATACCAACATCTTTTGCGCCGCCTTTTGTTTCATACCCTTGTGTTGCGCAAACCAGTGCTATTAATATTCCAAAAATAGAAGCTTTTAAAAGGCTTATATAAATATCGCGGGTATGCAACCAGAGCCATACAGAATTCATATATCTCGCTGGATGTAAATTAATTGCAGCATGCGAAACAACCATTCCGCCCAAAATCCCAATAAATTCAGCCAAAACAACAACCATAGGAACAGTAATTGCAGATGCAAGGATTCTCGGAGTAAAATAATACCCAACAGGATCTACTTTTAGCGTTTTAATAGCATCAACCTGACTTGTTACCTGCATATTTGCGATTTCTGCAGCAATTGCAGTACCGGCTCTTGCACCTATTGCAAGAGCAACAAAACCAGGAGCAATCTCTCTTATCATAATAATAGTAATTGTTCCACCGATATACGCCTCAGCACCGCTCATCAAAAACTGTTTTGAAACCTGAATAGTAATTACAGCCGCAGCAATAAACGCAATGATAAGTGAGATTGGCAAGCTATCATAGCTAATACTTGCAGCTTGAGTGATTATGCTTGAGAATCTCACCTGTCTTGCAAATAAATATTTTATACATTTAATTAAATTCTGAACACAAAGTCCAAAAAATTCTATCATTCTATCCTCTGATTAGTAAACCGGCATACACCAGTGTTTATATTTAGGAACTTTACCTTTTACAACATCAAAGTACAATTTTTGAAGTTCTTTAGAAATAGGGCCGACATTTCCATCTCCGAGTTTTCTGCCATCAACTGAAACTATTGGACTAACCTGAGCTCCGGTTCCGCAATAGAAAGCTTCATCAGAAATATAAATTTCGGTTCTATCAACGGCTCTTTCTTCAACTTCCAGACCCAATACATCTCTTGCAAGTTCCATAATTGTATTTCTTGTAATACCGATTAAGATATTATCAGATTTCATTGTAGTAACAAGTTTACCATTTTGAACAAGGAATAAATTCATTGCAGACCCTTCAGTAACTTGTCCGGCTTCATCAAGAACAATTGCATCATCAAAACCTGCATTATGAGCATCAGTTTTAATAAGTGCAGCATTTGCATAAGCACCAGCAACTTTTGCACGTGGAGGAATTGCATTATCACTATTTCTTCTCCAGCTAGAAACACAAACATTCAAACCTTTAGATGTATCAATGTAATCACCCATTTTGTTAACGATAATCATAAAGCCATCCGGATTATCATACAAGCCAGGGCCGACTTTTTGAGCCATTTTATAAAGATTTGGACGCATATAGCAGTCTTCTTTATAACCGTTTTTGGCTAACAGTTTTTTTGTAATTTCGCAGTATTCTTCGATAGTATACGGGCTTTCCATAAACATAATATGACCTGAATGCTGCAGTCTTTCATAGTGTTCAGGAACACGGAAAGCGTATAATTGTTTTTCTTCTTCATTCCAATAAGCTCTAATACCCTCGAAAACAGCAGTTCCGTATAAGAATGCATGAGTACGTACCGGAATCATAGCCTTAGAAGCTTCTACATATTCCCCGTTAATAAAATAATACTCTGTCATAAATCCTCCTTATTCTATAGGTTAACTATAGCATGAAAAGAAATAAACAGAGTAAAATTTTAAAATATTATAAACTAAAATTAACGTTCATTATTTTTCAACGCAAAATGTTTTTTAGGCGTTGCGGAGTGAACCTCATTGAGTTTAGCAGAAACAAGAAATTCTTTTGCATCATTAACTGGTATAGCAAATCCGATACCAATATTTGAGATATTATTATCCGGATTATAAATAGACTGGCTTATTCCAATAACTTCTCCATTTGAATTCAATAATGGACCGCCTGAGCATCCAGGATTAATTGCAGCATCAGTTTGAATTCTATTTTTTGCATAATCAATACGAGAAACAATACCGGATGTTAAAGTTCCTGCAAATCCAAAAGGATTACCGATAGCAAGAACTTTTTGACCGACCTTTATATCATCAGAATTCCCGAAGGCAATTGTTTTTAATTTAGATTTTGGTTCAATTTTTAACAGGGCTAAATCTTTCTTCTTCCCCATAGTAGCGGCGACTTTAGCCTTATAAACCTTACCATCATATGTTGTAACTTCAATATTTTTGGCACCCTCAATAACATGAGTTCCAGTCAAAATTACTCCATCTGAGCGTACTATACAGCCTGTTCCTGCAGAAAATCCATCATCTATATCCGCATCTATAGATACTATTGCAGGATTAATTTTTTCATAAACACTTATATTAACCTGTTCATCAGGGGAAAAATTCTGGGCATATGATACATTAAATAAATTAATTATAAAAAATACAAAAACTATAAATAACTTTCTCATAATAAACATACCTCTTTTGTTTAATTATGCTGTATTTTAAAAATTTTACACCAGCCAGAACAAAAATTTTGGGGTTAGTTATTGTAATTATTACAATTTTAATGTATAATTCAGTAAAAAGTTTATATGTAACATAAAGGAGACATATTTTTATGACAAGAATTGATTTATTCAGACAACATTTAACAGAAAAAAGAGCTGTTAAAATTATTGCAGGTATCGACAATTTTGATATCGAAAACATTAAAAAAGTAGTAAGAGCAGCAGAACAATCACATGCTAGCGCTGTTGATATTTGCGCTAAAGAAGAAATTGTTTCTGAAATCAGAAATATGACTGAAATGCCAATTTTTGTATCATCAATTGTGCCTGAAGAATTAGCAAGAGCAGTTGAACTAGGAGCTGATGCTATCGAACTTGGAAACTTTGATGTTCTTTACAAAAAAGGGATTTCTTTCTCTGCAGATGAAGTTCTTAATTTAGTTAACAGAACTCTTGATTTGTTAGGCGACAACAGAGTATTTTTCTCTGTAACTGTTCCTGGTGAATTAGCTATTGCAGATCAAATTAATCTTGCAAGAAAATTAGAAACTATGGGTATTGATTTAATTCAAACAGAAGGTCATTTCTCAGCAGACAATCAAGCTGACGGTGTTAGAGGTTTGATGGAAAGAGCAGAATTAACACTATCTAATACAATCGAACTTTCAAGAAACATTGATCTTCCAATAATGACAGCTACAGGAATTAACCCAACAACTGCTCCATTTGCATTTGCAGCAGGCGCTTCTGCTATTGGATGCGGTTCTTGTATTAACAAAATGGATTCTGAACTTTCTATGATTGCAACTGCAACTAACCTTGTTGAAATTGCTTCAAGAAACGCTCAAAAAGTTGTTGAATTAGTTTAATTAAAATTAATTTTACTTAAAACAATAGACTGCAATAAAGCGGTCTATTGTTTTTTTTATTGAAAATGAAAAGCCTCGAGAATTCGAGGCTTTCTTTTTTTAATTAAGTTACATTTTAACTGGTCGAATTGGAACGACACGACAATCTGCATCTTGTACTTTACATTTGTCATCGATGGTCATGCCACCGCAGTAAGCACTCGTTTGAATATATCCGCTCTTACAAGCGGCTTCTCGGAAACTTGTACTCTTTAATAGCCATTTAACTACACGGGCTTGTCCGCTGTAATCGTCATACTGAAGACTTACCTCTAAGTCACTCTTACTATTGCCGCCGCGTTCACTGCCGTCTTCCGGGAAACCGGGAACGACAGTGCCTGATAAAGTTAAGTAGAACGGGAAGACGTCTTCATATAGAATTGAGTCGCCAGAATTACCGTTGACATCAACATAGACTATATATCCCCCTTCGTCCATAGTAACGCATTTACCGTCGGCAAGGAACATTCCAGCAGGGCAATAGCAGCCGCAATCAGGATAATCCGTCATATTGCCACCTGAGTCAACACATTGGCTTATTGCATCTCCGTTACAGGTTTTTCTACGGCATGTATTAGCGCCAGTACTTTCATAAGGTTCCGAGCATTTACATAAACAGCCTTCTAAGTATGTACTCATCGTGCCATGGCTGGAAACACAAGCATTAACTGTATCACTCGCACAGGTTAATTCTTTACACCTGCTGCCATCACTGGCATAACCCGCAGGACAGTTGGTACATTTACAATCTGGATATGAAGTCATAGTCCCGCCACTTGAATTACAGGTACTTATGGCACCTGAATCGCAAGTCTTCCTTACACAACTTCCGTTTACCAAGTTATAATCGCTTGAACAAGTATTGCATTTGCCTGTACATTTGTTACAATCCGCACAGCCGGCACTGCAAGAGTTACTACAAGCTAAACAACCGCTACCCGATGGCAAATAACCGCTTGAACAATTATTACACTTGCCTGTGCACGTGTTACAACCTGTACAGTGTGAGCCACAAGTCTTATTACAAGTATCTTCTACTTTTATACATTTTCCCAAAACAAGCTTATATCCTGCAGGGCAGCTAATTGGTGCACATTTACAGGATGTAGAAACAAATTGGTATCCAGGAGCACAAACAATCTCTCTACACATCATAGGAATAGCCTGCGCTGCAGGAATAAAAAAGTTGTTTCCGATAAATTGTGAGACTTTAGTATTAAGCTCAGAATATACTGTGCTTATTGTGTTAAAAATATTCGCAAATTTTATTGATGAATCACTGCCAGTTTTCATATTACCTACTAGTTGAGGGATTTCTACATAGTCGTTTTTTACGTTGTAAAGCTTCATACCATTGCGTAACACGATATCTGGCTGAACACTTGAAAAATCTTTAGATGCCACAGCCTGAGATATTGCTGATTTGTTGTTACCTGAACAGTTTGAAGAAACAGTGTTTACGGACTCTTCTACTGCCTCGCAAAAATCATTGCCATTTGTAGGCAAAGTTACTGATATTGATACACAATCACAAACACTTTTGTCAAAGGCGTAACCGTCAGGACACTGTTTTTCTGTGCTGCAGGTGCCCTCTTTGTGTTCGGTGTCTTGCTTCTTGATTGAATATGAATTGCCGATTAAATTCGCTGAGACACTGTTCAACGTATCATAAGCCGCAAAATATGTGTATGTAACAACTTTGTCCAATTTTGTACGTGTTATTTTTACGCACACTCCAGCAACAACCGCTATGATTAGCATTACGATTATTACTTCTGACAATGTAAATGCGCGTAAAAATTTTGATAAAGGCGATAACACCTTTTCAAACACGCGCTCACGCTTGTTTTTTTGCATTCTAAATTCCTCTCAATTAAAATATAACTCCATTTATATTATAAATTATTATTCATACTTTGGCAAGTATTATTATTCATCTGTTTGGTCTAATCTTTACGAAAGGAAATATGATATAATATGCACACGAATAAATAAGGAGACATACAAATATGAGAGAATTTGAACTTAATCTTTCTATGGAAGAACTAGAAAAACGCACTAATAAAGATTATTTAATGACAAAAAAAATGCTTAAATCCGATGCGCCTGAATATCTTAACCTTCAAGACGGAGACAAAAAAGCTTTAAAACATCTTGTGAAAGCCGCATATATTCTAGAAAAGATTAATATGCAAATCGACTGTCATCATAACTTGGAATTCAAAGAATATTTGGAAAAAGAAATTAAAAACGGAAACAAACAGGCAGAACTTACTAAAATACTTTTTGACGCGCAAAAAGGCATGAACGCAATTGATACAATGTCTCAAAAAATTAATCTTGCGAAAGGAATTACAGAACTTCCGGGCAAAGGTGTTTATCCGGAAGATTTATCAAAAGAAGAGTTCCACAGCATACTTTTCAAAATGCTTAGCCAAGGCAAAATTGAGGAAGTAAAAAAGATTCTCACCCAGCGCTCAGTTGTAGAAAGAAACGGGGATGAGCTTGTCGGGATTGATTATATAGACAAATTTAAAGAAGATTTCTCAAAAATGTCAGATGAAATTGATAAAGCCGCAGAATATTCCACAAATGCAGACTTTAACGAATATTTAAAACTTCAGGCAAAAGCTTTAAGGCAGGCTGATCCTATGTTAGATGCATACGCTGACAAAAAATGGGCAACTCTTCAAGATACACCGCTTGAATTTACAATAACCAGAGAAAATTACGAAGATGAAATGACCGGAACAATTGTTGAAAATAAAGAGCTTTCTGATATTTTGGCAAAACACGGAATCTCACCAATACCAAAAGATTTCTTAGGCGGAAGAGTAGGAATAGTAAATAAAGAAGGAACACACGCGCTTTTAGCTATAAAGGAATACTTACCGACGCTTGCAAAAAACATGCCGTATGCTGATGAATATGAACAAAATATTTCTAAAGATGAAGATGCAAAACAAACAATGGTAGATGTAGATTTGGTTGCTGTTACAGGCGATGTCGGAGCATACAGAGGCGGAATTACTCTCGCTGAAAACCTTCCAAATGATGACAAATTATCACTAACGATAGGCGGCGGCAGACGTAATGTTTACCATAGACAAATTCGTTTTGTAAGCGATTACAAAAAACTTCAGGAAAGACTCGACGCAATTCTGGACAAAGAACAACACAAATACTATAATAATGAAGCTGACCACTGGTTTACTATAGGCCATGAAAATGCTCATTCACTCGGGCCTAAAAAAGCCTGTGAAACTCTTGGCAAATACAGAAATATCATTGAAGAAAATAAAGCTGATATGGGTTCATTAGCATTTGTCGACTTGTTAACAGAGCTTGGAATGTACACTGAAGAACAAAGAAAACAAATTATTGTAACAACAATAACAGACAATTTCTTAAAATCAAAGCCAACAATGAGTCAAGCGCACAGAGTCAGAACAGTTATGCAAAACAAATATTTTGCAGAGCGCGGAGCATACGAAATTATCGACGGAAAAATTCACGTTAACATTGAAAAAGTAGTTCCAATAGCAAAAGAAATGCTTGCAGAAATCATCAGAATTCAAATTGACGGAGATTTTGACAAGGCAGAAAAATACGTACTAGATAATTTTGTATGGACGGACAATATGGAATTAATCGGACAAAAGTTACAAAAGATAAGCAAAACTCTTAACGGTAGAACAGAATCAGAGTTAGCTGAAAAACTTTTGAATGAATAATATAAACCACTTACTAAAAAATGCGTGTAACTATTCAGTTACGCGCATTTTAGCATTTTAACTATTTTTAAATAAAACTATGCCTTAGCGTATTTTACCAATTTTTTAACAATGTCATCAAGAGATCTGCCGCTTGTAAAATCTGCAGCATTAGGCTTAATCTTATTAAAGTCAATTTTAGATAAAAGAGTTAAATCAACAGCTTTATTTTGCTGCTTAGAAAGCAAGCCTTGATAAGCGCCATTTTTAATTAAATTCATCTGGCCTGTAGTAACATTACGTTCCAAAGTTTTATCAATATATTTTATTGAATTCACACTAATATTATTAACTGGTTTATAAGCGTTCGTAATATCTAAATTCACAGGCATAAATTTCAAATCTCCATGATTAAATGTATATATTACAATTAAAATACATAAATATAATTTTTGACAAAGATATAACAAAAGTTTAATGTTTCTTTACAAAAATTTCAAACACTGACAATTTTAAGATAAAAAAAGACTTTATATATAAACAAGGGGATTTAAAAAAGGGGATAAATATGGTTAAAAGAATTGGCAATGAAATTGTTAGTGCAAGCACATATCAAAACTTAGACGGAAGCAATTTTACACTGGCCGGATATGAAAATAAACTTCAAAGCCAAAGAGGTTATGTTTCAGCGTTTATAGGAGCAGGAACAAACTTCAAAAATGACATTATGGGAGTAGTTGACCTAAAAGGCGGCGGGAATTACGATAAACGCGGAATTTTAAGCCACAATCTTCGGGTTAGAACAAAACTTGGGAAAGAATCAGAATCCGTACAAATACGATTTTCTCCACTTACAGTAAATGTTCCGGTGGCAAAAAATACAAGTCTTTATTTAAATCCTCACTATTCAGGTCAGATGGATTTTAGAAAAGACAAATGGAGCAATAGTATTGGAGCGTTCGCAGGTGTAAACCAGCAATTAAACAAATCAACAACATTGTCTTTAGAGGCGCAAAGGTATAATCTTCAAGATATAAAAGATAATAGCGGGAAAAATTGGAGTATTAACGCGATTTTGTCATATAAATTTTAGTAGACAAATTATTGTAGATTGGGGTTTCCACCCCAACTCAAAACCCTCTCCCCTCTCCTGATGGGAGAGGGTGCCCGAAGGGCGGGTGAGGGGTACTACGTACGTAGAGACCTGTACCAATATTTGAGAGACTTTAAAGGTTTTGGTGAAATTTTGTAGGTTGGGCATACTTGCCCAACAAGACAAAAAAAGAGGCTGATTTTCAGCCTCAGAAAGCAAACCAATTAATATTTTTGTTGGAGTTACATCTTAATTGGTTTG
>CALURL010000024.1 GCA_944323155.1 Candidatus Gastranaerophilales bacterium
CCGGAGAGACTCGAACTCTCACACATTGCTGCGCTAGATCCTAAGTCTAGTGCGTCTACCAATTTCGCCACAGGCCCGTATTTAATTTTCAACAATTGCCATATTTGGCACGTATAAATAATTTAGCCTGAACAAAATATCATGTCAAGAGTTTTGTTTTATAAAGTTTTATCTATTTTTTCAGGATGCGCAGAATTAGAAAGTATTATTTCGTAATACTCATTTTTATCAATATTCACGCCCATATTTTTAGGGTCTGCAAATTTTTTCTTTTTGTGTTTGTTTAATAATTTTTTATAATCGCCTGCCATAGGTTTTATTATATTACAAAATTTTAAAAGCTACTTGAAATTTTTATTCCTTTGTCTTACGATACTTTTACGTGCGTCGATGTATTTGTGGAACGTCGATTAAGGAATTTTTAAAAGTACGAATTATTTTAAATATAAAGGAAAAAGATATGAACCCTATTATTGATGAATTAGAAAAACCATTTTTAAGAGAAAACTTGCCAGATATCAATCCTGGAGATACTGTTAAAGTTTTTGTAAGAATTATTGAAGGTAACAAAGAAAGAACTCAGGCTTTCGAAGGTACTGTTATTAAAGAACACGGATCAGGTATTAACAAAACTATCACTGTAAGAAAAGTTTTCCAGGGTGTTGGTGTTGAACGTGTTTTCTTAATCAACTCTCCAAGAATTGAAAAAATTAATGTTTTGAGAAAAGGCGATGTTAGACGTTCTAAACTTTATTACTTGAGAGAACGTTCTGGTAAAGCAACTCGTATCAAGGAAAAAATTGAAAAAAGATAAGCTTCATATTCATTGGTATCCGGGACATATTGCGAAAGCTGAAAAAAAATTAAAAGAACAGCTTTCTTTAGTGGATGCCGTAATAGAAGTTTTAGATGCGAGACTGCCTTTATCAAGCAGTTATGATAATATTACGAGGCTTTTAGGTGAAAAGCCTCGTTTAATTTTGCTTAATAAGGCTGATTTGACTGATAAAAATGAACTTAATAAATGGATTAAACTAATTGAGGGGAAATCAGGTTTTCCTGTTTTAACTACTGATGCAAAAAATTCTAAAGATTTGTCGTTAATAGTAAAAAAAGCCGTTGAGCTTTCTGAACCGAGAATTCAGGCAATAATGAAAAAAGGGCTTTTAAGACGTCCTGCGCGTGTTATGGTTGTTGGAATGCCAAATGTCGGAAAATCAAGTATTATTAATAAACTTACACGCTCATCCAAAACCAAAATAGGTGCTAAAGCAGGAGTTACAAGGCAGCAGCAGTGGGTAAGATTAAATCCGCAATTGGAACTTCTTGACACTCCCGGTATTATTCCTATGAAGCAGGAGGATCAGGCACGAGCTAAACGATTAGCTTTTGTGAATGCCGTTTCTGAAAACGCTTATTCCAGCGAAATTGTGGCAAACGAATTATTGGAATTGCTTAATCAAAAATATTCAGCTCAGGTGCGTGAGTTTTATAAATTGCCTGATGATATTGAGTTATCTCTTGAAAATATAGCATTAGCAAGAAATTGGCTTGTGTCTGGCGGAAGTCCTGATTTAGAAAGAACTTCTGTTTATATTTTAAGAGATTTCAGGGAAGGTAAAATCGGAAAATTTATTCTTGACGAAATCGAGGAATAATTATGTTAGATGTAAATTCTCATATAGTAGAGCTTTTTAAATTCGATTACTTGCACAAGCGTGTACTTATAGGTAGTGACGAGGCAGGACGCGGGCCTGCGGCGGGCGGTGTGTTTGCCAGTGCTGTCTGTTTTAATAAACCTTCCAGAGAGCTTGCAGAGCGTTTGGCATCGATGAATGACAGCAAAAAACTTTCGAAAAAGCGCAGAGAAGAACTTTTTGACATAATAAAGGATAATACAATTAATTCGACTGTTTGTGTAGAGGTTGATGAAATTGAAAGAATAAATATTCTGAATGCCTCTTTGAAAGCTATGAGGTTAGCTTGTGAAGATGTGATTAATCAGCTTTATCCTTTGCCGGATGGAAAAGAGAAGATTTTAGCCCGTAATATGCTTGCAAGAAGTGAAGTTATGGTACTTTTGGACGGAAATCATCTTATAAAAGATTTTGATTATTCTCAAAGGTATGTTGTAAAAGGCGACAGCAGGTCTGCCGCAATAGCTGCTGCAAGTATTCTTGCAAAGGTTACGCGCGATAGGTATATGGAAAAACTTGATGAGGAGTTCCCGCAATACGGATGGGCGCAAAATGCTGGATACTTGACAAAAGCGCATCTCGAGGCTATAGATAAATACGGACTGTGTAAGTACCACAGACCATCATTTTTGAAAAAACATTTTGCAAAACAAGAACAATTATCTTTGTTTTAACTTTTGACTCCTCACCTGCATTAAATGCACCCTCTCCCATAGGACGAGGGGATAATATATAATTATCTTTCTATATTCCCAAAGTTATATATCAAATAGTTTATGTAATCTTTCACTTATATCTTCTTCGTCTAAGTCCTGTGTAATTTTATTTAAATCTATAGACATTTGATAATAATTTGCAGCATCATTTGTAAATCCCATAGCTTCACTTGCACGCGCAGCGTTGAAATATGCTAATGTATAACTTGGATTTAATTCAATTGCTGTTTCAAAATATTCTAATGCTTCTTCTGCATCACCAAGACCATCTAAGTAAATTATACCTAAATTATTTTGTGCGAATTCATTTTCAGGATTTAAGTCAATTGCTTTGTGGAATGAAATTAAAGCTTCTTCAAGATAGTCTTTTTCCCAAAGCGCTATACCTGCTTTGGAGTATCCTCTGTAGTCATCTGGGTTTTGCATAATCGCATCACAATATGCTCTTATTGCGTTGTCAAGGTCGTATTCTGCCATGTAAATATCACCAAGTGAGAGGTATAAGTCATAATTATCCGGATTTAAAATAAGTCCGGCCTGAAATGTTGAAACTGCTGCTTCTACATTTCCTTTTACTTCTGCATAGATTGAACCCAGAGCCTGACATACTATTGAAGTCCATTCTTTATCAGGATTAATTGTTATAGCTTTTTGGTAATGTTCTATGGCGTCGTCGAAAAGTTCTGCTTTTGAATAAGCATATGCCAGAGAATTATTGTAAAACGGATTTTCCGGATCTTTTTCGAGTGCAAGCTTGAATGCGCTTATGGAATTGATTTTATCCTCTTTTCTCATATATAAATGTCCCAATTCATAATAGATTTGAGGGGTATCTACCTCGAATTCAAGTAATCTTGTATAGCAATCAATTGCTTCATCTGTATTTTCAGGGAAGTATGTTTGAAGAACAGTTGCAAGCTTTATTAAAACTTCTCTGTTTAGCGGGTTTTCTTCCAGAACTTTTTTGTAACAGTCGACGGTTAAGTCAATTTCTTTATTTTTTAAAGCTAAATCACCCATTTTGTTGTAGAAAATTTCACCGTGATTTGTTTTCATCACTGCTTGTTTGTATATATTTTCTGCAACAGGGTACATTTTGAATTTTTCAAGGAATTTCCCGACTGTGTTGAATGTAAATACTGAAAAATCATCTGAAATATTTTTGTAAAACATTTTCATTGAAGGTCTATCCCATGCGAGCATGACGCTTCCGGAAAGAAAATAGTAGAGAAAACTTAAATAATCAGCAGCTTTTGCATCTTTAGCGTTAATCTTTTGCAGAATAGCCTGAGAAAGAATAAGGCGCGGGCGTGCTGATTTTAATTTATCCATTTTGATGGCGGATTTGAATTCTTTTTCTGCAGATTCAAAATCCTGCGCCATTTTCATAAAGAAACCTGTATAAAGATGGGCATTCACGTTGTCAGGCGCTAGCGTAATTGCTGTTTTGCATTGTTCAATTGCTGTATCAATGCTGATTTGTCCTTGTTCCCACATCAAAGTTGCGAGCCTATAGTATGATTCAGGCATCATAGGATCCAGTTTAACAGCATCGATATAATTTTCTATAGCTTCTTGTAAATCGCTATTTTGCTGCCTTATTAAATATTTTTCATGAGCAATACGTGCCTTTTCAAGTGCTAATTTAGCTTTTTCGGCTTTTTTTTGTGCGTTTTCAGATATGGGTTGTATTAAAATTTGTTCTGACATCAGTGAGCTCCAATATGATGTATTTTCGATATTTCTGTAAATCGATATAAATAATTTTATTCTTTAGAAATTTAGAATAATATCATCCGTTTGGAGTAGAAAGATGTATAAATTTAAAAAGTCCTCCAGTTGGTTGGAAGACTTTTTTAGTATTATTCTTTTTTATCGCCTTTTTTATATTTTGTGTAAATTGGATCTTTGCCTTGCAATATTTGCAAAAGGCTTTCATAGCCTGTATAGACCCAGCCTTGTGTTCTTCCATCAGCAGAAAATCTTAGTTCAAAAAAATCTACTCCTGCCTGATTAGGGCCTTTTGTTCCGTTTGTGTCAAAGTAAATCATCCCGCAATAGGTTTTAGTTGTATCGTATGTAACCTGATTCCCATCTTTGTCTAATACTGGTACGCCATCTGGGCTGTAGGAAGGAAAAGTTACAGTCTTTTTACAACTTTTCTCTTGTCTTGCGCTTATTATTGTTCCATCTTTTAAAATGAATAGCGGTGCACCAATGGCGTAAGTAGTTGCTGTTTTATCTTTATCATACAGCGGTTTTGAATAAAGTATGTCGTATTTGTACTTCGGACATTCCGACTGATTGAGGCATAAATCAATTGTGTCAAAGTATTTTGATAATTTTTCAACTAATTGTCGACTAGTTTGTGAGGTATCAAATAATCCTGTCACATCACCAGGAGTTCCATATTCTGCTTCAGCCATTTTTATTGCCTGAGTTATTGAAGAATACGCTTTTTTTGCGTGTGCTGCAAAGACTTTGTTTTGATAATTCGCAATCAAATTCGGTAAAGTAAGTGCAGCGACTACCCCGATAATTCCGAGTGTGATAAGAACTTCTGCTAATGTGAATGCAGCCTTTGTCTTTTTTGAATGAATTATTTGATTTCTTTTTGTTTCCTTACCCGCACTACGTGCACCATCTCCCCATAGGGTGAGGGGATTTATGCAGATATCTACGTGTGTAGCACCTTTACTCCAAAAGTCAAAAACGCCATTAATTAAAGCGTTACGGGGGGGGGGCATACGCGCAAATCTTCTCTGTTCAACATATTTAGCCTCCTTTTTTACTGCTTATATTAATATTATTTGTGATTTTAACTATTTTGTCAAGTTTTTATATATTTGTACTATAATATTTTTGTAGCCGAAAAGGGATATGAAATGGATTATTTACAAAATAAATATGATGTAATTGTTGTAGGTGCAGGTCATGCCGGCTGTGAGGCAGCCATTGCTTGCGCCCGTTTAGGTGCAAAGGTTTTGTTATGCACTTTGAATGTTGATCATATTGCGTTAATGCCATGTAATCCAGCAATCGGCGGCCCTGCAAAGTCTACTCTTGTGCGAGAAATTGATGCTTTAGGCGGGGTTATGGGTGAAGTCGCTGATGCTACTTATATCCAGATGAAAATGTTGAATTCATCTAAAGGCCCTGCTGTTAGAGCTTTGCGTGCTCAGTCTGATAAAAAAGAGTACATGGCTTATATGCGAAATATTATTGAAAGCACTGATAATATTTATTTAAGACAGGCTTGTATAACAGATTTACTCGTAAAAGATGGTGCTGTTACAGGCGCTGTTGATGAGTTCGGAATAGAATATTCTGCCAGAGCTGTTGTTTTAACAACCGGAACTTCTCTGAACGGAAAAATATTTGTCGGATTGCGTTCATACAGTGCAGGAAGATTAGGCGAAAAAGCTGCATACGGGCTTTCTGAATCCTTAATTAGTCATGGTATAAATATTAAAAAACTTAAAACAGGTACCCCGCCAAGAGTTGATAAAAGAACTATTGATTATTCAAAAATGACTCTTCAGCCGGGGGATTCTGAACTGAATTTTTATTCATTTAAACCGGATAGACCAATCCGTCCGCAGGTTCCGTGTTATTTAACCAGAACAAACGAAAAAACACACGAAATTATTAGGGCAAATCTTGATAAATCTCCTATGTTTAAAGGGTTAATTCAAGGAGTCGGCCCCCGTTACTGTCCTTCTATAGAGGACAAAGTTGTTAGATTCAGCGAAAATCCTTCTCATCATATTTTTATTGAGCCGGAAGGTTTAGGAACGTATGAAGTTTATATTCAAGGATTTTCAAGCAGTCTGCCGGCTGATGTTCAATTGCAGATGCTTAGAACTTTGCCTGGGTTAGAAAAAGCACATGTTATTAAACCTGCTTATGCTGTTGAATATGATTATGTTCCTGCTGTTCAGACAACACATTCTTTAATGTCTAAAAAGATTAAGGGACTCTTCTTGGGCGGACAAATTAACGGAACAAGCGGTTATGAGGAAGCAGCAGCACAAGGTTTAATCGCAGGTATTAATGCATTTAATTATCTGAATGACAGAGAAATGCTTGAACTTTCAAGAAGTTCTTCATATATTGGAACTTTAATTGATGATCTTGTAACTAAAGATATAGAAGATCCTTATAGAATGCTTACTTCCCGTTCTGAATACAGATTGCTTCTAAGGCAGGATAATGCTGATGCCAGACTTACTGAAATCGGATACAGACAGGGACTTGTTGATGAAAAACAATATAATATCTTTAAAAACAAGCAGCATGCTATTCAAAAAGAATTAGAAAGAATTAAAGAGATAAAAATTCCTGCAACTGAAGAAGTTAACAATATTCTTTCCAAATACGGCGAGCATTTAGACCGTGGAATGCGCGTATCTGAATTCTTGAAACGTCCGAATGTAAATTATAATGTTATAAAAGAAGTCGATAATGAAACCGCTTCATTGAATATTCCGCGTGATGTTTATGAACAGGTTGAAATTCTTATAAAATACGACGGGTATTTGAAACGCCAGGAATATCAAGTTGAACAGTCATCTAAGCTTGAGAAATTTAAAATTCCTGATGACATAGATTATTCTAAAATTGAGCATATATCTTCGGAAACAAAGGATAAATTAAATAAAATCAGACCGAAAACCCTTGCTCAAGCCTCAAGAATTGGCGGAGTTAAGCCTGCTGATATCTCAATTCTGATGGTTTTGCTGGAACGCCATGCTGTTGCAAAACTCTAATTGCTTTCTATAAAAACTAAAAACCAAACTGTTTAAATGATTTTTTATCAAGAACAGGTTGCGTGTAAGTTTTATGTTGATTTTCGGAATTTCTGTCTGATAACCGCCCGAGAATATTATATTATTTAATATGCTAAAAAAATAAGCCGTTTAATAATATTGTGTATTGTTATTTAATTTCTTATAACTTATATTTTGGTTTTTCATAATTTGTTCAAAAGCGCTATCTCGTGCATTTTTAACTTTAAATTTTATAGGACCATACACTCCGCTATATTTCATTTCCTGAAATGTGTATCTGACATTATCTATCCAAAAGTTATTCATCAACATTCCCAGAGTTAATATTTGTGAACGTGTGTAAGCTGTAGATAAATCCACCTGATAATCGCTTGTAAAATTTGGTTTTGATGATAATTTTTTACTGTTGCTTTTATTGCAAATATTATGATTTACACCTTGTATTCTCATAAATTTCCCTTATTTTTTACAAAAACAATAAAACATATGAAAATAAAAATTAACCGTATAAAGTATAATATTAAGAAAGATTTACAATACCCCTTCGAGTAGTTTGTTTAGAACATTTGCAAGTGTGTTATTTTGTTTGAGGAATTCCTCTTTCTTCATCTCTTTGTATTTTTTAGGAGTCCAGGAATTGTGCAGACATATTAAGCCTTTTGTGTCTTTAAGTGCATATTCGCTATATTCTCCTTCAAAATAAAATTTTCGGTATTCTTCTTCTGGCCGCGCTATAATTCCTATTTCCTTTGCCCAATTTTTTTCTGGATAAATTTTGTTTTTTTTAAAATTAATGCTATAAAGTATTTCTTTGGGTTGATTTGTGAGTAAACTTTTCAGAATTGCGTCGCCGAGATAGTCCCATTTTCGAATCTTTTTAAATAATTTGTAGTTAAAAAATAATAATTTAATTTTGTTGAAAATGTTATTTGTATTTTGTTTGAAGATTTCTATATGTTTTTTTATTCCATTTTCCCATTTCACAAGAATTCTGGCATTTTGTTTTGCAAATATAACGGGAATCCTTTTTCCTACAAGCGTAAGCTCAGGGGGGGGGGCGATGTCAAACAGTTGATTTATATCCTCAGATGTTACAATAGTATCAACATCAAACCATATTCCGCCGTACTTTTTTAGAATTGCACATCTTATAGCATCTGCCTGCTTTGGAAGGGAAAATTTTTCATACAATGTTTTATCGAAATAATTTTTTCCAAGCCAATTATCTAAGTTTTTATAATCAAGTATGACGATTTCATATTCGGGTAAAAATTTTTTCCACGTCATCATACAAAGTTGTAAATATTCCGGTAATTTGTCAGCAGGTTCCCAAAATGTGAAAATTCTCTTGTTTTGCATAAATTAATTATACATCTTCACACAAATCACGCAAGATTTTATAAATTTGTTCTAATTTTTTTCTGTTGTTTTTTGCGTTGTTGATATACTGATTAATTAATTTTATTAATTCATCTTCTGATTTAAGATGGTCTGTGGAAAAAAGCTCTTGAGGCGTAATATTCAGCGTTTGCATAATTTTTTCCACAGTTTCAGATTTTGGATAGCTTAGCCCAAGTTCAATATTGCTTAGATTTCGAGAAGATATATCAATCACTTCTGCGAGTTTTTCCTGAGTAAAACCACGCATTTTTCGGTATCTTTTAATTTTTTCGCCTAATTCTTTTTTTATATTCATATTATGATTTCAGATGTTTTACATCATATTTTTATTTAGTTTCAAACTGCTATATCATAATATATGAATTTTTGTAAACCTTAAATGTCGCACAGCTTCTATATTTGATAAAATTACGATGTTGTACATTGAAAAATTGGGCAATTATGATATATAATATGTTTTTATAAACTTGTGAATGATGTGCGAGGATATAATTCGAAAGGAGAACACAAAATTATGGAAATTGATGGGAATTTTAAGGCTTTTGAAGTTGGAACTACTAAGCATGTAAACTTTCAAGATACTAACAAAGACTCCGGTAAAGATGTTATGCTTAACTTCAATGGATTTAAAACTTCAAGCAAGAAGATTACCAATGATGATCTTGAAAATGTTTTGATGCAAAGTTCCGGAATTAAAGCTGTAAGGACACTACTTGATAAAAGCCCTGTCGGAAAAACTTTTCCTGAGGCCGGTGAGCTTATGAAAAATGGATATAGTCCTGCATACATGACAGATGCTAAAGGCTCAAAATTTTATCAAGGTGATGGCGGTACAATTCGTATAAGTAAGCAGGAAGGTGAAGAACGTACAGGACAGGCGGGAGACTCTCTTGTTCAGTATACAAATGGTAAATATGAACAAAACGTAATTTATGATAAAGACGGTAATATAAAACAAGGTACAATAGTTATTCGTGACGATTTTGGTAATATTGAAAAACAATATGATTTTATTATGGAAGATAATGGAAGAACAATGTCAGTAATTCAATAATAATTTATTGTTTCAAAAAGTATAATTCATTATTTGAACCTATTGTTTAGAGTATAATATTTGTACATAAACACAGGAGGTTTTGAATGGATTTTTATGAAGTAATAGAAAGACGTAGAACTATTAGGGATTTTGAGAATAAGCCAGTTGATATAGAAATTATAAAAAAGATTATTTCAGCTGGCTTAAAAGCCCCAACAAATAATCATCTTAGAGAATGGGAGTTTGTTATTGTTAACGACAAGAAAGAGCGCTTAAGAATTTAAAATTTAAAAGATATGACAAGCTATGAAGAATGTGAAAAGATGATGGATGGTTTTGGAATGACTGATTCAGACCAAAGAGGTATGTATCATATAGCTATGCCAAAACAATTTTCAATGCTGTATAATTCAGGCTGTTTAATCTTGCCATTTTTTAAATTAAGAGATCCTTTAATGCATCCAACCTGCTTAAGTTCTTTAAATGAATTCGCTTCAATCTGGTGCTGCGTTGAAAATATTCTTTTAGTAGCAGCTGCTGAAGGGATTTTAGGAGTAACAAGAATTCCTATGGAAGAGGAACTTGAACATATAAAGAAAACTATTAACCATCCTGATAATTATGCAATGCCATGCTACATTGCATTAGGCTACCCGAAAGATGATGCAAAAATCCCGGTGCAAAAGCAAATCAATGTTGAAGATAGAATACATATTAATAATTGGTAGTCAGTTTGGTGTACTATCTCAAATAATAAAAAGTTTTCGGAGATGTATTCCAGCTCAGATGCAGGTGAGCGTCACGAGCCTAGCATATGAGGGTACAGAGTAAACCACGAAATTTTGAGCAACACAAAAAATTTCAGTGGTTTGAAGACTCTCCACTAAAGTAAATTAGAAATTACAGATAATAAAAAATTCCCGGAGATGGATTCGAACCACCGTTGGAAGATCCAGAGTCTTCAGTCCTGCCGCTAGACGATCCGGGAACAAATTTCTATAACTGAATTTTATAACGAAGTTAACTATGTTGTCAACGAAAAATTCTTTTTTTTATATATAATATTAAATAAAGGTATAAGAAATGAAAAGACATACAACTGGTGTTTTGAACGGAATAATTGCAGCAGTTAGCTATGGAGCAAATCCTTTGTTTGCTTTGCCTATTATTTCAGCCGGTATCGGAATTAATTCTGTTTTATTTTATAGATATGCTTTTGCTTTAATTATTTATGCTATTGGGATTAAGTGTATAAAGCATGTTTCTTTAAAAATATCACGTAAAGAGTTTTTTATTTTATTCTTTCTTGGAGTATTCTTTTCATTATCATCACTGTTGTTATACGAAAGTTTCAAATATATTGAAGCTGGTATTGCCTGCACAATTCTTTTTATTTATCCAATTTTAGTAGCAATAATAATGTCGATATTTTATCGAGAAAAAATTACTAGAACAACTGTTTCTGCAATTGTTTTAACACTTACTGGAATTGTTTTTTTGTATAATGGAAAACCTAATATGGCTTTGAATAAGCATGGGATAATCTGTGTATTGTTATCTGCTCTTTTATATGCCATTTATATTGTAGGAATAAAAAATTTTAAAACTATTAAACATATAAAAGCTGATAAACTTAATTTTTATGTAATGTTGTTTGGACTTTTAGTTTATGTTTTTAATCTTAAATTTTGTACAGAATTACAAATATTACATAGCCCGTTTTTATGGTTATGCGTTTTGGGCTTAGCTATTTTCCCTACAATAATTTCAATTGAAACAATAAACATTGCAATAAAGTTAATAGGTTCAACAAAAACTGCCATACTTGGCGCTTTGGAACCTATAACCGCAATATTTTTCGGGTTAATCTTTTTCAATGAACATTTGACACTACGAATTGTTAATGGTGTATCTTTAATCCTTTTGGGAGTAATCATACTTGTTTCCAAGAGAAATAATAAATTGAAGGCTAAAAACTAAAAAGTTTTTTCCAAGTTGTCTTGAATTTTGCTCCCGCTAGGAAAGCTTCGCAATTGTGGCTTTCCACAATTTGCTCAATTCCCTTGCTATCCGGATTCGCTTTGCATCCGTAAGCAAAATTCCCTGGATGTAAAAAACACAAGGTCTAATTTCTAGCACTACATTAATTCGAATCTTCTTACTTTGCTTATAATAATTTCATTACGTTTTTCTTCAACTACGGCATTATCACTATAATATGTTTGTGTTTGTAATATACGTTTATTACTCTCCAGAAAATCAATTGGAGCCCATATATTTTGATGTTTTCGCAGACTCTCTAGAGTTCTTGCATCTTCAGCATTAAGATATTTATAATCATAATCTGTAATTATTTTTTTATATTTATCATCATTTGGATAGTCGATTTGTTTTAGTATTCTCTTATAGGGAGTATCTTCATACTCAATAATACTTGTTACAGTACCATCTTTTTGACAATACTTTTCTTTTATAATTTCATTCCCTTTTTCATCTAACTCTGGTGTAGCAATTCTTTTTATAGTTTTACCGTCTTCGTAATAATATATGTCCTCAAACTTACTTGTAATTCGGTCTTTCTTGTAAGTCCTTTTTATAGTTCCATCTTCCTGATAGAAGATGCCGTTTATTGATGATCTTGTATGCTTTATAAAAGATTTTATAGTCTTACCATCCGCCCAATAACATTTTTCTTCTTTACTGTTCTGGATGTAATCCTGATCGCATATCTCTTTTATAGTTTTACCATCTTCCTGGTAATGTGTTACTTTTTCATAAGTTTTTTACCCTTTGTCATCATACTTTAGCTCGTAAATGGAGCTTATAGCTTTACCATCTTTTTGAAAAAAGGTTGTCTTTAGTTCCTGTCTTGCTATTCTTGGATTATAATCAACAACACATGCAATAGTACCATCTCCCCTGTACTCTGTTTCTTTTAGCCTATTCCCCGTTGTTGAATCGTAGTCAAGAATGCTTGATATATCCCCATCTTTATAATAATCAATCTTTTTAGCTGCGTAACCTGTAGTTGGATTAAAGTCAACCGTGAACTTTGGTATCGTATCTTTGGCCTTAATGAAAAATTTTTCTTTAATTTTACGATTTTTACCATTTATCATTTGATAATCTGTTTGCTTTTTACTAATAGAGTCATATCCAGTGCCACTATAGCCCCAGAGATGGCCAAAATCTTTAAAGTCTATAGTTGTTTTTACATTCTCCATGTCATCCGGATGATATTCTTTTATTCTAATTATCTCCCTATCTTTATATTCAGGCATGGCGATTTTGTTTATAGTTTTACCATCTTCTTCAAGAAATGTTTTTTTTAGTATCTTGCTGCTATATGGTGATGGATCATAATCAATAATACGTTCAATAGTACCATCTTTTCGGTAAAATGTGTCTTTTAGGTGAGACAGTTCTGAGTCGTAGTCAGAAATGCTATTTAAGTTCCCCTCAGCATCGTATACAATACCTCCAGTGGGGTGCTTGCCTGAGCTGGATGGGTAGCGAAAAATCGATTTTGATCCATCATTATAAAACTGAATCCTTATACGTCCGTCGTTTGGAAGATACTCATAAACAGATGACAGCCCCCTGGCCCCTGGCACCAGTCTCATCACTAAAATAAGCCTCCCTTATCCAGTAAATTTTTTGTCTGTTGTAATCGCACATAAGAACACGTAGCTTACCATGCACTTGTTGGCACTTTACTGATATACCGCTGTTTTCATCGGCATTATCTGCAAGATTTTTAAAATAATTGTACAAAACCGTATGATTAGTATTCTCAGCGATAGTTTTTAAATCCATATCCCCAATATTTTTAAAATACATATCCGCTGTCATAGGTTTATTATCTGGGACATTTTTTATATCTTTATCTACAGATGAACCTGCTTTCTTTATTGTATTACCATAGTTTGAGCTATTGTCGGTAACTTCATTTATGGTTTTCTTAACAATGTTATCAACTTTTTTTATCCCCTTAGTGTTTGTTTTAGGGGCTAATACATCAGCTAAACCATTTAAAATATTAGCAACTATTTTACGACTTCTGTTTGGCTTAATTGCTCCCATTCCAAACATTATATTTTTATTTGTTAAATATTTGTGTGTTCCGCTTTGTATCTTTTTAGATTTTAGGCTAGAGCAATTTAAATTACTCTGTTTATCTTGAAATTTTTGTTTATAACAATTTGAATGTTTTATATCAATAGGTAAAATCATTGAAGTAATACTCCTTAATACTATACTACAATGAACACAGATGAATTCTTATCATAATACCAATCTAAGTTTAACAACTTTTAACATACTATTAGATTTGAATCAACCATTCTGAGGCTTGCTATAGCTCGCCAAGAATGTATGTATGTTGGTTTCGTATTACTCAAGAGTGTTAAAATCTTTTTGTACAAAATAAACCTACCATCTACCCTACGCAAAGTATCAACTTCATAAATGCACTCATTCGCTCAAAAAACGTAAACAATCGAACTCTGGAAAACGGCATTAAAAAAGGGCTTGAAGGTGATTTAAGCCCTAATGTACGAAAAAACTCCGCTGACTGTACGACATTGGAACTTTTTATTCAAAAGCTGTATCATAAAATTGTTGAAAACCGAATTAGTAATTTAAATATTTTTCATTTTTTGTAGTTTTTCCAATCCCGAAATAAAATAAATAACCTGTGTAATATTATCAGAATTAAGAGTTGTTCTTGTTGCCAGCAGTTCTCTTAATTCATCTTCAAAGGATTTATCCGGGATATTGTGTTCTTTATGTTCAAACAAAATATCAGCAAGAACAAACAATTCATCATTAAATTTTAAAGCGTCACTAAGTTGTTTAATAGTAATAGCTTTCGGGAAATTAGCCATTTTACCGTTTTCGAGTTTAGTTATTAAAGCCGCACTGACGCTTGAAAGTTTTTCTAATTCTCTTAAACTTAATTTCAAAGCCAGACGTCTTTGTTTGAGGACAGTACCGAATTTGATTAGTTGTGTATGTTTATCCATAATTTACCTCAAAAGAATAATAACAAAAACAAAACAATAAATCAACAGAGTTGACAAATTAACAAAATAATGTTACACTGAATATAATTCAACACACATTGACAAATACAAAATAATTTTACACCCGAGCAAAGGAGATATATAAATGGCAAGTTTAAGAAATTTTATTAACGCAATCACCAACGACAACAGAGTTTACACTGCAGAAGACATTGGCGGTATGACAGGAAAAGAATTTATGGAAAATGAAAAAGCTATAGAGTATCAAATGGAAAATTTAGGTATTCCAAGAGAAAGCGAACTTACCGGTAATCCTGACGTAGTTTATGTTCATGCATACACCCGAGATGACGGAACGGAGGTAAGAGCGCATTATCGTTCCAAGCCAAATGGGGTTGTAGGGAATAATTATGAACATAGTGGAACTTCTACTGGTGCTGCTGCGGATATTGAACCAACATTAAAATTAGAAGGCGGTATTACTTATAATGATTATCCAATAAATAAAAATGCAGGAATTAGAAATTATTTTCAACATCAGTTTAATAATACAAATGGCTTTTTAAATGAAAAAATTCTTAATCTTTTAATTAATGCGGGAGGCTATCCACTAAATCAATACGATGCTGTAGCGTTATGGAATATGGCTTCAAATCCAACAGGAATTTATAATAATGA
>CALURL010000025.1 GCA_944323155.1 Candidatus Gastranaerophilales bacterium
GAACTTACACCTGGTCGTGGCGGTATTATGGTAAGAGCAGCAGGTAATGCAGCTCAAGTAATGGCTAAAGAAGGCAATTATGTTACAATCAAACTTCCATCATCAGAAATGAGAATGGTAAGAAAAGAATGTATGGCAACAATAGGAACTTTAGGTAACTCAGAATATAAAAACTTGTCTTTAGGAAAAGCAGGAAGAAAACGCTACCTAGGTATCCGTCCAACCGTACGTGGTGTAACAATGAACCCTTGCGATCACCCACACGGTGGTGGTGAAGGTAAAACAGGTCCTGGCGGACATCCAAAAACACCTTGGGGTAAACCGGCTCTTGGCTATAAAACTCGTAAAAAAGGTAAAGCTTCTGACAAATTAATCGTTAGAAGAAGAAAGAAATAAGGATTTTGCATAGGGTACCTTGTGGCCCACTACGAGGACAAAGGAATATAAATAAACCTCAAGTCCAAGTGGAGCAATAATCCAAGATAAAAATACTCAAACAAATTAAAGGAGAAATTAATGGCACGTTCATTAAAAAAAGGTCCATATGTAGAAGAAGCTCTACAAAAGAAAATCGATAAAATGAATGCAAACTCTGAAAAGAAAGTTATAAAAACCTGGTCAAGAGCATCTATGATAACACCTCCAATGTTAAATCATACGATTGCAGTTCATAACGGCAAAACCCACGTACCAGTTTACATAACAGAACAAATGATTGGACATAAATTAGGTGAGTTTGCACCAACCAGAATGTTCAAAGGACATGCAGGTTCAGACAAAACTGCTAAAAGAAAATAGAAGCAAAATAAAAGGAAAATAAAAATGGAAGCTAAAGCAAGACAAACAGATATTAAAATGACAGCAAGAAAACTTCGTAGAGTAATCAACGAAGTAAGAGGAAAATCTGTCACTGAAGCTCAAGATATGTTACGTTTTATGCCTTATTTTGCGGCAAGAGTGGTTGAAAAGAACTTGAAGGCTGCTGTTGCAAACGCACAAGAAAAATATGGCGTAAGTGCAGAATCTTTAAAGATTTCAGAAATCTTCGCAGATGAAAGCACTACATATAAAAGAGCCAGAACAAGAGCGCAAGGTCGTATGTATAAAAGACTTAAACGCACTTCTCATTTAACATTAAAAGTTAGCGATATCGCTAAAAAGTAGTAGTAAAAACAAAAGGTAGATAAAATGGGACAAAAAACACATCCAAAAGGATTTAGAATCGGTATTATTCAACCTTGGGCAAGCACATGGTTTGCTAAGATAAAAGAATATGGCGAATTCGTTGCAGAAGATGCAAAAATAAGAAAATTTATTAAGAAAAAACTTTATACAGCCGGCGTTTCAAAAATCTTAATTGCAAGAAAAGCACAAAATACAACAATAACAGTTGTAACTGCAAAACCAGGTATCGTTGTAGGACGCGGTGGCCAAGGTATTGAAGAATTGAAACAGGATGTTTCTAAGCATATTGGCAAATCAGTTATTATTAATGTTGTAGAAGTTGCTAGAATTGATGCAGATGCACAATTAGTATCAGAAGCAATTGCTCAACAATTAGAAAAACGTGTAGCCTTCAGACGTGCAATGAAACAAGCAATGCAACGTACCATGAGAGCAGGTGCTCAAGGTATAAAAGTTATGGTATCAGGCCGCTTAGGCGGTGCAGAAATCGCTCGTTCAGAATGGGCTAAAGAAGGAAGAATTCCTCTTCAAACTTTACGCGCAGACGTAGATTACGGTTTCGCAGAAGCTGATACAATTATGGGTAAAATCGGTGTTAAGGTATGGATTTTCAAAGGCAACTTGATGCCAGGCGAAAAAGCAGACCAAAACATTAAAACAAAAAGCGGAAAAGACAATGGTTCAAACATCGGTCGCCGCGGCAAAAGAAGAGCTATTGAAACTGCTGAATAAATTCAATAACTCAATACAGGTATGAAATAAAAAAAGAGGAACAATATAATGTTACAGCCTAAAAAAACTAAATACCGCAAAATGATGAAAGGCAGAATGAAAGGTACTGAAACAAGAGGAACAAAACTTGAATTTGGTAGCTATGCATTACAAGCCTTAGAACCAGGTTGGATTACCAGCCGTCAAATAGAAGCTGCACGTCGTGCAATGACACGTGAAATCAAACGTGGCGGTAACGTTTGGATAAAAATATTCCCTGATAAACCAATTACTGCAAAACCAGCTGAAACTCGTATGGGTTCAGGTAAAGGTAATTTGGAATACTGGGTTGCAGTAGTAAAACCTAACAGAATTCTTTTTGAACTAGAATACTTTGATAGAAATGTTGCAGTTCATGCATTGGAACTTGCAGCTCAAAAATTGCCAATCAAAGTAAAAGTAGTTGAAAAAGCGAAATTAGAACAAAATAAATAAGGAAATTATAAAATGAAATTAGAAGAAATGCGCGAAAAATCAGTTGATGAGCTAAAAAGTGCAATTGTAGATTGGAAAAAAGACTTGTTCACATACAAAATGCAACTTGCAACTCACAAGTTAGAAAACACAGCGTTGATTTCTAAAACTAAAAAAATGATAGCTCAAGCAAAAACTGTAATAAAAGAAAAGGAAGCGTAACTGCTTCATCCGATAATTAGGTTTTGCATTAATTTGTAAGACAATCAAGGAGAAAATAAAATGCCTAAAAAAGAAAAACAAGGAATAGTAATCAGCAACAAAATGGATAAAACCATTGTTGTAAAAGTAGCTGACTATGAACCACATCCAAAATACAAAAAAATTATAGAATCAAATAAAAACTATAAAGCTCACGATGAAAACAACGAATGTAATGAAGGCGATATCGTAAGAATCGTTGAATCAAGACCGATTTCAGGTGACAAACGTTGGAAATTAGCTGAAATAGTAGAAAAGGTAAAATAATTTTACCAAAAATCTTAAGACAACATTAGAAATAATGCGCTGTCAATGAGTAAAACATTCTTTAAAAAATAAAGGAAGATAACAATGATACAACAAGAAACAAGACTAGAAGTAGCAGATAATACAGGTGCAAAAGAACTTTTATGCATACGCGTAATGGGAAGTTCAAACAAAAAATTTGCAGCAGTAGGCGATGAAATCGTAGCTACAGTAAAAGATGCAACTCCTAATATGGGTGTAAAAAAATCCGAAGTTGTCAGAGCAGTTGTTGTAAGAACTAAAGCAGATATCAAACGTAATGATGGATCAGTAATTAGATTTGATGAAAATGCTGCAGTAATTATCAACAAAGACGGCAACCCGAGAGGAACACGTGTATTCGGCCCAGTTGCCCGTGAATTAAGAGATAAAGGTTATATGAAAATCGTATCTCTAGCTCCGGAAGTAATATAGTAATAAGTACACATGTAATAGACCTACAAGGTCAGACCATGGTAAACGCTTTAAAAAGCAATGGAGAATAAAATGACAGACAAAAATAAAAAATTACACGTTAAAACCGGTGACAGAGTTATCGTAACTTCCGGTAAATCAAAAGGAACTATTGGTAACGTGAAAAAAGCAATTCCTTCAGAAGGTAAAGTTATCGTTGAAGGCGCAAACATGGTTACAAAAGCCCAAAAACCTCAGCCTATGGCAGGTATTCAAGGCGGTCTAATCAAGCTTGAAGCTCCAATGGATGCTTCTAAAGTTATGATTGTATGCCCTGCTTGCGAAAAACCGACAAGGATCAAACACGAAATTGTTGACGGCAAAAAAGTACGTGTTTGTAAAAAATGTGGTGAACAATTAGATGTTTAATATTTACATAGTATAATATTATTACATCGTAGGATTAAGGAAATACGAAAATGACAAAAACAAGAAGTTTAAAAGAAAGATATTTAGAAGAAGTAAAACCGGCTTTGAAAGAAAAATTCGGTTATACTAACGACAATCAGGTTCCAAAATTACATAAAATAGTTTTGAACATGGGCGTTGGTGAAGCTTCTCACAACTCTAAAATAGCAGAAGTTATTGAAGGGCAGTTAACTAAAATTGCCGGTCAAAAATGTGTTATCACAAAGGCTAAAAAATCAATTGCTTCATATAAATTAAGAGAAGGTATGCCTGTTGGTGCAATGGTTACATTACGCGGCGACAGAATGTATGACTTCTTACAAAAACTTAATTGTGTGGTTCTTCCTCGTATAAGAGACTTCCGTGGCATAAGCCCAAAAAGTTTTGATGGACGTGGCAACTATACTTTAGGTTTAAAAGAACAAGCTCTATTCCCGGAAATCACTTACGAAGAAGTTGATTTAGTAAAGGGTATGAATGTTTCAGTTATCACAACTGCAAAAACTGATGACGAAGCTAGAGAATTGTTGAAACTATTAGGAATGCCTTTCAAAGGTATGAACAAATAGGGAGCGTGCCGCTCCACCCGCAAAACAGATTTTAGACAAAATTTGCAAAGCGGTATTAAAAGATAAACAACAAACAAAACAAAGGAGAAATTCATGGCTAAAAAAGCGATGATAAACAAAGAACTAAGACGCGAAAAACTTGCAGCAGCAGGTAAATATCCAACTGTTAGACTTCATAACAGATGCAGCATCTGCGGACGTCCTCACGGATATCACAGAGATTTCGGTCTTTGCAGAATTTGTTTAAGAAAAATGGCTCACCAAGGTTTACTTCCTGGTGTTACCAAAGCAAGCTGGTAAGATAGCGTATTGTTTCATATTCTATACCGATTTAGATAAACAGCTATCTTTGTCAGTGTGGATGAAACAGAGCTAGAAGGCTTATAAATACAAATGAAAGATAAAACGGTTTAATATAGCAATAAAATCGCTAAATAAGCCGCTAACTATGAAGTTTTGTATAAACTTTAATATAAATAAACCAAAGGACCGAGGGATGCGGTCTTTTTTGGTGTTAAATATCTTAGTGTTAATATTTTGTAATTATATGCTTGCTATGAGAATATCTTTATGATAAAATCAGTTTGTCAGACTATCGGAAGACGCTTACATAAGTTAAGCACCACTTAATCCGACAAGTGACGGGTAGTATGGATACTGCCGATAACTTAATAGATTTCGGCAAGTCCGCAAGAGAAAAGGAATATAAATTATGTCAATGACAGATCCTATAGCAGATATGCTAACAAGAATCAGAAACGCTAATATGGTTTCTCACCAATCAGTTTCTATGCCTTCATCTAAATTAAAAGTTCAATTAGCTAAATTATTAAAAGAAGAAGGTTTCATTACAGATTACAACGAAACAACTGACGGTAAATTCAAAGTTTTAGAAATCACTTTGAAATACGATTCTAAAAACAAACCGGTTATTACAAAATTAGAAAGAGTTTCAAAACCAGGTTTGAGAAGCTATAGCAAAGCTAAAAACTTACCAAAAGTATTAGGTGGTATGGGTATTGCTATTGTTTCAACAAGCAAAGGCTTATTAACAGACAGAAAAGCTCGTAAAGAAAACATTGGTGGAGAAGTTCTCTGCTACGTTTACTAATTTTTGCCTGCTAATTAGCACACTTTCCTGAAACAATTTCAGGAGAAAGCAATTTTCGAACATAATTGGTAGAAAAGTTCGAAATATGTAGAAAATATACCGCAAAGGAGAATTAAAATGTCACGTATTGGTAAATTACCTATCGAAATTCCGCAAGGAGTTGAAGTTAAAATAGATGGACAGACAGTTATTGCAAAAGGCCCTTTAGGCGAAGAAAAAGTTGAAGTCCGCCACGAAATCGCAGTTAAAATTGAAGATAATCACATTGTGCTTTCAAAAGTTGGAACTTCAAGAGAAACTGACGCTTTGTACGGTCTTTCAAGAACTTTAGTTGCAAACGCTGTTCACGGTGTTAAAGAAGGCTTTGAAAAGAAATTAGAAATTCAAGGTGTTGGTTACCGTGCTAATATGGAAGGTAAAAATTTAAACCTTTCACTTGGTTATTCACACCCTGTAATTGTTGAGCCGCCTGCTGGTATTACAATTTCTGTAGAAGCTAACACAAAAATTACCGTAAAAGGTTCTAACAAACAAACCGTTGGAGATGTTGCTGCATTTATCAGATCTAAACGTCCACCTGAAGTTTACAAAGGAAAAGGTGTTAGATATGAAGGTGAACACATCAGACGTAAAGCTGGTAAAGCTGGTAAAAAATAGAAATTAAATTAGCCTGTATAAACCCTTGAAGTGGCTGTTCAAGAAGGTTTAGGTAAATAAAAATTGTCCGCAGAGGGTGGAATTGAAAGCCCGTGTGAAACGGACAAAGAAAAGGAGAAAAAAATGATTAAACAAGAAGCTAGAAAACCAAGAATTCAAAAAAGACATAGAACAATTAGAACAAAAATTTCTGGAACAGCAGAATTCCCAAGATTAGCTGTTTTCAGAAGCACTAAACACATTTATGCTCAATTAATAGATGATGAAAACCATGTAACAATTGCATCAGCATCTTCAAATGACAAAGACTTGAGAGAAAAATTATCTCACGGCGGAAACATTGAAGCTGCAAAAGTTGTTGGTGAAGCTATCGCTAAAAAAGCTAAAAAAGCAGGTATTGAATGTGTTGTATTTGACCGTGGAGGTTTCTTATATCACGGCCGTATCGCTGCATTAGCTGATGCTGCAAGAGAAGCTGGTTTGATGTTCTAATAAAACTTAGATAAATTCAAATAAAATAAAAAAGTTTGATGATAGTTTTCATCAAACTTTTTTTATTATTAAGTTTAACCACAAGCAACGGATGATTAAAAAAAAATTAATTATTTCTTGTTTTCACATTTTTTATATTATCATATATATTAGGAGATACTGAATATGGAATATAAAGATTACTATGATATATTGGGTGTAAAACGTGATGCAACTGATGCTGAAATAAAATCCGCATACAGAAAACTTGCAAGAAAATATCACCCTGATGTAAATAAAACCAAAGAAGCTGAAAGTAAATTTAAAGATATAAACGAAGCTTATGAAGTATTAAGTGACAAACAAAAACGTGACAGATATGACAGTTTAGGCTCTAACTGGCAGGGCGGTCAAAGCTGGACACCACCGCCAGGATTTGAACAATATGGATTTGGCGGCGGTCAAGGCGGAGCTTATCAAAGTTTTAGCTTTAATGGCGAAGACCTTGGAGGTTTTTCTGACTTTTTCAGTTCGTTATTTGGCGATATGATGGGCGGAGCATCACCACGTGGAGCACGCGGCATGAATTTTGGCGGCTTTGATTTTGGTGCAGGACAGCAGCAAACACATTCAACAAGAAGACGTCAGTCAGCGCCACCACAGGAGAATTTGGATGTCACAAAGACTTTAAATATTACAGCAAAAGATTTATTTGAAAGAAAACCAATTACTGTAAAATTTAACAATGTAGAAAAATGTACACAATGTCCGCCGGGCGGAGGATTTTGCAGTGCTTGCGGAGGAACAGGCTTCAAAACAGAACAAAAATCTCTAAAAGTAAAACTTCCTCCGGATGTTACAGAAGACAAAAAAGTTCGTGTCAAAGGCGAAGGTCAAACTGATTCTTACGGAAGAAAAGGGGATTTATATCTGATAATCCACTTTAAAGACAGCGAATATGAAATTGACGGTCACGACTTGACAAAAGAAATTGAAATAACGCCGCCGGAAGCAGTTCTTGGGACAAAAAAAGATATCAAGACACTTCACGGAAATATCGGGATAAAAATTCCTCCAAAAACTTCATCAGGTCAAGTGCTAAGACTAAAAGGCCTTGGACTTCCGAAAAAAGACGGCGGATTTGGAAACCTTAATGCTAAGATAAAAATAGTTATTCCGAAAGACATAAATGCAAAACAAATAGAGTTATATAAGAAAATTGCAGAATTATAATAAAAATATATCCCCTCGCTTAAATTAAGTTGAGGGGATATTTTAAATAAATTATGACAGATTTAACATACACAGCTATTCATTTTTTCAAGCTTGACATTTCCCCTAAAAAAAACGAAAATAGATGAATAAGGAGAAAAATTTATGACAAAAGAGACTTATCTACATGACAAGCATATTCAACTCAAGGCCAAAATGGTTGATTTTGCAGGCTGGAGTATGCCGGTTCAATACACATCTATTATCGAAGAACACAAAACTGTTAGAGAAAATGTCGGGCTTTTTGATGTGTCACACATGGGAGAAGTCTTTGTCAGCGGGAAAGATTCTGTAGAATTTCTTAATAAAATAGTACCGCAAAATATTTCTAAACTAAATTATGAAAAAGCTGTTTATTGCCAGCTTCCTAACACAAAAGGCGGGCTTATTGACGATTTGATTATATATAAACTCGGAATAAACAATTATCTTATTATTTGTAATGCGTCACGAATTGATGAAGATTTAAACTGGATGGTAAGAAATAAGCGCGGGTTTGATGTCAAAATTGATAACCAGTCACATAATTATTCACTCCTTGCAGTACAAGGGCCTAAAGCTGTTCTATTAATGCAAAAAATGGGATTGAACACAAACCAGGAGTCTTTTACAATTAAAGCAGCTAAAATTGCCGGAATAAAAGTTCTAATATCACGCACAGGATACACCGGAGAAGATGGTTTTGAAATTCTTGTAGAAAATGAGTATTCAGAGTTTCTTTGGGATAAAATACTTGAAGAAGGAGAAGAATTTGGGATAAAGCCAATCGGTCTCGGTGCTAGAGATACTTTGAGACTTGAGGCCGCACTGCATTTATACGGGAATGATCTTGATGAGAATACTACACCTGTTGAAGCAGGACTTTCATGGTCTATTCCAAAAGACAAAAAAGATGATTACAATGGGAAAGATGTTATAATGAATCAACTTCAAAACGGGGTTGAAAAACGTCTGGTAGGCTTAAAAATGCTTGATAAATCCATTGCAAGACACGGGTATGACGTTTATTTTAATGGAGAAAAAATAGGAATAATTACAAGCGGCGCTCCTTCACCAACATTGGGTGAAAATATTGCATTAGCTTATGTTAAAAATATTGAAAATATTTGCACAGGGACAATTGTTCAAGTTATGATAAGAGAAAAGTTACACAACGCAGAAGTTGTAAAAAGACCTTTTGTTGCAAAAAGAAATAGAATAAAATTATAATTTATAAGGAGAAAATAATGAGTTTTACAGACAAAATCTTATGTTCGAAATCACATGAATACCTGCTGGACAATGGAGATAACACTTTTACCGTAGGTCTTACCGACTATGCCATTGAACAGCTTGGTGATATTGTATTCTTAGAACTTCCGGAAGCAGGACAGGAATTTAAAAAAGGCGATACATTCGCCACTATCGAATCTGTTAAGGCTGCTTCAGAAATTTATCTTCCAATAAGCGGCAAGATTATCGAAGTTAACGAAGGACTCACTGAAGCACCGGAAACTTTGAACGAAGATTGTTATGAAAACGGCTGGCTGGTTAAAATTGAAGCTACAGGCGATGAATCAGAGCAGGCTGATTTAATGGAATACGAAGACTATAAAGAAGAATTGGAATAATAATGAATAATTTTTTAGTACATAATGACGAAATAAGAGCAGAAATACTTAAAAGTATTGGTGAAGCATCTATTGAAGATTTGTTTAAACAAATACCTCAAAAAGCACGCATAAGCGCGTTAAATCTTGAAAATCCGCTTAGTGAAATGGAAACACAAAAACAGATTAAGGCTCTGGCTAAGAAAAATAAAACCGATTATATAAGCTTTTTAGGCGCAGGAGTTTATAACAAATTTATTCCAGCATGCATAAGTCAGGTCGCACAAAGATTTGAATTTTTGACTTCCTATACACCTTATCAGCCGGAAATTTCGCAAGGCACGCTCCAAATTATGTACGAATTCCAAACAATGATTTGCAGGCTTACAGGAATGGATATTTCAAATGCGACGGTTTATGATGCTGCGACAGCCTGTGCAGAAGCAATTCTTATGGCTGTAAGAATAAGCAAGAAAAATAAAGTTCTTGCAGCAAATACCTTAAACCCTGAATACAAAAAGGTTATCCAAACCTACACTCATGCAAACGAAATCGAAGTTGAGTGGTTTGATGAAATTCCGCAATCAGCAGAAGAATATGCCTGTGTTCTTATTCAAACACCAGATTTTTACGGAGAAATCCTTGAAGTAGAAAAGCCTGAAAATACTCTACTTATCGTATGTACAGATGTTTCAACACTTTCTATTCTAAAACCACCGGCTGAATATGGGGCAGATATTGTTGTTGGGGATGTTCAAACGCTTGGAATACCAATGTCATTTGGCGGGCCACATGCTGGTTTTATTGCATGTCGTGAGAAATTTATGCGCCAAATTCCTGGACGTCTTGCAGGCAGAACTGTTGACGCAGACGGCAATCAGGCGTTTTGTCTGACAATTCAAACACGTGAACAGCATATAAAAAGAGAAAAAGCGACAAGTAATATTTGTTCAAATCAAGCTCTAATCGGGCTTTGTGCGACATTATACCTGAGCCTTATGGGTGAAAAAGGTTTCAGACAAGCAGGATATTTGTCAACAAAAATGGCACATGTATTATCTAAAAAACTCGCTGATAAAGGAATTAAAACCATTAACAAACATTTCTTCAACGAATTTGTTATAGAAGTAAACAACGCAGACAAGTTTCTTTGCAAACTTAAAGAAAACAACATTATTGGCGGGGTAAAACTCGATGAAAAGAGAATTCTTGTCGCCGCAACCGAGATGACGTCAGAAGATGATATCAAGTCCTATATAGAGGCTTTATAAAACAAAAAACAAAATAATAAAAATTAAGCTTCTTTAAAAGTATTATAAAATACAGTGAATTGTTTTTTAGATGAGGTGAATTCTTTCATAGAACAGCCTTTCATAAAATACATACTGCCTTCAGCCTCAACCATTAATTCAATTCTTTTGCGGGTTTTGAACCACCTGTTTAAAAATTTATCAATATCAGGGCTAACCTTGTTTATCTTAAATTTTATCAAACCAGAAGAAGATGTTGAAGTGGGACGTTTAACTTCTTTATCATCCACATACACAATCGCGAAATTTTGTGTTTGAGACGGTGTCGTATCGATTTGAGCGTCAAAAGACATATTAGTATCTAATTCTGTAACTGATGCGTCAATCATAATTAATCCTCTATCTTCATTTTCTTATTCTATTATTATACTAAAAAATGAAAGATAAGACAAGAAAAATTTAAAAAATAAAAATGGACGATACTGGGCTCGAACCAGTGACACCTTGAATGTCGTTCAAGTACTCTACCAACTGAGCTAATCGTCCATTTTTTACTGTCTTATATTTTTATTTTGAAGCGGCTTTTGGATGACTAAAATGTTTCATTAATCTGCCAATACCGTTTCGCATTTTTATAAAATAATTTGGGTTGTTAGGCCTGTCTACAAGAGGTGTTGTCCCGCTATTATAATAGACTCTTTTTATTTCTTTTACCGGAGTTTTTGGAACTTCTAATGGTTTCAAAGCTGATTCTATAGTAGAAACTGGATTGCGTGAAATATTAAAAATTCTCATAATCTAAACCTCCTAAAATAAAGTAAAAAGGCGACACCCAGATTCGAACTGGGGGATAAGAGCTTTGCAGGCTCCTGCCTTACCACTTGGCCATGTCGCCGCCTCGTTACTTTATAATACGAAATACATATTTAATTGTCAAGATAATCATCTGACTTTTTTATGTTTATAGTGAAGGATATTTTTCTATATAAATAATATCGCCGTTCTCTCTTTCAAATTTATTTGCGATTGCAGGATGTATAGAACCTCCCAGCTTTGTTGAAGGGAATTCTGATTCTCTTCGTTTTTTTGTAAATACAAATAATCTTGATACCCAATCATCATAATAACTTTCTCCAGATAAAGTTAATCTGCTGCTCTTTTTAGCATACTCTTCTATTTGATGATTTGAATCCTTTGAGTTTAGATTATAAAAAACTTCTTTAATAAAACCTATTGCTTTATTTGAAAAATCCGAATTAGATGTTTTTTCACAAGTATGGAGTTTATACCCATTACCGAGATATTTATTACTGGTTGCTTTTGTTACCATAGAACCATCAGGTTTAATTAAACAAAAGACATCATTATTCGAACTTTTACGAGTTGTATCTTGCAAAAGAGCGATTGTGCCGTTTAAATAACGTCTTTGATAAATCGGGGCATTTGAATTTTTCTTCAATAATTTAATTTGTTCATTAGCGACTACACCGCTGTCTGACCACATATTAATAAATCTTACCAATCCATTTACTTTTGTTGTCATGCTATTTCCTTTCGATAAGTGTATATATTACAATTAAAGCACAAACATAAAGTTTTTTGACCTGAAAAATAAAAATTTTCAATAAAAAAGCCGCCGTTTTATAAACGGGCGGCTTTTATTATATTTTGATGACTATTTTTTAGTTGGATAATAATCTCTTACGATACCTTCATAAGCATCTTTGTAGATTGCTTTAATATCTTCCATCAACGGATATGCAGGGTTTGCACCTGTACATTGGTCGTCGAATGCAAGTTCAACCATTTCATCCAATTTTTCATTAAACTCAGCTTCTGATATACCGAATTCTTTAATTGAGAATGGCAAGTTTGTAGTTCTCATAAGGTCTTCAATAGCTTTGATGTACAATTCAACTTTTTCATCATCAGTTTTTCCGCCCAAACCTAATTCATCAGCGATTTGACCGTATTTAGCCTTCGCATTAGGGAATTTGTATTGAGGGAAAATACATTGTTTTTTCGGACAATCAACAGCATTGTATTTGATTACCTGTCTGAATAACAATGCGTTAGCTACACCGTGAGGTACGTGGAACATTGCACCTAATTTGTGAGCCATTGAGTGACACAATCCTAAGAATGAGTTTGCAAATGCCATACCTGCAATTGTTGCGGCATAGTGCATTTTTTCTCTTGCGATAGGATCGTTTGCACCTTCTGTATAAGATCTGCCAAGGTATCTAAAGATAAGTTTTGCAGCTTCTAAGGCATTTGAATTTGTGAAGTTAGTAGCCATTGCTGATACATAAGCTTCTGTTGCGTGAACTAAAGCATCAATACCAGATGCTGCTGTCAAACCTTTTGGCATACCATCTACATAGTTCGGGTCAATGATAGCCATATTTGGAGTCAATGCGTAATCTGCAATTGCATATTTTACATGAGTTTCGTCATCTGTAATAATTGCAAATGGAGTTACTTCTGAACCTGTACCTGAAGTTGTCGGGATAGCAACCATTGTAGCTTTCTTGCCTAATTCAGGGATACGGCATATTCTTTTTCTGATATCTAAGAATCTCATTGCGATATCTTCGAATACTGTGTCAGGCTGTTCATATAATAACCACATAATCTTAGCAGCATCCATTGGAGAACCGCCGCCCAAGGCGATAATTACATCAGGCTCATAAGGTCTTATAATTTCCATAGCCTGGTTAATAGTTGATAATGTAGGATCTGGTTTTACATCAAAGAAGATTTGGTGGTCAATACCGACTTCATCCAACACATTAACGATACTATCAACAGCTCCTGAATTGAATAAGAATCTGTCAGTTACGATAAATGCACGTTTTTTGCCTTCAAGTTCACGAAGAGCTAAATCAACAGCGCCTCTTTTGAAGTAAACTTTTGGCGGAACTTTGAACCAAAGCATATTTT
>CALURL010000026.1 GCA_944323155.1 Candidatus Gastranaerophilales bacterium
AGAAAAGACGAAATCGGACAAAGCTACGAAGCAAAAGAAACAAAACGTGAAAAAGCAAAATTCGGAATTTTGGATTAACCTCCAAACATATCGTAAAAATTCAGAAAGGTAAATAAAATGATAGAAACAGGTAGAAAACACTTAGTTCATATAGTTAAATTCAGATGGTGGTGGATGGCGCTTACATGTCTTCTTCTGGTACCGGGAATTATTGCTATGATATATTCCTCAGTAACATACGCAAACCATGCGCCGCTAAAAGTCGGTATTGATTACACAGGCGGAACTATTTTACAATACGGGCTTGAGCAGAAACTTCAAAACAGCGATGTTGCAAAAACAAGAACAAATCTTGAAAAAGCAGGAATTGAAAATCCATACATCCAAATTTTGAATGTTAACAGCGAACAGCAAAAAAATACTAAATCAAATATTAATTCAATTATCTCAATAAGAACTAAGTTTATTGAAAAGAACTCAAATACAACAGAAGTTATAACAGAACAATTAAAAAAAGATTATCAAAATCCTGAATTAATTTCAGTAAGCTCTGTTGGTCCAACAATGGGAAAAGAATTGTTTAAAAATTCTCTAATTGCAGTAGCTCTTGCATTTTTAGGTATTGTTGCATATCTTTCATTCAGATTCAGATTTGATTATGCGCTTGCTGCAATCTTGGGAGTATTGCATGATGTTCTGTTTGTATGCGGTATTTTCTCAATATTAGGACTTTTGTATAATGTTCAGATTGACGGTTTGTTTATTACTGCAATATTGACAGTTATAGGGTTCTCAGTGCATGATACCATCGTTGTATTTGACAGAATAAGAGAAAACTTAAGATATTATTCAAAGAAAATGTCTTTCGGTGAAATTGTTGATGCTTCTGTAAATCAAACATTAACAAGAAGTATTAATACTTCATTAACAACATTAATCACATTGCTGGCATTGTATTTCTTTGGCGGCGTAACGACAAGAGACTTTGTTCTTTGTATGATACTAGGTATTGCAATCGGAACATACTCAAGTATATTCTTCTGCAGTATGCTTGTAGATTTCTGGAATGATAAACGCACAACACCAGCTGCGAATTAAGGCATTGCAAGAATCAGAATAATCGACCTAAAAATACCTTCCTTAAATGCGGAGGTATTTTTATTTAAGCCCCCCCCTCTCCAAATAATGAGAAAGGCTTATCAATCAGGTTTTAGTTGACAAGTGCACCCCCACTTATATCAAAACAGCTTTAATCGCTTCAATCATTCCTGTTTCATCTGCGATATTCTTTCCTGCGATATCAAATGCCGTACCATGACCGGGTGAAGTTCTTATTACATCTAAACCAATTGTCATATTTACAGTCTTATTACCGGCAACAGTCTTTATCGGGATTAGTCCTTGATCATGATAATTCGCAATAATACAGTCATAATTCAATGCTTTTATAAATAATGTATCAGCAGGCAAAGGTTTTGTAATATCAATACCTTTTGCCCTCAACTCATCTACAGCAGGAATTAAAATATCAATCTCTTCATGTCCTAAAATTCCATCTTCGCCAGCGTGCGGGTTAAAGCCGCATAGTGCAAATTTTGGGTCAATTATTCCCAGTTTATTTTCAAAAAACTTCTTTAAATTAGAAACTTTTTCTACAACCATATCTTTTGTAATTTGAATATCTTTCAAAGCAACATGCCTTGTTAAAAGAAGAACCCTGAAATTTCCTGCAACAAAAAGCATTTCAGCAAGCTGATTGTTATGCGCAAGATATTTTTGTAAAATTTCAGTTTGTCCGTTAAATTTATATCCTGCAAGATATAATGCATGTTTTGCAACAGGAGCTGTGACAATCGCTTTACCTTGAATTTCACAGGCAAGTTTTACTGATTGGAAAGAAAATTCTCCGCCTTCTTTTGTAAGTTTGCCAGGTTGAATATTCTCATCAAATGGGATTTCAATAATCTCATAATCTTTATTTAATTTTCCATAAAAATCAAGAACTTTTTTATTAGAAATAACAACTACTTTACCCTGCGGCAAATCAAGTTTGTTTAAGGCTTTTATTGTAATTTCTGCGCCGATACCGTTTGGGTCACCTGTTGTTATAAGTATTTTATCTTTATAATTAGACATTTTTTACACTGTTGTCATGGTTTTCAAAGTACTTTAAAATATCGATAAGAGTATTAACACCCCCCAGATTACCGGATTTTGTAACAATCCACTGAGCGTTATGATCCATACTCAAAGCAATCGCTGGAGCTACTTCATCTATCAATTGTAACTGATCCGCGCCAATTGCTTTACAGCATTTGCAGGAAGTTTCACCGCCTAAAGTTATTAAAATCAAATCTTTTCTTGCTATAACCTGTTTTGTCAACTCTGCAAGAAAATCTGTAATTTTTGACGCTAAAGTTGCTTTAGTTAACTCTGCATTCAAAGAATCTTCTGAAAAACCATCAAAATTACTGATTAAATGAGATGTATGAACAACAACAATATTATCATCACCCAAATTTGTTACAATTCTATTAATCAAATCTTCTGTAACACCATTTAAAACAGTGTTTAAATCAAGACTAATAAACAGAATATTATCAAAGTCATCGCATTGTTCAAGTTTATCGATCTGATTTGCAGTAATTTGAGTAGCACTGCCGGAAACAATAAATTTTGGCAGTTTAGGAAATGTTTTTGTAATATGTTGTGTATCCAAATCCGCAAACCATAAGTCAGCTAAAGCATGCGCAAAAGCAGAAGTTCCTGCCGGTAAAATTTTGTAATCAGTTTTATTTATTGCAAGTGCGATTTGTTCTATATCAACAGTAGAAACAGCATCTGCAACAATAAGCTTTTTACCCTCCTCAACAAGTTCGTTAATTCTTTTAAGAATTGGGCCTGCGCCTTTCATAATAGTTTTCAATTCAATTGAAGCAATTAAATTTTGATATTCAGGCAAAATCTGGCTTTTCAAAAGCGTTGGAATATGAGATTCTCTAATAGGAGAATGCGGATCTCTAGCCATTTCAGTTCTTTCAATAGGAATACCTTTTAAAAGATGGTATCCTCCAACAGTTACACGGCATTCTGACGGAAAAGCAGGACATACAACAGCGGCATCCCAGCCGATAATAGAAAGCATTCCCAAAACTTCAACAGCAATATTCCCTCTAATAGTTGAATCAATTTTTTTATAAAAATAATCCGGATTCAACTTTTCAACAAACATTTTTGTTGCGTCGCAGACTCTATTATATGCTTCTTGTGGGTCTACATTTCTTGATTCAGTTGAAATAGCCCAGGTTTGGGTATTTTTTATATTTAAAGGGTCAATAACATTACTCAACAAAATTTGAGTATTCGCCCCTTCCAGATGAAACTGCAAAGCAGTATCATTTGCTCCTGTTAAATCATCTGCAATTATTCCTGCAATATTAGAATTAATTATCATATGTTTCTGCGTCTCTTTTAGAACCTAACAATCTAATACTATTTGCAATAATAAGGAAATTTTCTCTTTCGTTTCCGGTAGCTTTATCAGTCCATTTATTCTGAGCGATTCTACCATCAACTGCAACTTGAACTCCTTTTTTCACATATTCACCTGCAAATTCAGCCAATTTATCCCACACATCGATATTAAACCAATCAGCAACTTCTGATTTTGTTTTAGAATCCCATCTGTTAACAGCAATAGAAAAATTTGCCTTAACTTTACCTGATTCAAAATATCTTATTTCTGCATCACGGCCGACACGACCTACCAAAACTGCTGTATTCATTAATTTACCTCTTTTCTTTACTATTATTCTTGTATTTTACAACAAAAAACTATTCTTCAAAAAATTTTTACAAAAAGGTGTAAATTTTTGTAAAAATAAATCTAATAACACAAGCTTGTAATTAAAGTTTAGTGGTGGTATAAAGGTGAATGTAGTAGTTAGGGGGATCCACCCCGGGGGTAAACAATGTTTATATAAGAAGTTGTTATTTAAACGGGATTTACCATAACCCAAATAGGGTACGAAAGGATAAGTATGGAAAAAAATGAATCAACTTTAAGTGTTTTAAGACACTCAACATCACACATCATGGCGCAGGCTGTTCAAAAACTGTTTCCGTCTGCAAAGTTGGCAATCGGACCTGCTGTTGAAAACGGCTTTTATTATGACTTTGATTTAACAGACGGTCATGCTTTTACAGAAGATGACCTGACAAAAATCGAAGAAGAAATGAAAAACATCGTTAAACAAAACTTAACGTTTGAAAAATACGTTATTCCTGATGTTGATGCCCAGATTGAAGAATTCAAAAAAGAAGGTGAAATTTACAAGGCAGAACTTTTGGAAGAGCACAGAAATGACAATCCAACCTTGTATATTACAAAAGACAAAGATGGAAATGCCTTATTCAATGACCTTTGTGCAGGTCCTCATCTTCCAAATACATCATATATTAAAGCAAATGCTTTCAAATTATTAAAAGTTGCAGGCGCTTACTGGCGTGGAAATGAAAAGAATAAAATGCTTCAAAGAATTTATGCAACAGCATTTTGGACCAAAGAAGACCTGGCCGACTATCTTCATTTCCTTGAAGAAGCAGAAAAACGCGACCACAGAAAACTAGGGGCTAAACTTGATTTATTCTCTACAAGAGAAGAACTTGGCGGCGGTCTTGTTTTGTGGCACCCGAATTTGGCAATTGTAAGAGAAGAAATTGAAAATTACTGGAGAACAGAACACAGAAAACGCGGTTACGTAATTGTTAACACTCCTCATATTGCGAAATCAAAATTATGGGAAATTTCAGGTCACTATGACCACTATCGCGATAATATGTTCTTTATCCAAAAAGATGATGAAGACAGTGAAGAACAATTTATCTTAAAACCAATGAATTGTCCGTTCCATATTTTAATTTATCAGGCAAACAGATATTCATATCGTTCATTACCTCTTAGAATGGCTGAACTTGGAACTGTTTACAGGAAAGAAAAATCAGGCGCACTATCAGGCTTAACACGTGTTCAAGGATTTACTCAGGATGATGCGCATATTTTCTGTACTCCGGAACAACTCGTTGATGAAATTAATGAAATTATTGACTTTGTTGCAGATACAATGAAAATCTTCAATATGACATTTGAAGTTGAATTATCAACCCGTCCGGAAAGCTTTGTTGGAGAAATTGAAAATTGGAACAGAGCTGAAGCCGGCCTGAAAGAAGCCATGGACAAACGTGGAATGAAATACGAAATCAATGAAGGTGATGGAGCTTTCTATGGGCCGAAGATTGACTTCAAAGTTAAAGATGCCCTAGGCAGAACATGGCAGTGTGCAACTATACAATTAGACTTTAACCTGCCTGAAAGATTTGATATAAAATACCAAGATAAAGACGGCCAGATGAAAACTCCTGTAATGCTTCACCGCGTAATCTTTGGTTCTATGGAAAGATTCCACGGCATTTTAATAGAGCACTTTGCAGGGGCTTTCCCAACATGGCTTGCACCAACTCAGGTGGCAATCGTTCCAATCTCTAACGAAAAACATATTGATTTTGCAGAAAAAGTATATAAGAAAATGCGAGATGCAGGTATTAGAGTTAAATTGGATGACCGCTCTGAAAGTATGAATTACAAAATCAGAGAAAGCTTACAGGATAAAAAGATTCCATATGTTGTTGTAATAGGCGACAAAGAAATTGAAGCTAATGCACTTGCCGTAAGAGCGCGTGGAATTGGACAGGTAGGCACTATGAATGTTGATGAATTTATTTCAGAAATAGAAAAAGAAATAAAGGCAAGAAGTGTAGAATCTTTTGCGAAAAAAGATTAATTTTATTAGAAATAGAATTTAAGTCCGGATAGTTAACCATCCGGACTTTTTTATTATACAGATGTTTATATCTGAATAACTAATTTCTCTATTTTTATATTTACCCTAAATTTTTAAATATAAAAAATAAAGGAACAAAATATGAAGAAATACATTTTAGGGATTTTAATAATTACTTTTGCATTTATTGCAGGTTATTCTATAAGCAGTGTTGCAATGTCCGTAACACAACCAGAACTAAAAATTGCAGTAATAGATATTCCGCAGCTTGTTGTTAACTCAGATGAAGTCAAAAGTTTAAAAATCGAACAAGAACAAAAAATTAAAAATATTGAAAATACAATTGAAAAAGCGAAAATAGAAATGTCAAAGGAAAAAGATCCTAAAAAATTAGCAGCCTTGGAAGAAAAATATCGCAACGAAATATATCAACAAAAACTTGCAATGGATACCGAATATAACAACAAACTTACACAAATAGATAACAATATTAAGCACTCTGTCATAAGTAAAGCACGTGCAATGCACTATAATATAGTATTACCGAAAAATACAGTACTTTTTGGGGGAGATGATATAACAGCGCAAGTTGCTGCTGCTGTTAAATAAACAAAAAGCGAAATGAAATTCATTTCGCTTTTTAATGATTAGGAATAATATTTATCATAATTGGCCTCGGATTACGATAAATATTATCGTCTATACCTTTATTAAAAATTTTTTTTGCTTCCTCTTCAAGTTTATGATCTTCAAAATCATTCCTAAATTTTGACTTTACAGTCCAGTAACACTGCCCCTTAAATTCATCAAGAAGATTATCGCATTTATTAATCTGTTCTTCAAATTCATCTCTTTTTAGTGCCCAGAAATTCAATTCTTCTTGAGTTTGCCTGACACTATAAGGCCAATACCATTTTATTTCTTTATATTCCGCATCCTGCCATCCGTCAGGACAAAAATCTTTCCAACGCGGACGCATTGGATTATAATTTAAATCAACAGCATAAACCGCGCTATAACTAAAAGTAAAAAGAGATATTATTATGATTAAAAATTGTTTCATAATTCCAAAAATAAAGCTTATAAGTATTATAATTTATAAAACTCAAGTAAGCAAGAATTACTTAAAAAAGTTTAACGAAATATGCTATAATAAAATAGATGAATGAGAAACTAAAACAAACATTAAAACTATTACCGAGTCTTCCCGGGTGTTATATCTATTACAACAAAGAGGGAGAAATTATTTATGTCGGAAAAGCAAAAATTCTTAAACGCCGTGTAATGAGCTACTTCAATAGAAAACATGACAGCGTGAAAGTTTCCGTGCTGGTTTCTCAAATAGACAGACTGGAATATATTATTACAAATACAGAAGTTGAAGCACTTATTCTTGAAAGTCATTTAATAAAAAAACATAAACCTAAATATAATATTTTACTAAAAGACGATAAAAAATATCCATATTTTCTAATAACAGATGAAGATTTTCCACGAATTGCTATTGTAAGAAAAAAAAATATGAACCCTGAAAAAGGGAAATATTATGGCCCGTACACAGATGTTCGCGCAATGCATGCAACTTTGGATTTTTTGAAGAAAATTTTCCCGCTAAAACAATGCAAATCTCCTAAATTCAAAGACAGACCATGCCTTTATTATCATATAGGAAGATGTATGGCGCCATGCCAGAATTTAGTCACAAGCGACGAATATAAAGCAATAGTGCATCAAGCAGAACTTTTTCTTTCAGGCAAACAAGCCGAGTTAATGAAGCAGCTTCAAGAACAAATGCAAAAATATGCAGACTCAGAACAGTTTGAAAAAGCAGCAAAACTTAGAGACAGCTATCTTGATTTAAAGAAAACACTTGAAAAGCAAAAAGTTGTTTATGAAAATACTAAACTTAACGAAGACATAATCTCTCTTTTAAATGATGAAGGCATTTTTGCAATTGTAATACTTATGATAAGAGAAGGGCGCTTAATAGATAAAAAAGATTTTGTCTATGAGGTGGAGGAAGCTGATAAAACAGAATTTTTTGCGACGTTTTTCAAAGAATATTACAGCACACTAACACTTGGCTATCCGGACAGAATTGTTTCAAATGAACTTGAAGCGGTAGGGGAAAAAGCGTTGTATGAAGAATGGCTTGAAATACTGGCACAGAAAAAAGTTAAAATAAGCTATGGTAAATCTGCACAAGGCAAAGAACTGCAAATGCTTGCCGATAAAAATGCTAAAGTAGTGCTTGATAATGCAAAAATTGCTAAAATGTCTAAAATAAGGGATGATTTCAATGAAATAGGCTCTTATCTTGCAGAAAAATTAAACCTTAAAAATTTCCCGCATAGAATTGAATGTTATGATATTTCACATATCCAAGGGACAAATACTGTAGCCTCAATGGTTACTTTTATCAACGGATTAAGCAAAAAATCAGAATATAAAAAATTCAAAATAAAAACAACAGAAGGCAAACCCGATGATTTTTTATCAATGAAAGAAGTACTTACAAGGCGCCTCTCTCATCTCGGTGAAAAAAATTGGGACAAACCTGATTTAATAATAATTGACGGCGGCAAAGGCCAATTATCAAGTGTTATGGAAATTATTAAAGAACTCGGCATAGAAGGTATCGATGTAGTTTCTCTTGCAAAAAGAAATGAAGAAGTTTTTCTTCCCAAACAATCACAACCTGTTATCCTACCGAGAAATTCAAGCGCTTTATTTCTTTTCCAGAGAATAAGGGACGAAGCTCACAGGTTTGCAATTACATATCACAGAAAACTCCGTTCAAAATCTATGACTAAAAACTAAAATAAATTATAAACTTTTATTCTTCATCATCTTTATTTTTTTTCTCTGACTTAACTGCATTCCAGCACTCTTTCAAAGCCTCCATTGTAGAGCCCTTTGTAAGCCATCGTACAGCATATCTTTCATCTGGCCCCAGACTCCCTGTAATCTTTTCACCTGTAGACAAGTTAAATATTGCCTCAGACATTGAAACTGTAACAATTACATGTGGAGATGCATTTTGAGAAGGATCCATTTTTAACTTTAAATTATTATACCTTGCAGGATTTATATTTGACTTGTTATGAGCATCTGACTGCAGATCTATAATTAAAGACTTCAACTCACCTGCTAGCTCGTTTAGCGTTTTTGGCACGATTACGTTTCCTCATATTTTGTTCAAAAGCGACAAATTTTCTTCGCATACCGCCGCCTGCTATAATTTCAGCAGCTTGTTTCAATTCCTGATTAGATATTTCCATAGTTTCCTTAACTTCATCCTCATTTTGTACTTTTCCAGTACTCAAAACATTAGCCTGCGAAATATATGCCCAGTGCTTTTCTAACTCACCTTTTATATTTGGCCTGTTAGCCCAGCGGATAACCAGTTTATCGTCATTTCCGAGACTGCCGCTTATCTTATCAATATTGTTAAGTTCAAAACACGCATGAGATATACCAACAGAAACCCAAAAATGTGGAGTTTGAGATCTTTTAGGCTCCATATAGACTTTTAAATTATTATATTTATACTGAATTCTATTTTGAGTAGCATAAGCATCAATTTGCATATTCAGCAAATAATCTCTTAAGCTATTTTCAAATACAGTTATTGACTCTGCCATGTTTCTCCATCATTTGATATGCATAATTATGAATATTGTTCTTATATACTTTTTCCCACAAGTAGGAAAATTTAAACTATTTTTCACATTTGTAAATTATTGTACTGTTAAGTCTGACTATCATAAATGCTGAACACCATGGAAGAAAACATCTGCAATATCAGTCTTTTTAACCTTCAGCCTCAGTTCAACACGCCTGCTTTTATTATAATCTTCTTTTCCGTTAACTAAAATAGGTTCAGAAAAACTCTTACCTTCAACAATAACCATCTTACGAAGTTTATCACTATATTGCTTATCATAATTGGTTTTGAACATATATTCCGCGACAGAATTCGCACGCTGAAGGCTTAATGTCATATTACGCATAAATTGTTCATCTTTTGTTTTCAAACCAGCATAAGACTGGCTGTCTGTGTGTCCTTGAATTATTAAATTTTCAATCCCTTCAACAAGTTCTTTTCTTGAAAAAATATTATTTATATAAATAGGCATCAGCTTGTCTAAATACGCTTTCCCCTTTGCAGAAAGCGTATAACTATTAAGTTCAAAAAGCTCCAAATCAGAAATTTTTATATCACCTGTCATCGGGTCAACCTGAGCATCAATCTGGGCTTCTTTTAACTCTTTTATTAATTCTTTAGAAGCTTCAATCTGATTTTGTTTTTGTTCAAGGCTTTGTTGAGTAAACCCTGTCATTGCAAGGACAAATAAAGTCATAAAAATAATTGCCAGACCTAACAGCAAATCAGCCATTGTTGTCCAGAAAATATTATTATTTCCATCATCTGTTTTAGCAAGTTTTTTTGCTACTATGCCCATTCTCTGTAGTCCCTCTAGAATAATTCATCCACTTCATCTGAGCCGCCGCTTTTTTTAGCAACCTCTTTCAAACTTTTATTAACCTGATTTATTCCAAAAATCAAGTTTTCCAAATAAGGAACAAGGTTGCTTGCAATACCGGAATTCATTGCGACCTTAAATTGCGCCGGCATTGCAGTAATCAGATTTGATATAGAATTATTTTGAATTTTTGTTTCTTTTAAAAGCTCAAGCAAGAATTTTTCTGACGAAATATTATCAAACAGTCTCCCCATCAGTTCTTCACACTTACCCAACGGTCTGCCGCAAAGATTCTGGTATGTAATTCTTTCAAACATCAAAAATATCAGTGAAGAACCAACCGCAATAACTGAAACAAGAGCTGCAGTCTGCATTGATGACATCAAACCTGCTACTGATGCAATTGTTTTTTCTTGAGAAGAAAAATCTATTTTACCAAAAGCGATAGCAATATTTAAGAAAGTAAATAACGGTCCAAAACCTGTTAATATTGTGGGTACAGTCTGCAAAAACTTATAATTAAATTTAGAAGAAATCAAACTTTCTTCGTTAAAAAAATACATTGGATCAACAGTAGTTTGTACATTTTGAACGGTAGATGAAACTTCTTTGTATGTTAAATCATTATTTGCGTCTTTTAAGGCAACAGATTCAGAAAAAACAAGAGTATTTTTGAACTCTAGCCATATAGAAGCGACATATGGATTCATACACATCCATTCATCAATTTCTTTAAATCTAAAATTCAAATCTGATTTTTTAAATCTTGAGATAAAAGCCAAAAATATTTTTAAATTTTTGCTAACCATAATATAATTTTTCAAACAATAAATTAAAGAAAGCAAAAAAGTAAAAATTACTATTAAAATAGGAATATCAGTAAATATGTGTAATAAATTCATAAACTCTCCATTTCACAGTAAAATTATAACATGGTTAGAAATTCAATGCAAAAAGTTTACAGATGTTTCATAAAAAATTCTCGCTACCTCAAAAAGATTTGTAAGCTGGTTTTTCCGCTCCCAATAAAAAAAGTCGGTTGGGCATACCTGTCCAACACCGTAACTGATATATAAAAGAAAACTCCCGCAATGTTGTGCGGGAGAAGGAATGAAAGTATAAGCCTGAATGGCTTATATTTTTTAGTATGAAATTTATTTTCTTGCTTCCAAAGCTTTTAGACGGGCTTCGATTGCTTTGTTTTGCTTGATTATTTGTTTGTTTTGTTCTTGCAGAATTTTTACTTGGTTAGTTAACTCGGTTATCTTCGAATCAAGTTCTTTTACTGCGTTTATCAAGGCATAGAACATGTCTTCCATACGAATTCTCAAGAAACCGTCTTCACCTTTGCTTACGGCGTCAGGAAAGACTTTTTGCAAATCCTGAGCAATGACGCCAACATGCGGAGTCTTAGTTTTATCTTTCTTGAAAGTAAAATTAAATACCTTCAATTCACGGATTTTATCTAAGCCTGATTTATTTTCGCCACCGACATACTTCAAGCGACGATCAGAAAAAGGATTATACTGACCAGCTTTTGATGAATAATAAGTATTTACAAAATCTTTAAAATCTCCTTCGCCTGATTTCAAACTAGCATTTGTTTCATCCTCGCCATAACGTTCAAACATACGTAAACCATGAACATTATAACCATAACGATCTATTACAGGAAGAATTAATGCGCCTTTTAATACTAAATTTCCATTAATGACAACAGATGAATCGTTAGAAGAACCACGTAAAGTTGAACGACTTACACCATCATTATGAACTTCTAAGACGGCTGCACCTCCATTAAACTTTGACCTTCCTCCGATAAAAATACGTTCAGATGAATCAGTTGACCAAGAACCGCTTTTTGGACCGGAATTTGCACCGATACACACTTTATTACTACCAAAGACATTACTACAAGCATTTGTTCCTATAGCTATATTATTTCTCCCATGTGCAGAAGCGCCATCACCAATGGCAATTGAGGGATTATCAGTTGTCGCATTTTTTCCTATTGCAATTCCATTTTGGGCACTTTTTGACTCAGTACCAATAGCTATAGCATCCATACCTTGCGCATATGACTGAAACCCAACAGCAACTCCATTAAAAGCAACGGCTTTTGCACGTGGACCTAAGGCAGTTGCATAATTAGCTCTTGTCTCAGCATAACTTCCCAAAGTTGCTGTCATATTACCCTGAGCCAATGCCTCTCTTCCTAAAACTACAGATTCTGAGGCTCTAGCAGCATTGCTTAAGTATCCAATAGCAATACTAGAATTGCCAGAGACATCAGCATTAAAACCTATTGCAATTGAATAAGCTACATTAGAAACATCACTTGGTACAACATTTAATGCATTATAACCAATTGCGATATTTCCAAGACCATCAGATTTCTTCATAGCATTTTCACCTATTGCAATATTATGAGTGCTATCTTTATAAGAATTAGATGACATAGCAAAATTTCCTATTGCTATATTAGAATCTGCTGACTGACTATAAGCTAATGCATTAGTACCAATTGCAATATTTGCAACACCATCCTGATTAGCAATCATACTATCATAACCTAAACTTATATTATAAGCTCCAGAAGTGAGATCTTTTAAACTGTTTAATCCAATAGCAACGTTGTTGTAACCATTGTCATTACTATACAACGCATGGTAGCCGACTGCGGTATTGTTATTGCCAGTTTGGTTATTATGCAGGGCACTATCGCCTATTGAGACATTTTGACTACCGCTTAAATTACTCAATAATGACTCAACACCAATTGATACATTATCTTGACCGGTGGTATTTTTTGTCATTGAACTATTGCCCATTGATACATTGCGATAACCGCTAGTATTGTCGGATAAACTTAATTCGCCAACGGCTGTATTAAAATAGCCACTAGTATTACTTTTTAATGCCTCATAACCGATGGCTGTATTTTTGGTACCGTTATCACCCGCCACGGAATCCGTGACATTTATCAAAGCACCACTACCAAAGGCGGTATTCTGAGAACCTTTTAGTTGAGATGTTGTTAGCCCATAATTACCTTTGTCATCCATGAACAACTGACCGAGAATAGTGCCGGCACCGGCGTTGGTTGCATGTTTGAACAAAATATGGCTTTGACCGTCTTCTATGGTACTGATTAGTAATTTGCTTGACGGGTCGGTAGCTTCACGCTCATTCTGACCAATCATGGCGACCTGGGTGTCTGCTATACCATAATAAATATCCGAACGGTTTCTTGCCCAGCGCCAACGCTCGGAATTGTCGCCACTTTTGTTTCGAGTTGTAACAACAGGCGCAAAGGCGGCCA
>CALURL010000027.1 GCA_944323155.1 Candidatus Gastranaerophilales bacterium
TTAACATGTTACTATATCGTAATACATCAAATTTTTTAGTCAAGAAAATATCGCTTAATTTTAAAAAAAATGTTAAACTTTTGTAATATATTGTTAAAGTGTTGATTTTAAACGGCGGAAAGCTTGAATATATCCGCAATTGACTGTCAAGTCTGGTCAGTAGAAATTTTCATTGTATGATATTTTAATTAAAGGAGAAATTTATGAAGAAATTAGTGATTTTGACTCTTTTGTTGATGCTTGGTAAAACTGCATTATCAGCGGATTTGGATACTATTCCTCCTGAAAAAAATGCTGATGAAAATTCTATTGTGCTCACAGGGGAACTTGTTTTTGACTGGCTTGATATTTCTCAGGTAAAAAGAGACGAAGCTATTGATTATTATAGAAGTCTTTTGTTTGATGAAAATACTGTTTATAAATACAAGCGAAAAGCTTTCAGAGAGCAATATAAAGACCATTTGAAAGATCCTAAATTCAAGGAACATTATATGCTTGTTAAAAATGGGGTTAAGGAAACAGATACCGAAAACCTTTGCGGTTTCTATTATAAAGACAATTTACTAATCAGTTATGCAATACAATATAAGGATGATTTAAAAACTGTTTATTACTATGATGCGTATGGACATTTGAGATATATTGATAAATTTTCTGATAATTATCCAAACTTTCCTTATATGTCAAAGCAATATCGTGCAAACGGCAGTTTGGTAAGCGCGATATATTTTATGTCACATGATATGCAGTATATGTATGAATCTGATAAGGAATTTAAAGGCGCGTGGTATAAGGACAAAATGTATGATAGACACGCAAAGCAGACTTTAACCAGAACTAACTGGTAAAATTCAGTCGATATTTTAACAACCATTCTATAGCTGTCTAAACTAGTAAAAACATTGTTTTATAATGAGTTTTGTAAAAAAATGTAACGATTTTGAGTGGGGGGGGGGCAAATTTTGAGTTTTACGTATTTTAAACTTGGCGTCTAATAAAAAAAGAAATGAAAGGAGCAATATGAACGTTAACCGTGTACAAAACAACAATTCTCAGTCATTTGGTATGGCATTAAAATTAACACCGGATGGGGCAAAGCGTATTGCAGAAGCTTTACATGATGTTCCATTGTCACAATATTCACAAAGAATTAAAAATTTTACTGAAGGAATTGCAGACCCTATTCATAAATTAAAAACAAATGTAGAAGTTGATGGGGAGTCTATTACTATATATCGAAATGCAGAAGGTGTTGATAAGTGGTTCAAGTTCTCAGATTTACCTAAGTTAAGAGAGCTTCCTGAAGAATATGCAATTAGGAGGTCAGAGAAAGAATTAACTTGTCTTGACTACGAACTAATGGGTATTTCTCCAATAGAGAAGTCTTTAATTATTGCAAGAGAAATTGGAAAAGATTTAGATGCAAAAGCTGATGCTAAGAAATTATTATTAGATAAATATGTTTAAAAAAAAGAGGTGTTATACACCTCTTTTTTTATGGTTTAACTATTGATAAAACGTAGTTGTTGTTAAAATATTTATTTGCAGCTTCTATAATATCGGATTCTGTAACACTGTTTATAAGTTTTTCGTAGTTGTCATCAAACTGATATCCTCTGCCTGATGTCTCAAACCAGCCTATAGTTGTCGCTTTATCAAGATTGGTTTCCTGCGCGATTGTATAGTGACCTATGAGTTTGTCTTTTGCGTCTTGAAGTTCTTTTGAGCCCACAAATTCTGTTTTTAATTTGTTTACCTGTTCAAAAAGTTTTGATTGAGCTAATTGTAGATTTTCAGGATTTGTTCCAATGTATACAATGAATGCTCCGCGAAGTACATTCGGTCCGTATTCAGAACCAAGCTGGTAAGCCAGACCGTCAGCGTCACGCAGGTTTTTGAAAAGCCTTGAACTCATGCCTGTACCTAAAAGTGAATCTATTACCTGCAATGTTGCGTAATCTTTTTCATTTTGTACTCCTGCTGTCTGCCAGCCGATTATTATCCAGTCCGTTTTTAAATCTTTTACACTTTTGGTTGAAATATGTTTGGATGATAATTTTGGAATAGCAGTTGAATACTTTGCATAGTCAAACTTTTCACCTGAATTTGGCTTAAACATATTTGAGAATTCTTCAATTGTTTTTTCTTTGTCAACATTACCGTTTATTGAAATTACAATGTTTTCAGGGTTGAAAATTTTTGAATAATAAGTTTTTACATCCTCCTGAGTTATTGTTGGGAAAGTTTTTTCATATTTTATTGAAGAATTTGAGTATGGTGAATTGCCGTAAATAAGATTTTTATAATTTTCAACGGCAAGAGTTAGAGGTATATCTCTGCTTTTTCTTATATTATTTAATTTTTCTGTTCGGATTTTTTCGAGTTCATAATCGTCAAGTGTCGCGTTATTTACAATTTCGTTTAAGATATCAAGAGTTTTTTGATATTCTGCCTTTGTTGTAAGAACTGTAATTGTAAATGCATCTGCTTTTATGCCTGGTTGAATTTTTATACCGTTATCTTCAAGAGTTTGTGCAAGTTCAAGCGGTGAATACTTTTTTGTACCTTTTAAAAGAAGTGAGGCTGTTAAATTTCCAGTTCCTGGAATTTTTTCTATAAATTCTCCGCCTTTTGCGAATATACTTATACCAATTATATCGTTAACTTCATTTGGAGTCAGAAGAAGGGTTGAACCATTTGAAAGCTCGTATTTTTGAGTTTTTAAATTTTCACTGACAAGCTTTGCCGGAGAATTTTTTTGTGGTGTTATGTTTGAAATTTTAACATCTTTCATTGTTTCAGGTAAAACTATTGATACAGCGCTTTTTTCAACACCTAAATATTTATTTGCGACGCGTTTTACATCTTCTGCTGTTACTTTTTTTATGTTATCAAGATATGTATCATAATATTTTATATCATCGGTTGTAACCATAACATAGCCTATTTCTCCGGCTATGTTAGAAATTGATTCTCTTGAATAATAGGTGTCGCGTTCTATAATATTTTTTGCAAGATTTAACTGTTCTTGTGTTACACCTGTTTTTTGAATATTTTCTACTTCTTCGAAAATCGCATTTTCAAGTTTTTTCTCTTTATCGGGTGTGAAGTTTGCTGAAATATAAAAAATTCCATCATCTCTAAAGCCTGTATTTGCGGCTCCTATTGAGTATGCAAGTTGTTTTTGTTCTTTAATTGTCTGATAAAAGACAGATGAGCGACCGTCACCTAAGATGGTTGCAAGAACGTCAAGTGCGTAAGAATCTTTGTTATCAATATCAACTCCGCGGAAACCTATCAAAAGATATCCTGACTGGGTGTCTGTATAAGCAATTTTGTGTTCCTGTTTTGTCAATGGCTTTTCTTTTGGGAAATTATTTTTTACTGGTTTTTTGTATTCTGCATTAAAATCTTGTTTAACTTTTTCTAAAGCTGTTTGCGGGTCGACATCACCGATTATTACCGTAACCATATTTGACGGATTGTAGTATTGATTGTAATAATCAAGAATTTCATCACGGTGGATTGTACTTATAATATCTTTTGTGCCTATAACTTTTCTTTTGTATGGGTGTACTTTATAAAGCATGTTTATTAGGTTTTCATAAACAAGGGTATTTGGAGAATTTTCATCCTTTGCAATTTCTTCTATTACAACTTTTCGTTCTTTTTCGAGTTCTTTTCTTGGAATCAGCGGGTGAAGCAGCATATCTGAATGCATTTCAAGCGCCAGATCAAAGTATTTTGAAGGAATTGTTATGTAATAGTGCGTAAAATCTTTGCTTGTCGCAGCGTTTGTAACTGCCCCTTTATTCTCTAGGATTTTGTCGAATTCACCCGGAGCATGGTTTGTTGTTCCTTTAAAGAACAGGTGTTCAAGAAAATGTGAAACCCCGTTGTTTTTGTCGTTTTCATTTATTGATCCTGTTTTAATCCAGGTGTCCATGGTAACAATCGGATTTGTTTTAACCTGTTTTATAACAACTGTCTGCCCGTTGTCTAATTTGTAAATATTATAATCAGATGCAAGAGCACATGTTCCAATTATCAATGTGAACAATAAAATCGCAAATTTCTTCATATATCCCCTCTCTTTTGTTTTTTATTTTATTTTTACTATACACTAAATTTTTATATAAAAAAAGTAGCCTGTTTAGGTGGTTATTTTTTTATAAGTTTTTTTATCAGCGGAAAAGAAAGAATTGCTCCTGCTGCAGCTAATAATACATAAACAGCTTTAGGGGTATCTTTTGTTGGCGGTTTCGTTTTTTTTATTTGTTCTTGAAGCTGGTGTTCAATCATTTTATGCTCCTGTGTTGCTTTTATATGTGAGTATAATACAGGCTTATAAAGCCTGTCCGGAGTTGCGATTACTCCAACAGAGGGTTTATTTACTTTCATGTTTACCGGCTGATAAACAGCACTATTTTGCACACTTACTGTCATAATTTTTATAAAACAAAAGAGTGTTTAAAATTGCTTAATATATTTATTTTTATTAAGTTGACAAAATAAGCTTTGTAGTATAAAATGAGAATTATTATCAACTTATGAGGTTTTGATATGAATTATTCAAGACAACGTGAAGTTATTTATGCAACTTTGAAGGAGAATGTTGTTCATCCAACTGCAGAGTATCTTTATTCTCTTTTGAAAGAAAAAGAGCCTAATATCAGTCTTGCAACTTTATACAGAAATCTTAACCAAATGGCTGATAAAGGTATAATAAAGAAAATTGACGGATTAGAATCAGCTTCACATTACGACCATAATACGCATGAACATTACCATTTTATTTGTCATAAATGTAAGCGTGTTTTTGATGTTAGTTCAGATGTGGCACCTGATATTGTTGCAAAAACCGAAAAGGAAACAGGATTTTTGGTAAATAGTTATGATATAATTTTTAACGGAATATGCAGTGACTGTTTACGTAAAATAAGAGAGGATAATTAAAAAGTAAAGGAGAAATGTTATGGACAAATATGTATGCACAGTATGCGGTTATGTTTATGATCCGGCAGAAAATGACAATGTAAGTTTTGAAGATTTGCCTGAGGATTATACTTGCCCTCTTTGCAATGTTGGCAAAGATATGTTTGAAAAAGAGTAAAGTATAATTTAAAAAAATTAAAGGAGGGTTATATTATGCCTGAATTACATGGAAGTAAGACTGAAAAGAATTTACAGGCAGCTTTTGCCGGTGAATCCCAAGCTCGTAATAAATATACATATTATGCATCTCAAGCTAAAAAAGAAGGTTTTGTACAGATTGCAAAAATCTTTGAAGAAACTGCAAATAATGAAAAAGAACATGCAAAAATTTGGTTTAAATGTCTGCATGATGGTAAATTACCTGAAACAATCAAAAATTTGGAAGATGCTGCAAATGGGGAAAACTATGAGTGGACTGATATGTATGCTCAATTTGCAAAAGAGGCACAGGAAGAAGGCTTCGATACATTGGCAGCTTTATTCACTATGGTAGGGCAGATAGAAAAGCACCATGAAGAAAGGTATAGAAAACTTCTTACTAATATTAAAAATAATGAGGTTTTTGAAAAAACTGAAAAAGTCGTTTGGGAATGCTCTAATTGCGGACATTCATATGAGGGAGAAAAGGCCGTTGAACTTTGTCCTGTATGTAAGCATCCAAAAGCCTATTTTTATATAAAGGCTGAGAATTACTAAATCTAAGAAAAAATAAGGCTTTGTTTTATGTATATTCAAAGCCTTATTTTTATGTTTTAATATGTTGTATAAGTGATAATGAATTTAAAGGGATATTATGGCTAGTATTAATGGAACAGAAACCGGAAAAAATTTGCAAAAGGCTTTTGAAATTAGTGCAAGACGTCGTACGGAATACGATATTTATGCATTGATAGCTGAGCGTCACGGTTATAATGACGTAGGTGCTTTGATTTCACGTTATGCCAATCAGGAAAAAGAGCATGCCAGACTATGGTATAGGTGGCTTTCCGATAATAAATTACCGTTTCTTGTTGAGTGTATGAAATCTGCTTTGGCTCAAGAAAAAGAAGAAATTGAAGGAATGTATGAAGAGTTCGCAAAAACAGCCAAAGAAGAAGGGTTTGAACATATTGCCGGGCTTTTTGAAAATATTGAGAATATTGAAAAAATTCACTATGACAGAATGAACAAGCTTATACATAAACTTGAAGATAACGGACATCCTAATGAGGATGGAACATACAACTGGGTTTGTTCAACATGCGGCGCTGTTTTTGTCCAAAAAGATGAACCTGATTATTGCCCTCTTTGCTTGAGAGAAGAAGTGTTCTTTTATAAAAAATAGAAAAATAAATTCAAATATAAATAGTAAAGGAGAAATTTAAATGAAATTTCAAGAAATTAAAAACAATGTTTTTTATTGCGGTCTTAATGACTGTGACAGAAGGATTTTTGATGAATTAATCCCGCTTGAACACGGTACAAGTTATAATTCTTATCTTGTAAAAGGCAGTGAAAAAACTGCTATTATTGATACTATGTATCCGCCGAAAACTTCAGAATATGTAAAAAGACTTGATGAAAATAAAATCGGAAAAGTTGATTACATAATTGCAAACCACGGCGAACAGGATCATTCCGGATCAATTCCAAGATTATTGGAAAAATATCCGAATGCAATTGTTATTACAAATGCAAAATGTGCTGAAAATATTAAAGAAATGCTTCATGTTGCAGATAATAAAATAAAAGTTATTGCTGATAAGGAAGAAATTTCTCTAGGTGATAAAACATTGAGATTTATTTTAGCCCCTGGTGTTCACTGGCCTGATACAATGTTTACATATATTGTGGAAGATAATTTGTTATGCACTTGTGACTTTTTGGGTGCTCATTATACATTCTCTGATGTGTTTGCACCAGAAAGTGAAGAATTATATAGAAGTGCAAAACGTTATTATGCTGAAATTATGATGCCTTTCAGCGCTATGTGTAAAAAGTATACAAAAATGATTAAGGAAGAAATTAAGCCTGACATGATTTTACCAAGTCATGGACCTGTTTATAAAAATCCTGCCTTTATTCTTGACGCTTATGAAGATTGGGCTTGTGATGAAGGTAAAAATCTTGTACTTCTTCCTTTTGTTTCAATGTATGGAAGCACTGAAGAAATGATTGATTATCTTGAAAAAGGTTTGAATTCAAAAGGTATTCAGACAATGAAGTTTGACATCGTTGAAGGTGACCTTGGAGATTTAGCAATGGGGCTTGTTGATGCTGAAACAATTGTTTTAGGAAGTTCTATGGTACTAGCCGGCCCTCATCCAATGGCTGCAAATATTGCATATCTTGCAGGAGTATTGAGACCTAAAGCCAAATTCGCATCTTTTGTCGGATCTTACGGCTGGGGTGGTAATCTTTTCGGTAAACTCGGCGAAATGCTTGGAAATCTTAAGCTGGATGTTATTGAACCGGTTCTGGTTAAAGGAAAGCCAAAAGCTGAAGATTTTGCAAAACTCGATACATTGATTAATGAAATTTATGAAAAACATAAATCAGTAAATCTTGTTTAATCAAGCTTTTGATATAAAAAGTCCCGAGCAATATCGGGACTTTTTAGTATTTATTAATTGATTAAATTCACAACCCCTGTAGAATGGTCAAAGTGGCATTTTGCAATATATAAGTCATTGTTTTTTACTGCCTGATTGATTATAACAGAATGCTTCATCAAATAGTCTTCTACCCATTTTGTGTGTTCTTGCGCAAAGAAGTTGTGGCATTTTATATCTTCTTTTTTATCCAAAACAGGATATACGCATTTCAATATGGAAGAAAAATCTGCCATAGGTTCTGGATAATGTTCTTTTGCGTATTTCATAACTCCGCAGTCATCATGCCCTAGAAGAATTACAACCGGAACTTTCAATTTTTTTACAGCATATTCAACACTTTCGACAACATTAGGTCCTGTTGTCATTCCGGCAACTCTGACAACAAAAATTTCTCCAATGCCGCAGTCAAAAATAATTTCCGGCACAACTCTTGAATCGGAGCAAGTGAGAACGCACGCGTAAGGTTCTTGATGAAATGCATACTTGTTTAAAGTTTCAAGGCTGATATTTTTTAATGTTGGCTGCCCGTTTACAAAATTCTGATTTCCTTTAAAAAGTTTTTCAAGCTCACATTTTGCTGCTTGCGGAATATTTTCCGGAATATTAAAATTGTTTTGCATATAATAACTCCTCTGTTGAACAATTATTATAAATAAAAAATGCTTAAAATCAACCTTACATTATAACTTTAACTTATCTCCGAGAATTCTGTCATATTTCCCCGGTTTAAATCGCATATATCCGCTTGCTGGTGTGAAAGTCATTTCTCCAAAGTAGATTTTGCCGTCAATGTTATGCAAGTCAACACGAACAAATTTGAAATCTCGGGATAGAATTTTTGCAATTTCTAACATTTTGTCTAAGTTTTTGGGTTTTGGAATTGGTTTTTCATGCAAATATCCGCCGTAATTGAAGTGAAGATTATTCCATTCTGTATCAAACATTGTGCAGCAAATTTTATTGGTGCGTTTTTCTGAGGCAAATAAGATGTATTCTGGTTTACCGTTAAAACAAAAAATTAAATATTCAAAAAGTTCATTAGTATTTTTAATGAATTCTTCAACAAAAATCAGAGGCTTGATGTCTTTATATTGCATTTCGTATCCGCTTTTAAAGGCGTAATTAATTTTTAGGAAATTGTTAAATCTGTCTTTTTGAGATTCATCAGGTTTTCCGCCTTCGATTACAAGAAGCTGCATATTACAGCCGTGATTGGTTTTTATAACATATTCATCAGGAAATTTTGAAAAATCAATATCTTCATATTTTTCATAGATGCCGTAAATTTTTTTAAGGTATTCTTCACCGATTTTTTGTTTTATCCAATCACGTACTAATATTTTGTCTGCAAGTTGTGTTTTTATCGGAGTGCAGTCGTAAATTTTCAACCACTGAATTTTTTCTGTAAATAGTTTTGGTTTTTTTAGATTTATAATTCTTCCTTTTCGAAGAAAGTATTTCCACAAAATTTTTAGTTTAAAATTATTATCCATGCCTTTACCTGAATATTTTAAATTAATTCCCCTCTTTGAATAGAAATATTCAAAGAGGGGAAAAGACTAGTTGCCTTCTGGTGGAGTAGTTGTACCACCTGTTTGGGTTGTTTCTTTAGTTGTAGACATTTTTTTCTCCTTTTTCTCTACCTAACTATCGACCCGAGTATAAACATCTTTAAGATTGTTTTTGGCGCCTTTTTATACTCTTTAAGATATAAAATAGCATGTTAAAGATAATATATCAATACTAAATGTTATCTTTAATGAGATTTAATATTCAGAAATTCTAAATTAAAATACATTATCAGTAGAGGATACATATGTCTGATTTGAAAATAAATTTAGGGAAAAAGATAAGAAAATTAAGACTACAAAATAAATTATCTCAAGAAGCATTAGCTGAAAAAATAGATATTGCAGTAACAAACATGGGCAAAATAGAACGCGGTGAAAGCTTTCTTACTGCGGCTACTTTGGAAAAACTCGCTAAAGTCTTGAATGTGAAATACAAAGATATTTTTGACTTTGATGAATATACTCCTGTCGAGGAAATGAAAAAAGAATTGGATTTAAATTCCATGCAGGAAGAAGATATTAATAAGATTTACATATTCTATAAACAATTTTTAAAAGACTAATGTATATTTGTGCTAAAATATAAAATGTTGAGAATAGGGAGAAGTTATGAATATAAATAGTGCTTTTGATTATATAAAAAAACACTCAGATTTTTTCTGTGTGTTGGGTTTGTGCATTTTATGCTACTTTATATTTTTTCATAATATAGGAAATTACGCATTGATGGATGTTGATGAAACACGATATGTTTCAATGTCTAGAGATATGTTTCATTCTAAAGATTTTTTAACTTTGTATTTGAATGGTGAATACTTTTTTGAAAAGCCGCCTTTGTATTTCTGGGGAGAATGTCTGTCATTTGCAATTTTTGGTAAGGTAAACGAGTTTACTGCAAGGTTCCCTGTTGCAATGTATGGAACTCTATCAACATTGCTCGTTTATTTTGTCGGCAAAAAACTTGTTTCAAGAAATTACGGAATAATATCTTCTCTTATTCTTGCAACTACTCTGGAATTTGTAATTCTTGCAAAATTTGCTATTCTTGATATTGTTGTAACTGCTTGTGTTGGATTTTCTGTAATGTTTGGCTTTTTGACGCAATTTGTTCAAGAAAAAAATAAAAAATACTTCTGGTGGTTATTCTATATATTTTCCGGATTAGCTGTTATGGCAAAAGGCATTCCTGGATTTGTAGTGCCTTTTGGTACTATGTTTTTTGTGGCTATAGCTAATAAAAAATTTAAAGAAATTTTTAAGCCGCAATATTTTCTTGTTGGATTTGCTCTGTTCTTTTTAATAGCTCTTCCGTGGCATTTGATTATGTTCAAAATTCATGACCCAATGTTTTTCCATGAATATATAATAAAACATCATCTGGAAAGATTTATTGATTCTTCAGGAGGTATAAACAGAGAACAGCCGTTTTATTTTTACATAATTACGGTTCTGTGGGGATTTTTGCCATGGGTAATGTCTGCAATTTGCGCCGGACTTACTAAATTAAATAAGTTGAAATCGTTTAGAAACTTTGATGTTTCCAAGCTTACTGTTCCTCAAAAATTCCTTCTGTTTAACTGGATTGGTTTTGCGGTTACTTTTTTGTTCTTTTCTTCTTCCAGTACAAAACTTATAACTTATATTCTGCCGGTGTACTTTTTTACAGCATGTATAATGGGTTTTGTGTGGAAGGATTACATTGAAAACAACGAAAACAGAAAAGCTATAAATGTTTCTGTGTATATTCTCGGCGGAATATTTTTATTGTTTGCACTTGCAGCATTGTTCTGCCACTTATTTTTGCCTGTGGGATTGTATATTGATATAAAATCTTTAAAATGGCTTGCGATAATTTTAACATTCTTTGTCGGCAGTGCAAGTATAATATGTGCAGTTAAATCTAAACGTTGGGGAGTATTCTTCTCATATGTTATATTCATTGCTTTATTATCAGCCTTTGGAACAGATAATTTTTTCAACATAGATTATAGATTCGGGCAGAATGACTTAATTGAGTTTGCTCAGTATGCAAAAGAAAACAATAATAAACTCGGAACTTTCGGCTTTGCTAGAAGATATTCTTTAAATTATCACTATGACGGGCATGTCTATTACCATTTGGAAGAAGATCCTGCTTCTTTGAATAAAATGCTTTCTGATAAAAATATGGTTATTGTTGTTAGAAATGACGACATTAAAAAAGTCCAGGCATATGTCAAATATAATATTATTGCTCAAGGGCGTAAATATATGCTTATAAAAGGTAAATAATGCTTAAACGGTATGAAAGTTTTTTAGAAAGTTTTGACAAAAAGCTTGAGGAATATTTTAATAATCAAAATCAATATATAAAATGCAAAAACGGCTGCAGTTTGTGCTGCGAAATCGGGGAATATCCGTTTTCTCGACTTGAGGCTGAGTATATTATGAACGCTTTTGTAAAGCTTGATAAGGCAACAAAAGATAAAATTAGACAAAATATTTTCGAATTGAAGACTGCAAAGTCTGAATTCAAAGGTGAGCGGTTTTTGTATAAATGTCCTTTTTTAATTGATAAAAAGTGTTCTCTATACAAATCCCGCGGCATTGTTTGCCGGGTTCACGGGTTGGCATATTTAAACAATGGGATTGTGAATTTGCCGGAGTGTACAAATCTTGGATTAAATTACAGCGGCTGCTTTAATTCTCAAACAAAAGAAGTTAAAATAGAAAATTTGATTGAGAAAAATTTAAATACAGATAAAATATTACGCAGTAAACTCGCAACAGAGGATTACGAGCTTGAATGCGGTGAAATCAGACCTCTTATTGACTGGTTTAATGTAGATATTTAAAGTATAAATATGCTGAACTAATCACAAGAGATATAAAAGTTACCAGAGCTCCGTATTTCATAAACCGGAAAAACGATATCGGATAACCTTTTGTAGTAGCAGTTTCTGCGACAATAACGTTGGCTGCTGCTCCGATAATTGTGAGGTTTCCACCTAAGCAAGCCCCCAGTGACAGAGCCCACCATAATGGATGATGACCATTTCCTGTATAAGGCAGTGTATGCTGAACTTGAGCAATTAACGGTGCCATTGTAGCAGTGTAGGGAATATTATCAACAATGCCGGAAAGTATTCCAGAACCCCATAAAATTAACATTGTTGCCGCCGTAAGGCTCCCCTGAGTTAATTGAAGAAGTTTGTCTGCAAGAAAACTTATGCCGCCGTTTGCTTCAAAGCCGCCAATAATTATAAACAGCCCGACAAAGAAAAATATCGTAAGCCATTCAACATCTTTATAAATCTCTTTTGGATTTTCAAACAAAAGTAAAAAACTTGCGCCTGCAACAGCGAAAACGTAAGCATCAATATGTGTAATATCATGGGTTACAAATCCTAAAATTACTAACCCCAGCGTAATCATTGAGCGCAGCATAAGTTTTTTATCAGTAATTGTCTTTGAATTATCAAGATTTGCAACATGTTCCATTTTTTCTCGAGTAGCAGTCAGACCTTTTCTGAACATAAAAATTAATATGCATGTGCAGACAATGAAAATTACAGTGACTACATCAGTAAGCTCAACGAGAAAATCCATAAAACTTAAACCTGCTTTGGCGCCGATTATAATATTCGGCGGATCTCCGATAAGTGTAGCAGTTCCACCGATGTTAGACGCCAGAACCTCCGTAATCAAGAACGGTACAGGATCTGTATCAAATTCCTTTGCAACAATGAATGTAACAGGCATCATTAAAACCACAGTTGTAACATTATCGAGAAATGCTGAGGCAATAGCCGTGAAAGCTGCAAGTACAAATAAAACAAGTTTTGGATGTCCTTTAGTATATTTGAGTAATTTAATGGCCATCCACTTGAAAACCCCGCTTTTTGCCGCAATGTGGACAATAATCATCATTCCGATGAGCAAGAAAATTACTCCAAATTCAACATAGTCAAATACTGATTTTACATAAGTATTGTTAACACTATCATAATGCCCGTGGAATGGCAGAAGGCCCAAAAGCATTGTTAAAGATGCACCTATTAGTGCAACAACAGATTTTTGAACTTTTTCAGTTGCAATAAAAATATACGCTATTAAAAGAATTGCTCCTGAAATTATCATTCCATACTGTGATATAAGACTTGCCATTACACTCCTCCATTATTTTAAACAATATGTTAATTTTATATAAAAATATAAAAAAAATAAAGATATATTACAGAGATAAATAACTTTCTTATGCGATTCTGCTCAGAATATAGTTGTCGGTTTGGCATACCTGCCCAACAAGAAAGACTTCTCCCATTGGGAGAAGGGATGTCCTTCATCTATGTTGAGAATTATAGGTTTGGTATACTAACCCAACAAATTCAATGTCAATAAATAACTTATCCGGCTTGCAGCCACCTTCTCCTAATGGGAGAAGGGAGAAAATATCTCCTGTAGAGGGTTTAACAAAAAAACGTTATATCCTATTGCGAAAAATAAAAAC
>CALURL010000028.1 GCA_944323155.1 Candidatus Gastranaerophilales bacterium
TATCAAATTACATATAATAAACTAACCAAAGAATTAAAGATAGAAAAAGAACACAGCCAGCATGAAGAATATTTGTTCGATGAAAATTATAAATTAATACATAAACAATCAACCTCACTTAAAAATATCAATGAAATCAGGAATACATTAAAAAATTTGGTTAAAAATGCACTTGTATTAGAAAAAGAATTCGGGAAACCTCAGGATATTGAAGGCGGTATAAAAAATGGACAATTATATCTCTGGCAGACAAGAAATATAGTAAAGAAAATTCATTAATAAGTTGCTGGTTACAAAATTGAAATATTCGCATATCCCTAAAAGTCGTGAAAATTTTTCAGGTTATGAAAAATTTTCCGAGCTTGCCATGAATTTTTGCAAAAAATTTGCTTTTTGTAAAAAATTGTAGAACTGGACTATTCTGAAATAATCAAATTATCCGTACAGTTCAAATTTGGTGCGTATCTCACTGATAATATACAAATCTCAATCTATCCGTACAGTCCAGAAAAAGTCCAGTTTTCCAGTTTGATTTTTTGGGAACACTTAATTTTTCCGACCCGAAAACGCCCACACAAAGCCTACTTTACCAAAATAATCTATCTAACCGTACAAATCAACCTGGACAAAAAACTACAATAATTTACTAAAAAGATAAGTGTTTCAAAATAGTTTGAAACACTTATTTTCTAAACCTTACGCCTGGAGGGATTCGAACCCCCGACCTTTTGGTTCGTAGCCAAACACTCTATCCAGCTGAGCTACAGGCGCTTTTATTTTCTTTTGCACTATTTATTTTATCAAAAAAAGATTTATTTTCAAGTAATTTTTAGATTTCTTAAAAAGATGAAATATTATTAATATTTTTAATTATTTACATGCTATTCTTTTTATGTAAGTAAAATATGGAGAAGATTTATGGAAATATTAACTGACAGAGAACTAACTATTGTAAAGTTAATGGCTCAAGGATTGGATAACAAAGAAATTGCGGCAATTATTCATGTTAGCAAACATACTGTTAAAGCGCATGTAAGCACTATTATAAGAAAACTCGACGCTAAAAATAGGACTAATGCAGTTTATGTTGCGGTACTAAAAAGCTTGATAGAGGTAGAAATGGCTTTTTAAAATCATTTGTTACAATTTGAACACATAAACAAATTATTATATAATAGTGACAAGTGAGATATGATTATGAAAAAAATTTCTACGATTATTTTTTTATTATTAATAGTAATATTTTCATTTGTCCCAAAATCATTTGCTGAAAATATTTTTAAAATAACATCTGCGAATTTTGATACCTCAAATTCAATGATTGTGCTGACTGCTCAAGATACAGTTGAAGCTCCTATTATGCAGGATGTTAAAATTATAAAAATGGAAAATCCTAACCGTGCATACTTTGATATTAATGATGCAGTCATTACTATACCAAAACAGGATTGGACATTTACATCAGGGCCTATTAAACAGGTTAAAATTAATCAGTTCTCTACTAATCCAAACTCCGTTAGAGTTGTTATGTATTTTGATGATGATTTTAATCCTGATAATATCAAGCTATCAAGACTTAAAAATAATATTTTTATAAAACTAAATAAGAATAATTCTTGTAACGAAAATTACCTTCAAAATACATATAGGGATGAACATTCATCTTCCAGCGATTTTTATGAATATACAACGGTGATGGTTCCTGTAGAACCGGCACAAAATGATATTGTCGGGCAAATTCAAGATGCATTTAACACGACAACTGAAGCCGTTCAAAATAATATACAAAAAAAAGAACTTAAACTTAATACAAAATATTATCTTAACAACATCACCCCTAAAAACAATTCTGTTTTACTAAGCGGATTTGGGGCAATAACGCTTGAAAGACCTTATATTCTTTCAAATCCTACAAGAATAGTTTATGATCTGCCAAATACCCTGACTGACTCTAAAATAAGAAATAAAGAATATAAACTTAATGAAACAGATACGGTTAAGGTTGGGCAATTTTCTGTAAATAAGGCAAGGATTGTTATATCTTCAGAAAATGCAAATGATTATATTCCGGTATATTCTAACGACAATCAATCTTTGCTTTTTGCAAACATGAAAAAAGTAAATTACCAAACACTTTTAAATAACAGTGCTAACATCATTGGATACAGCAAAGAAAAAAATGATTCGCAAACATATTCAATGGTACTTTTTTTCGATGCCCCTATGATTCATGCAATAGACAGAGATAACAATAAATTTGACATTTATCTTTATAACACATCAAAATACAGCGAAGATAGATTAAAAACAACATTTACGGGCACTCCGTTTGAAAAGATGCAGCCAATCATACTTCCCAAAATTGGTTTAAAATTATCTATCCCGCTTGAACAAGATTCCATGGTTAGCACATATTTAGGTGCAGACGGCAAAACCTTTAAGGTTAAAATAAAAGAACCACAAAAGAAACCGGCTATAGCGGCTATTCTACCAACACCGGTAGTAAAAAATACACCAGAACCTGTAGGAAGCGGTCATAAAAAAGTTGTAATTGATGCAGGCCATGGCGGCAGCGATGCTGGTGCAATTGGCGGCGGAATTTATGAAAAAAATATTACACTTGATGTTGCAAAACGCGTTGAAAAACTTTTAACTAAAAAAGGTTATACAGTTCAAATGACACGTGACAATGACACTTATGTATCACTGCAGGACAGAGTTGCTATAAGTGAGAATTTCAATCCTGATATATTTGTAAGTATTCACGTAAATTCCAGTGTAAGACCTGAAATTACAGGAATTGAAACACATTACTACCATCAGGAAAGTATGTCCTTAGCCCAAACTGTTCACTCATCTTTTGCAAGTGCGATAAAATCTCCAAACCGCGGCTTGTTTAAGTCTAAATTTTATGTTATAAATCACACAACAGCCCCTTCAATTTTGGTTGAAATAGGATTTATATCTAACAGTTCTGAAAGGGCAGAGCTAGTCAGTGAAAAACGTAAACAAGCAACTGCAAAAGCAATAGCAGACGGAATTCAAAATTATTTCAAACAATACGACAAATAAAGATTATGAATAACATAGATAAAAAAGATTTACCAATAGCATTTTTTGACTCCGGTGTAGGCGGTTTAACCGTATATGAAAAAATGAAAAAACTTTTGCCATGCGAGGATTACCTGTATTTCGGCGATACAAAAAATATGCCGTATGGCGAAAAAACAAAAGAACAGTTAATAGAATTTGCGGATAAAATTTTTAGATTTTTTGAAACTCAAGGCTCCAAAGCTGTTGTTATGGCTTGTAATACAACATCAGCTATTACTTATGAAACTTTAAAAAATAATTATAAATTTAAAATTTATCCGATAATCCAATCAGTAAGCAAAGTTATTGCAAAGAGTGATTATAAAAAAATCGGAGTTTTTGCAACACCTGCGACAATAAATTCACATGCTTATTCAAAGGAAATTCACAGATACAATAATAATATTGAAGTATTTGAAATAGCCTGCCCCGAGTGGGTTAGAATTGTAGAAGAAAATAAACAAAACCAGCCGCAAAGTGTTATACAGGTGAAAGAAAAACTTGAAGAAATGGAGATTTTTAATCCTGAAAAAATAATTCTCGGTTGCACACATTATCCTTACCTTATGAATTTATTAAAAAAATTCATGCCTGAAGAAACGTTTATTGATCCTTCTATTTCCTTTGCAAAATTTATTAAGGAGGATTTAGCCAAAGAAAATCTTCTATCCTCAAAAACAATTCTTGGAAGCGAAAAATTTTACGTAAGCTCATCTCCTGAAAACTTCAAACATGCAGGCAGCCTGTTCTACGATATAAAAGAACTACCTGAACTTACAATATTATAAAACATATAATAAAAGACCGTCTATTACCGACGGTCTTTGTTGATTTATATGCCTCATGATTGATTTTTATTAAAGAACATATTTTTCTTTTTCTGCTCTTATCCAATCTCTGACGTGACCAATTTGAACCTCTGTTCCATCGTCTATTTTAATCTTCTTATCAGTTTCGTCATACTTGACTCCTGGGACTTTACCTGCTTTGACATCAGCAAGAATCATTTTTTCCTGCTCTTTTTTGATATCTTCATCGGAAGTTGTCAAATCAATTTTTCTGTATTTTGCAACAATTGCTTTTGATTTGGCTTTATCAGCTTTTTCTTCCTGCTTAGCCTCTACTGCATCCTTTTGTGCTTGAATATGATTTCTTACATCATCAATTGATTTTTCATTACCATCTTCATCTTTAATCTTTTTGGTATCTGCATCATATTCAAATCCTGGAACACGACCGGCTTTTACATCTGCTTCGATTTGTTTATTTTGTTGTTTTTTAATATCTTCGTCACCGGTTTTCAAGTCCATTTTTGCATAACGTTTTGCAAGTGCTTCATTTTTAGTCTCGGCAGATTTTTTATCCTGCTTAGCCTCAAGTGCGTCTTTTTGTGCTTGAATATGATTTCTTACATCATCAATTGATTTTTCATTACCATCTTTATCCTTAATCTTTTTGGTACTTTCATCATATTCAAATCCTGGAATTTTACCGGCTTTGACGTCTGCTTTGATTTGTTTGTTTTGTTCTTTTTTGATATCATCATCACCGGTTTTCAAGTCCATTTTTGCATAACGTTTTGCAAGTGCTTCATTTTTAGCCTCAGCAGCTTTTTTATCCTGTTCAGCTTCAAGAGCGTCTTTTTGTGTTTGAATATAATTTCTTATATCATCAATTGATTTTTCATTACCATCTTCATCTTTAATCTTTTTGGTACTTTCATCATATTCAAATCCTGGAACTTTACCGGCTTTTACATCAGCTTCGATTTGTTTATTTTGTTGTTTTTTAATATCTTCGTCACCGGTTTTCAAATCTACCTTGTCATAGCGCTTTGCAAGTGCCTGATTTTGTTGTTTTTCAGCATCTTCTTTCAACACAAGATTTGGTTGAGCCGGTTTGTTAAGTTTGTTATTACGTTCCAGAGAACCGTCTTCTTTCATTGCATAGAATTTTGTTCCTGTTTGGTCAACAAAATGTTTTGTTTTTGGGTCGAATTTGTAAGTAAATTCATTACCGCTCTTTGCACTTTTTACGGTGAATGATGTAATATTATTGTCTTTATCGCGTTGAAGTTTTGTAATTTCACCTTGAATAGTACCATTCGGGTTAGCAGCATTTGTAACTTTTGTTTCATAACCTGCACGCAGGTTATCCTTATTTACATTTAATACCGGTTTTCCGTCTTTGTAATTATATTCATCAACAGTGCCGTCATTATTAGTTACAGAAGCTTTGAGAGGATTACCATTTTCGTCATACTCTGTAACCTGTCCTTTGATACCGGCTCTAACCTGTTCCGGTGCTCCAGAGACAGTTTGTTTAGCAAGTTTTTCGCCATTATATTCATTTTCAACTGTTGTCACAATGCCGCCGGCTTCTGTTTCTATTTTAGCAGGCTGACCACTTTCATTGTAATGGGTCGTAACCTTTTGTCCGCCCGTTTTATCAACAGTAGATGCGAGTTTATCACCATTATATGCAAACTCTCGATTTTCTAACACTTCACCTTTGTCATTTTGTGACATACGTTTTAGAGGTCTGCCTTCTTTGTCGAATTCTGTGTCAGTTACAGTAGTTGTTTGTCCATCGCTTTCTTCCAAATGGTTTATAAGCTCAGGATTACCGTTTTCATACTGCTCATAACGTTTTGTAGTACCATCAGTACTGTATTTTGCTGCTAATGTACCTTTTTTATCATAATATAAAGTTTCATTGTCATTAACTTTTGTCGGATAAAGCCCGTTAGCCGAACCTGAAAGCTCTGTTTCTGAAATTTGATTTAACATTTTTGCAGCCTGTTTAAGCTCTCTTCTAGAACCTTCAAGACCTAAATACTTTTTAATCTCCTTACGCGAAAGTTCTCCATTATCATTTTTATCTGCAATTGCTAACAGATTTTGAAAATCAGATTCATAAACGTAACTGTTTTCATCAAGACCTTTACTTTTAAAATAATTAAATAAAGGTTCATTTTCTTTAAGATCTGATAACTTCACACCCTTAGTACTAAATTTTTGTCCCTCGATAGGACCAGTTTTGTTTACGCCGTCAACCATGAGTAATTTTCTCCTTTTCTTTGTACACTTACCTAATATCAATAATTCCTATAACGGCTTATTACAAAAAAACTTTAATTTTAGGAGATTAAGTTAGTTACAAAAATTAATACTTTAGTAAATCCAAACACTGACTGTATGTTTCAACTTCTGTTATATAAGGGCTTAAGCCTAATGTATCCGATGTAACATTTAAGGCTGTTCTATTTTCTTTAACTACATAAATTTTTATATTTCTTTTTACTGCTTCAAAAACAGGCACACTACCAAGAGAATCATAAGGCATTACAAGAAAGTCCAAATCTTTTACACTTATTCCGCCATTTTTTGAAAATTTTGGAGCAATATTAAGTCCGAGAAGAATACAAGGCAAAAAGGTCGGTGTAATATACTCTGATGCAGCCTTGCCGCTTACAAGTTCAGAACTTATTTGATAATCTGCAAAAGCAGGCGAATGAGCACATGGAATACCAAGTTCCTTTGAAATATAATGTGATAAAATCGCCTCCACTCCACCAACAGGATCAGTCCCAATACCATTTGCATAATCTAAATTATCTTCTTCCGGGTCATCAAACATACAAACAAGAGCTATGGCTTCAGCCCCTTTCGAGATTAAATTTTTAGAAGATAACAATAATGTTTCAATATTTTTTACACTGCCGGCAGAAACTCCATTTTCATCCAGCGTAAATTCAACGCCAACATCCTCTTTTGTAACTTCATATCCTATAACATCAATACCATAAACACACTTTACCGCATTAATTGTATTTATATGAACATTCAACACATCAGCAGGAATTGCTTTATCAAAAACTACACCGATTTTATTATTAGTTGAAGGGATTAAATTTAAGTTACCTTTAAAAAATTCATCCAGAGAATACCCTTCCACATAAAACATTTTATCGGTAATGCCTGAAAATCCTCCTGCATTCACAACATTCGGATTAACAATAAGCCTTGATATTTCAGCGAATTTTCTAGCCCAGCAGCTTGCATCACCGGCATAACCGCCGACAGATGCTCCAATTCCGGTCGGAACAATAAAAGCACCTAATTTTTCTCCGTTTTCTAACATATTTATATAATACAACAAAGAAGCAGTTTGTATTACTGCTTCTTTATTTCGTTCATAAACCGTTAACTTATTCTTTATATGTATTTTAACCTTATTGTTGTACTCCGCCGTATGAGAAGTCGTTTTTAATATTTGTTTGAAGTAATTTTGTCCAGGTGTTTTCGAATGTAGTAATTTCATTCAATTTTGTTTCAAGATTATTCTTGCTTACTTCTAATTCTTTTTCCCAAGAGTTCAAATTAGCTAATTCCAATTCATGCTCTTGTTCAAGATTTTCTGTTTCTAACATATATGTATCAGGATCAGTTGAGTAGTATTGATAGTACAATTGGTTTTGTTTATCATTGTACTTAGCTTGACTGTCAGCTTGTTCTGAAGATGCATTCAATATGTTCATCATTACAGAAGATAATTCTTCATTGATTTGTGATTTTTGTTTTGTGTACATTAACAATGTTTCATGAATATTTGATATTGCCATTGCTCTATCCTCTTTTTTAACTTCTCTTATTTATATAAAAACTTTCCCAAAAGCCTAATTTCAACATGTGTATTTTTTGTTACATTTGTTAACATAATTTTTTATTCATGATATAATATATATATTATTAATAGGAGAGAAAAATGGATCAGCAAACTTATATGAGAATTATGGGCTATGTGCCTACTGTTATAGAAGCATCTTCAAGAGGAGAACGCTCTTTCGATATTTTCTCAAGATTATTAAGAGAAAGAATAATATTTTTGGGTTCAGAAATCGACGATGATGTGGCAAATTCAATAGTAGCGCAGTTGTTACTTTTAGATAGTGAAAATTGCGAAAAAGATATTATGTTATACATTAACAGCCCTGGCGGCGTCATCACTGCTGGTATGGCCATTTATGACACAATGAATTTAATCAAATCAGATGTCGCAACAATTTGTTTGGGCGATGCTGCTTCTATGGGCGCATTCCTTCTTTGCTCAGGAGCAAAAGGTAAGAGAATGGCTTTGCCAAATGCTAGAGTTATGATTCACCAGCCTCTTGGCGGAGCTAAAGGACAGGCTACTGATATCGAAATTGAAGCAAAAGAAATCTTAAGAATGAAAGAAATGCTTATTGATATAATTGCGAAAAATTCCGGTCAGCCGATTGAAAAAGTTAAAGAAGATTGTGAACGTGACCACTTCTTAACAGCCCAAGAAGCATTGGAATATGGACTTATTGACAAAGTTATTACAAAATCTGGAAACTAATTATTAAGAAATTTTAACAAAACCTAAAAAAACATGCAATTCCTGTGAGTTGCATGTTTTTATATAATTGTAAGGTTAGTTATACAAATTAGGTAGGAGTAAAACAATGTCTCTATTAATTTTCGCATACCGAAAATTAGACATTATTCATCGAAGGAACGATTTGAATTATCGTCTGATGAAGTTAACCAGAAAGCTGGAAGATTTACAGCAGTATTCTGCCAACATAGCTGATGGTTCAATTTCAATGAGCGATATGATGAATACACCTTCATCAATGTTCGGTCGACAGATGATGTTTATGATGTATTCCCATAATGCTTCAATATGGGGTGCTCAACAGAATTTCGGAATGATGCAGCCAATGTTGCAAATGCAAATGCAGCAAATGGATCCAAATTCTCAAGCAATGTATCAGCAATGGGTTTTCCAAAACTTGTACAAACAACAAAGAGAAATGATTGGAAAACAGGAAGAAAAATTGCTTAACGAACAGGAAAAAGAAATCCAAAAGGAAAAAGCAAAAATTGAAGCACAATTGAAAATGCTGGATCAGGAATATGAATCTTGCAAACAAGGTGAAGATGCAGCAATTAAAAATATGAAACCTGAATATGTAGCATAACTTTACCCGTAACTTAAATTATTAGTTATGGGTAAAGGTAATAATTTTTACCTATATATCCTATCCTTAAACTAACCAATTTAAGGGATGTACAAAACTGTGCATCCCTTTTTACGTTGTAATTAAAAAATCAAATTTTACATCAAAATTCTGTACAGGAATTTTATCAAAAACAAGTTCTTTCGCAATTGCAACCACGGTTGTTAAGCCTGGATATTTTGCTAAAAATCTATCGTAAAAGCCGCCGCCATAACCAAGTCTGTAATTATTTTTATCAACTGCAAGCGCAGGAACAATAACTAAATCAAGACATAAAGGATTTACAGGCAATGAGCATGGTTCTTTTATATTGAATTCTGATATTTCTAGTTCATCACCATTTTTAAAAGGACAAACATCAAGTTCTTCTCCTCTGACTTTAGGAAGATAAAAATTTTTCCCATCAGCCAGAAGTCCAAGCAAATTAATCTCATTGCCTTTAGGGTAAAAAATTAAAACATTTTTAGCATTCTTATAATACTGCTGCTGTCTTATCTTTTTAACAAGAATATCACTCACATTGGCAATATTAATAGACTTCCTTATTTCTTTTGCTTTAATCCTTAAGGCGGTTTTACTATCCATGTTTTTAATATATAATAAATTAAAAATACAGGCAAATAATTATGCAAGATGAAAAGCACGAAAATTTAATAAATCCTCAATGGGCAAAACACGGTTATATTCAAGTGTATACAGGGAATGGCAAGGGTAAAACAACAGCGTCACTCGGGCTTGCAATGCGTGCACTCGGACGTGATTGGAAAGTTTTACTTGTTATGTTTTTAAAAGGCGGTGATGATTATGGAGAATTGACTTCATTCCGCAACCTTTCACCAAAAATTAAAAATAATCTTACTATAGTACAAGCCGGGCTTGATAGAATTGCATACAGCAGCAATATCAGCGATGACGACAAAAGAGTTGTACATACCGGCTGGCAGCTTGCAAAAAAAGCAATTCTTGATAATGAATACAATTTAATAATTCTTGATGAAGCAAACATTGCAATAGCTTTAGATTTAATTAAGCTTGATGAAGTAATAGAAGTTTTGAAAAACAAACCTGAAGAAATGGAAATTGTACTCACAGGACGAAATGCAAATCCTAAAATAATTGAACTAGCGCATCTTGTATCAGAAATTACTCCTGTAAAGCATTACTGGGATACAGGAATTGCTGCAAGAAAAGGAATTGAATATTAAAATTACCATATTCTTATATAATTTATATTTGCTAAAAATAAAAATTCTGCAATAAAATCATGATTTAGTGCCAAAAGCCTGTTTTATGCTGTGCTCGTCTGTGCAAGATTAATGCCAGCTATTCTTTTCATATTTTTCCACTTTATTATTTGTGTAAAAATTTACGCTCTTCTCATTAAGTCAGACAACTTAACCTCAGTCTGAGCAGGCTTTTTAATCTTTGGCTGAACAACTTTTTCTTCATCCTTAAATTGTGATAAGCCGATTTTTAATTTATTATTCTCTTCCTTCATAAGAAAGATTTCTTTTAAAAATGAAATTATTTCGCTCATAAATTTTCTCCTATATTATTATAATATCACATATTTGATTTATATCCTATATTAAATCTATTTTTCACTAAAAAATCATTGTAGTTTATGTTATATTATTGCTATAAATAGCGCAAAGTCAAAATTTGAATATTAATATTTTTAAATTTATGAATGAAGAAGATATTAAAAATTTTAATACAGCTTTAAGTTTATATCAAAATGATTATCCTCATCAAAACTTGATTGAAATGCTGAAAAATGGGAATATTGTAGAAAAACAAATTGCTGCAATAAAACTGGAATACATAAATTCTCAAAATGACGCAGACGCTCTTATCTCAAACCTCACAGGCCAAGATGGGAAAATTAGAGAAGCTGTTTCTTTTAAGATCAGAGAGTTCATGAATAATCCAGATTATCTGAAATACTTCTATTCTACAAAAAGCTATGACATCTTCCTTGACGCAATAATAGATATTAACGGCAACATATGTAGAAACATAATTTCTGCGATATCAAATCTAAAAACTAACAACGAATTTTGCAAACATTTCTGTCCAAAATTGACTAATCTAACACTTCAACTTGCAGATAAAGCCTGCACATTTGACCTGCAAGATGGGAAATACAAAGTCAATAAAGAAATTTTTAAACTATACTGGTGCCTTGAAACTCTTTACATTTTTTATGATAAAGTTGACATGACCATCTTAAAAAGTATATTATTAAAGACGAAAAGTGTACAAGATTACACGATTAGGGAGAAAACAGCCAAAATTCTATCAAAAAATTTTCAAGATAACGATTTAATTAAACTACGTGAAGAGCTTAAAAAAGATAAAAACTACTATGTACGCAGGTTTTAGCCTGATTATGTAAACTTATATTAAGAAGTTTATACAAAATATATACAAATTAAGCAATTTTTCATAAATAATTTCCTTTATATAAGTACAGAGGAAAAGTTATCAGGGAAAATTTAAAGGAGAAATTTATGGCAAGAGTTTTAATATCAATGCCCGAACGATTTTTAAACGAAATTGATCAAGTAGCAGGAAATGAAAATCGTACACGTTCCGAACTAATCAGAGAAGCTCTTAGAACTTACATGTACAGAAACCAAATCAGAAATACACAAAAAGCAACTAAAAATGCAGAAATTCTGGAAGCACTTCTTGGCTAAAACTAAAAGAGCAGGTCTCAAAAATTAATTGGAAAGTTTAAAGGAAAAATTATAGGGGAAAAGAAAATGAACAACGCAGATTATTTAATGTCATCACTCGACGAATACTTTGAAATTCTAGACAGAGAAAATCAAAAACGTTCACAAATTATTGCAAAATCTTTAGTAAAATATTTACAAAAATCTAAAGAAACAAACAAGTTTGAAGCATTACAAATGGCTAAATAATTAAATTTGTCCTGATTTGGCACAAAATTTTTAGGGGAAAAGATTTGAAAAAGGCTTACTATATAGTAAGCCTTTTAAGATTTACTTATTTAATTTATCAACAAAAGCCATCTTTTTAGTAATCAATTCCAATAAATCAGTACTAAATTGGAGCTTTCCATTAGCTAAGAAAACACGAAGAGGCGGCTTTTTTCTGGTATGGTTTGTAACCTCAATATAAGTATCAGTTTGTAAAATTTCACCATGATACATACTACGTCGAGGAGTTGTGTCATAGACTACAGTAATTTTGTCATGCTTGTTTTTACCTGCACGAAATTTTTTTGCAATCTTATACCCCTCATTTCCCAGTTCATTATAAGCCATTTTTAAAGTTTTTTCAGAAAATCTGCCAGAAAAAGAATTTGTTGAATTAACATTTTGCACTAACATATAAAATCTCCTTTTATTAGTTTTAGAAAAAAGGGCTTTGCAAATTTTTACAAAGCCCTTTTTTAAATTTAAAATACTGTATTGTCAAGAAAATTATTCAATAATTTTATCAACAACACCAGCACCAACAGTATGACCGCCTTCACGGATAGCGAATCTCATACCTTCTTCGATAGCTACAGGAGCGATAAGTTCAACTTCCATAACTACGTTATCACCAGGCATTACCATTTGGCCATCAAATTTGATTGAACCAGTAACGTCAGTTGTTCTGATGTAGAACTGAGGACGGTATCCTGGGAAGAATGGAGTATGACGTCCGCCTTCTTCTTTAGTCAATACGTAAACGTTAGCAGTGAATTTAGTATGTGGGTGAATTGTACCAGGTTTAGCAAGTACTTGACCACGTTGAATTTCAGTTTTATCGATACCACGAAGTAAAGCACCGATGTTGTCACCAGCTTGACCTTGGTCAAGAGATTTTCTGAACATTTCAACACCAGTAACAGTAGTTTTCTTAGTTTCGCCTAAACCAACTAATTCAACTTCATCACCAACTTTAACGATACCACGTTCTACACGGCCAGTAGCAACAGTACCACGACCAGTGATAGAGAATACGTCTTCAACAGGCATCAAGA
>CALURL010000029.1 GCA_944323155.1 Candidatus Gastranaerophilales bacterium
AGGTAGAGGGAAGAAAAATATATCTTTCAGCCCATTACCTGAAACTACCTCTGCGCCTGTGCCCCCCCCCCGTGAGCACTATTTTGTTCATATTTTCTCATTTAAAAGCTCCTTCCATTATATTATCAACTCTATTATTATACCATACCTTATTTTTGATATTTTTACATTAAGAATTGTAACAAAACACTCAACTTGCGAAATCACAAATTCTCTAAATACTTTATATATTTAAGAGAGCAAATTATAAACATAAGGAGAGATGAGATGACATTTTTAGCAATTGATGCGCAAAAGAATTTATTCACAATGCAGAAAAGCCAACTGCAATTTGAACAGACATTGATTATGAGCAGAATCAACACAATTACAAGAGAAATGGGCTTTTATGAAGCAGACCAATCCGACAACGAGAACTGGGATGCTGACACAGATGAATACTATCAAGAACTTGTTTCTACAGAATCTTACCTGGAAACACGACAGGATTCTCTGGATTCGCAGATAACGGCTCTGGATAACGAAATTTCAAGTATGAAGAACCTTGTAAACAGTAATATTAAATCTTCCTGCACATTGAACCTGATAGGCAGCTAGAATTAAATAAGCTGTAAAATAGGTTAAGAACGGATTTTTTCAAACAGTTCCACAGTGTTGAGCATCAATGACGCAATAGTCATTGGGCCGACACCTCCTGGAACGGGTGTTATAAAAGATGTTTGCGGCGCAACTTTTTCAAAGTCAACATCTCCCCTTGTTTTTCCGTTTTCATCTTTGAAAATACCCACATCTATAACTACAGAATTTGGTTTAACAAAATTTTCCCCAATAATTTTTCCCCCAACTGCTGAAATTAAAACGTCGGCAGTTTTTGTTATATCTGCCAAATTTTTTGTGTGGCTGTGGCATACAGTAACTGTTGCATTACGGTTCAAAAGCATTTGAGATAGGGGTTTTCCGACAATATTAGATCGTCCGACAATAACAACATGTCTGCCGTCAACATCAATATTGTATTCATCCAGCATTAAAAGAATTCCTTTTGGCGTGCAAGGATAAACATAAGGCTCTTCGCCTGCAAAAAGCATCCCAAAGTTTTCCGGCGTAAATCCGTCAACATCTTTGTTGGGAGAAATCGTATTTATTACCTTAAATTTACTAATATGCTCAGGCAGCGGAAGTTGAACTAATATCGCCGTAACAGTTGCGTCATTGTTAAGTTCGACAATTTTATCAAGCAGCACCTGTTCTTGAATATTTGACGGATAATTAATAATTTCAGAGTCTATCCCTAATTTTTCAGCCGTTTTCTTTTTATTGTTAACATAAATCAGACTTGCAGGATTATCTCCGACAAGAATAACAACAAGTTTAGGCTTAATCTCAAATTTATCAACTTTAAGCTTCAACTGTTCAAGAAGTTTGTCTCTCAAAGCTTTTCCGTCAATTATAACCGTCATTCTACACCTCTCTTGCCTGAGGCAGATTCAATTTTATATAAAATTGTTTTATGGCGTCCTGAACAATTTTCGAATCTCTCTCCATTGAATGTTTTGTCAAATCATTATCAAAAGGAATTACGCCGAGCACATCCAAATCATATTTCTTTAAAAGCTCATAAACAGAAGTTATATCATAATCTTCAACTTTATTGATAACAACTCCAAGCTGGCCTCCTGCGGCATATTTTGCGCTGAATTCTTCTATACGTTTTGCAAGATTTGCACTTTCATCTGTCGGATTGGCAACAATCAATGTTGTATCAATATCAGTATCTACAAGCTGATTTAAATATTTCAAATCAAATTCACAGTCAAAAATAACAATATCATATCTGTCAATAAGCTTTAAGACAGCATCGTTAATTTGCCCTGTAATCGGGCATCTGCAATCTTTTGAGCCGACAAACCACGACACTATAATATCAACATTCTCTTCCAGTTGAACAACAATATCTTCCATTGCCCATTCAACAAATTCCTGTTTAGACATTCCCTCGGGAATTCCTGTTTTATACTCGTGTTTTCCGCTTCTGATACCATAAATAGTATTTCTTATATCAAGTCCGAAACTATGTCCGAGTTCACTTGACAAATCATTATCAAATAGCAAAATTGATTTTTCTGGGAAATACTCCTGAAAAACCCTCAAAAAAGCTTTTGTAATTGTTGTTTTACCGCTTCCGCTTTTACCTGTAATCGCGAGTTTTACTGTCAAATTAATACCTTTCTTTCAAAGTTTGGGATAATTCTTTTGTCAAACGCATAGCCTTTTCTGCCAGAAGTTCATTCAACGCTCCCGCTCCACATGAAGGCGTTATTATTGAATTATCTAAAATTAGTTTCTCATTAATACCCTTGTTAGTCAAATATTTTACACCATTTTCAAAAACCTTAATCAAATCCTGCAAACAAATTTTTTCCAGAATATCAGCATTTAAAGTAGGAACAACACCCCATGCAATTTTTCCGCCATTTTGCAGAAATGTTTTAAGTTCATCCGTAAACAAACTTAAATTTTGAGAAAATGAATACGCATCAAGATTAATAATATTAACTCCGGCTTTTACAGGCACACGCCAATCACATTTGCCGCAGCAATGAATTGCACACAAACCGCCATTTGCCTGAATTACATCGGAAATTGCTTTTATCATCTCAATTACATCATCGAAAGATATTGTAACAAAAGCTGATGTTCCAAGCTGCGATATTGAAGGTTCATCAATAAAAATCACAGGGACTGTTTCAGGATTTGCCTGTTTTATCCGGCTTATCTGCCACAAAGCCTTTAGGGTTAATGTTTTTACAATAATTTCTCTTAAAGTTTCATCGTAAACAGCGCATCTGCCATCTTTATCAACAAGAGTTGTAGAGAGCGTAAACGGCCCGACAATCTGTCCTTTTGCATATAACGGTTTTGTTTCTTTGATTATTTTTACAAATTCCGGAAAAGCTGACGAATTATTCCTGCTTATTGAATATTTTTCAAGTATTGGAGAATTTATGTTAGAAATAATTTCATCGTAATCATTTAAAAACTGTTCAATATCTTCAAAAAATTTGTCACTTTCGGTTTCCAGATAACATTTATCATTATCAGAAAAAAACGAAGGCATGTTTTCCAAAAATTGAACAATCATGTCTTCGTTTTTACTAATTTTTGTAAGCTGCGGCCAAAACGGGATATTATTAAAATATTTTTTTACAATATTCATAGCATTTTCCAAATTATTATGAGGTAATGAGCCTATTGCCATACATTCTAGTTTTAATTCAGAATTGCTATTCTTCAAGTTTTGGCGTCCTTTTTAAATAAATAAATTATTCTTCAACAGTTTCAGTTTCTTCTTCAACAGATTCTTTAACAACTTCTGAAGCTGTAACTACAACACCCAATTCACATTTAACTTTAGAAGTTAATTTAATAAGCATTGTATATTCGCCGATTTTGTTAATTGGAGCATTAAGAGAAACATTTTTTCTGTCAACTTCAACACCTGATTTAGCGTGAAGTTCTTCAGTCAATTTTTTAGTAGTAATTGTACCGAACAATTTACCTGATTCACCAGCTTTAGCGGCCAATTCTAATTTGCCTAATTCTTCTATTTTCTTGGCAATTTCTAAAGCTTCTTGATGTAATTTTTCTTGTTTAGCTTTAATTCTAGCCAAATTTTGTTCACGATTTTTCAAAGCACCTTCAGTAGCTACTTCTGCAATAGATTGTGGAAGAAGGAAGTTTCTTGCGTATCCGTCTTTAACATTAACGATGTCACCTGCTTCGCCAAGGTTTTGAACATCTTTTCTTAATATAACTTGCATAATAAAATTCTCCTTTACTAATTATATTTCTGCATGTAGTTTTAAACTACTACAAACATAAATTAATGTCGAGCATTTTTTTCGGAATGTAAAGCATAGAGTTGAGAACTTACATCTTGAACAAGTTCAAAAATATACTCTGACTTTTCGACGATAATACTGCTTAGAGTATGCAGATGTGCAAAATCATCATTATCTCTGTGTGCTAGTTGAAGTGCATTATCGAGCGTCATAATCAAATTCAAAGTATCAATATATTCGTCTTCAAGTTTATCAATTTTATCAATCATAGTACAATTTGCTATTATTTTTATCTATATGATAATTTTATCATATAGAATATACTATGTCAATTGTATAAAATAATATTCATAATGGATAAAAAACTTAGCAAACAACTTGGAATGAAAATTAGAATAGAACGAATCAAACACAATTTGTCACAGGAAGAATTAGCAGAAATGGCAAATCTTAGCAGACCTACCATTGGTGCGATTGAACGAGGTGAAAATTCTCCATCTGTTGACACAGTTCAGGCAATAGCAGACGCATTCGGTTTAACAATTCAGGAAATGTTTAACTTTAATTTTTAGATTACTGAATATCTGGGAAGAAATATTTTACACCTTCATCAGAACGCCATCTGATATAACCGGTTTTTGAACGTCTATCTATATCAAACACACTGACTAAAGCCCAGTTGCCTTTTATCGCATGAAGGTTAATTTTTTGCGGCATATTTACTGTACCGACAACTTTGGAATATTCATCAGGCCCAACATGAATATTTTTTATGTCATCTGTTGCCCCTTCCAACATTTTTAAACCGTACTTTCTTGCATATATATTATAAAAATTTATCCACGTTAAAAATCTATATGGGTCGTCCTTTTTTATCCAGCCTGTATCACCTGTAGAGTTGTTATAAACAACCTGAACCCAGTTTTCGTTTTCATCCATTACAGCCATAAATCCCAAATTCTTTTCCGGCAGATAAACAACAAATAAATCCTGCGCATTAACTGTATTAGGGTCAATAACTCCTTTTTCCCACTTTATAGTATCTAATACTTGAGAATTCTCATCCGGCTCTTGATACAAAACAATTTCAGAAGGCGCCTGATAAAGCCCCAGAGTATTTGTATAAACCATACTTACAAATTGAGGAACAATATCAAATGCAAAAACTTGCTGATTAAATACTGCGAATAGCCCCAAGAAAAGTCCAAAAAATACTATTAATTTTTTCATTTATTTCATTACCCCGTCAATATGCTAAATATATTAGCACCTTTTTTAAATATTGGCTACTATTTATTAAGAAAAAAGGTGACTTGTTGTTACAAATCACCTTTTTCGTAATTTTATTCTCTGAAAGTTATATCAGCATATGCTTTTTGAAGTTTAGCTCTGACATTGTTCATCTGTTTATCAATAATTTCATCTGTTAAAGTTGCATTCTCATCCTGCATTTTTATACGGAACGCAAGAGATTTGTAACCTTTTTCAATATTTTCGCCCTGATAAACGTCAAACACTTCACTGCCTTTAAAGATATTTTGCTGAACAGCACCTTTGATAACTTTTTGAATATCATCAAAGCTTACGTTATCATTGATTACAAAAGCGAGATCACGTTTTACTTCCGGGAATTGTGGAAGTTTTTTATATCTTACGGTGTGTTCTTTAATAATTGCGATGATTTCATCAAGATCAATTTCGAATAAGAAGGCATCCTGATTTAATTTCAATTTATCTTTCAACAAAGGATGAATTTGACCAAAAGTTCCAATTGTTGTTAAGTTTTTACCTAAAACATTAACTTTTGCGCTTCTATACGGATGAAGGTAATCAACATCTTCACAAGGAGTTAATTTTATTCTTTTTTCGACACCTAATTCTGAGAATAATTTTTCGAGAATTCCTTTAAGGGTATAGAAATCTGTTGCAGCCTTAACCTGCCATTTAGAATTCTCAACATCACCTGTCAAAACACCTGCAAGAACGCATGATTCTTTTACACCTGAATACTTTTCATCAGCAGTGCCTTCTAAAGAATATTTTTTGCCGATTTCGTAAGCCCAAAAATTTTTCTGGCCATTATCATAATTGTATTTCATGCAGTTCAATACACTTGCTGCCAGAGATTGTCTTAGCATTGTACTTTCTTCACTAACAGAATTCAAAACTTTTACGGCTTTGTTTTCATCATACGAAACCATATATTTTTCAAGAAGAGGTTTGCCTATAAGTGAAGTTGTAATAATCTCATTCAATCCTGAAGCAAGCATCAATCCGTTAACTTTATTAATAACTTTTTCTTCCAGCGATATAACAGGTGTCTGATTTTTATAAGGCAAAGTCGGAGTAATTTTGTCATAACCATTAATTCTTGCAACTTCTTCTATCAAATCAATTTCACGTGTTACATCCATTGCACGGAATGAAGGAACTAAAAATTTTGCAGCAATATCATTTCCGCCAAGTTTTTTGAAACCTAAATTTTCTAATATTGAAATACATTTTTCAGGTTCAATATCGCAGCCAAGCATTCTTTTTATTTGAGAATATCTAAGAGTAATTTCAATTGGTTCAAGTTTATTTTCACCAGCCTCAACGACGCCTTCAATTTTAGCGTCCGCAAGTTCAACCATAAGCTGCATTGCACGCATTAAAGCAGGTCTAATTGCTTCAATATCAACTCCGCGTTCAAATCTTGCACAGGCTTCGCTTCTATAGCCGACGCTTCTTGCGCTTCTTCTATTACTTTGAGGAGTGAAATAAGCTGCTTCCAAAGCAATATTTGTTGTATTGTCATCAATTTCGGAATTTTCACCGCCGAATACGCCTGCCAGACAAACACCTTCGTCTTTTGTTGCAATAAGAACACTGTCATGTGTCAATTGTCTTTCAACTCCGTCAAGAGTCACAAGGCTTTCACCTTCTTTAGCACGTCTTACGCAAAGGTAGCCGTCTAATTTGTCCAAGTCAAAAGCATGAAAAGGAGTTCCATACTCAAGCATTACGTAATTTGTAATATCAACAACGTTATTAATCGCACGCACGCCTGACGCAATAAGTCTTTTTTGCATCCAATCAGGAGACGGCTTAATCTTTAAATCCTTCAAAATCCCAAGTGAATAATATTTACAGACATCTTCGTCAATAATTTCAACCTTAAATTTGTCGGTTGAAAGATCTCTTGTGCATTCAACAGGATTAAATTTAAGAGGTTTATCAAAAATAGCACTTAATTCTCTTGCAATTCCGATTACAGACATCTGGTCGCCTCTGTTTGCAGTCGGTGCAACGTCCAGAATATAATCTTTTTCAAAACCAAGAACATTTTCAACGTCTTCACCAATTTTAACATCAGGGAATATTCTATTTAAAATTAAAATACCGTCTTCTTCCTGATAACCTCGTTCAGCAACACCAAGTTCATCAGCAGAACAAAGCATTCCCTGAGATTCAACCCCTCTTATAACAGCAGGAGTTAAAGTAAACATTTCACCGGTTTTTCTATTCAATACCTGACTTCCAACACTTGCATAAGGCACGATTTGACCTTCTTTAATATTTTGCGCTCCGCAAACTACTGTTTTCAGTCCATTGCCAGTATTTACAGTTACCAGGTGCAAATGGTCAGAATTCGGATGATTATCAATTTTTTCAATTTTTACTGTGCGAATGTTTGTAAATTTAGGTTTTACCTCTTCCACAGCCTCAACTTCCAACCCGCTCATTGTTAATTCATGCGCAATTTGTTCAACTTCAACATCTGTAAGGTCAACAAATTCATTTAACCAGTTTAATGATACTTGCATTTTTTATTATTCCCTCTTAATTTCCTTAAAACTATATTCAAATCTTATAACAAAAGAAATTAATTGTAAAATTTACATAATTGAAACATTAATTTGATAAATAATATGTTTGTGTGATAATTATACTAAGGCTAAGTATAAAATAGCAGACGTACACAATATATAAAAAAGGAAAAACAAAAATGGCAAGAAAAACTCCATTAGAAAAAATCAGAAACATTGGTATTGCCGCTCACATCGATGCCGGTAAAACCACTACAACTGAACGTATCTTGTTTTATACCGGAAAAACTCACAAAATCGGTGAAGTTCACGACGGTGCTGCCGTAACTGACTTTATGGAACAAGAACGTGAAAGAGGTATTACAATCCAATCTGCAGCAGTTACTGCAACATGGAAAGGTCACCAGATTAACGTTATCGATACACCGGGACACGTTGACTTTACTATTGAAGTTGAACGTTCTTTACGTGTATTAGACGGTGTTGTTGCTGTTTTCTGTGCAGTTGGCGGCGTTCAATCTCAATCAGAAACAGTTTGGAGACAGGCTAACAGATACGAAGTTCCTCGTATGGTTTTCGTTAACAAAATGGATAGAACAGGTGCTAATTTCTTCCGTGTAGTTGATCAAATCAGAAATAGATTAGGTGCAAATGCTCACCCTATCAGATTGCCTATCGGTGCTGAAGACCAGTTTAAAGGTCTGATTGATTTGTTCACTATGAAAGCAGAAATTTACACAAATGACTTAGGTACTGACATCAAAGAAGAAGAAATCCCTGAAGATATGAAAGCTCAAGCTCAAGAATACAGAGATGCTCTTGTTGAAGCTATCGCTGAAACTGATGATGAACTTATGATGAAATATCTTGAAGGTGAAGAAATTTCTGTTGAAGAATTGAAAAAAGGCTTGAGAAAAGCTGTTTGTGATAACAAAATCGTTCCTGTTACCTGCGGTACAGCTTTCAAAAACAAAGGTGTTCAATTACTTCTTGACTCTATCGTTGAATTGATGCCTTCTCCTGTTGATGTAAAAGCTATCGAAGGTGAATTGGAAGACGGTACTAAAGTTGAAAGACATTCTTCTGATGATGAACCATTTTCAGCTCTTGCATTTAAAGTTATGACTGACCCTTACGTTGGCCGTTTAACTTTCTTGAGAATATATTCAGGTAAATTGACTTCAGGTTCTTATGTTCTGAACGCTACTAACGGCAAAAAAGAACGTATTTCAAGACTTGTACAAATGTACGCAGATCAAAGAATTGAAGAAAATGAAGTTTACGCAGGCGACATCTGTGCAGCTGTCGGCTTGAAAGATACTACAACAGGTGATACTTTGTGTGATGAAAAATCACCTATCATCTTAGAAAGAATGTCATTCCCTGAACCTGTAATCTCAGTTGCTATTGAACCTAAAACAAAAGCTGATCAGGATAAAATGGGTATTGCTCTTCAAAAACTTGCAGAAGAAGACCCTTCTTTCCGCGTAAAATCAGATACAGAAACAGGTCAGACAATTATCTCCGGTATGGGTGAACTTCACCTTGATATCATCGTTGACCGTTTACTTAGAGAATTCAAAGTTGACGCTAACGTTGGTAAACCTCAGGTTGCATACCGTGAAACAATCCGCGGCAACGCTGATCAAGACTCTAAATTCATCCGTCAATCAGGTGGTAAAGGTCAATACGGTCACGTTAAAATTAGAATTTCACCAGCAGAAGAAAATGCCGGTTTTGTATTTGAAAACAAAATCGTTGGTGGTGCTATTCCTAAAGAATATATTGAACCTGCAAGAAAAGGTATGGAAGAAGCACTTGAAGGCGGTATCTTAGCAGGATTCCCGATGATTGACGTTAAAGTTGAACTTTATGATGGTTCTTACCACGAAGTTGACTCTTCAGAAATGGCATTCAAAATCGCCGGTTCTATGGCTATTAAAGAAGGCTGCCGTAAGGCTAAACCTTGTATCCTTGAACCGATGATGAAAGTTGAAATCGAAGTTCCTGAAGAAAATACAGGTGATATTATCGGTGATATTTCATCCCGCCGCGGCCGCGTTGAAGGTATGGAAATTATCGAAGGTACAGGTATCCAAAAAATCAACGCTATAGTTCCGCTTGCAGAAATGTTCGGTTACGCTACTGATATCCGTTCTAAAACTCAAGGTAGAGGTACTTTCTCTATGGAATTCAAATGCTACGAACAAGT
>CALURL010000030.1 GCA_944323155.1 Candidatus Gastranaerophilales bacterium
AAAGACTCACATCGGTGACAATACTTGGCGGGCCACCGCCTGGGAAGATAACTCGTTGCCGAGGTCTTATGTGATAAAGCAGAGGTATTTATAAATGTAAAATTTATAAATTCTCTGCTTTTTTAGTAGCAAAATTTTTTATTTTTAGTTTTTAGTATTTTTGTTATGAAAATATTAAATTTAAAAAATAGTTATCAAATGAATGGAGGAGGAGTAAACCAGCCTTCATTCAATGGTATTAAGTTATCAAGTTCTTCTTTTACTAATGCAAAAGAGGTTGCTTCACATCTGACGAGAACTGGTTTTTATTGTTTAGGTTGCAAGAAATTGTATGCAAGTAATGATTTAAATTCCAAGATTAGAAAATTTAGTAATTTTAGGGCTGCATATACTTTTGGTGATAGAGAATTTGGTACAGTATTTTTGCCTTGGAGTCATGAAGTTTATATTTTAGCTCGTCCTGATTACGAGCAATTTATGCTTCCTGTCGTGAAAAATATTGATAGCAAAGCATATATTAATTTAATGATTTAATATTTGTTACATTACTTAAATTTTATTAAAGTTTTTTCTATTTATTCCGACAGAGTAATTAGTTACTCAATTGTGGTGGATATTAAAATGGGATTGTCTGCAACTCAAGCAAGATTATTGACTATAACTTCACGCCAGTCGGATTGTGAATTTAGATCTATGCAATTATCCCAGCAAAAATTAACATTGGCTCGTAATTTACAAATATTGTCTGATGAATATGAAAATTCTTTAGGTCATACAAAATTAGTTTATGACTTTTATGGTACATCAACTGGAGCTAGTCAAGCCAGTTATGATTTATTTATGACGCCTTCTGGTTTAAATGACTATTGGCCGATTACAATTACTAACAGTAAAAAGGCTGTTGTGTTAGATAGTAAATATGCTAATGCGGCTAGAAATGCTGGAATTCCGCTTGAAGGTTTGTCTTGTGTTCCATCTACTCTTGTTAGATTAAAGTTCGCGGAAGGTTTGCTTAATGAAAAATTAATTGATAAAGCGATTTTTTCTGCTATAGAGAATTCTACTTACAATCAGGAATCCGGTCTTGGTAGTGTATCTTCTCTTGCTGATTCTAGTTCTGAGGCCAGAATGGTAAGCTTTTATGATACTTTGCTTAATCAAATTTGTGTAAATGGCTGGACTGAAAATAATGAGGTTACAGATTCTGAATATTTACAGGATATGATTCAAAGCAATATGATGTTTGTGACATATTTAGGCAATAATAATTATTATAATCAGTATGATTATTCTACATTCTCTTATATTCGTGAAATATCAGATGAGAAAGCAGTTACAGAGGCAGAAACAAATTACAATATTGAAAAAGAAAAATTAGATGCAAAAGAAAATATACTTGACTTAAAGATAAAAAATCTCAGCACTGAGATGGAAGCGTTGACCACAGAATACGATACTGTTAAGAATTTGATATCTAAAAATATTGAAAAAGGTTTTAAGCGTTACAGTGCTTAGCAAAAATATTTTCAATTTACTTTTGAATATTGACTGTTGTAATTTTTTTATTATAAAAAAAGTATGATTTTAAATAATATTTTTAATTTTAAAAAAATTTGTGAGCATTTAAATGTTTCACCAGAAGTAGATTATGCGTATTGTCCAGATTGCGGCGAATTGGTTGAAAATCAGTGGTATTTAGTTCGTTGTGCTTGTTGTGGTGTAAAACTCCCTGGGATTATAAAAAACGGCGTGGTAATTCCTGAAAAGCATTATTGCCATAATTGCGGCTGTAAGGATTTTGTTGTAGAGCGTATCAATAAGATTAATTTTATTGATATAAGATATGCTGTTCTTGTGAAAGCAATAGTTGATTCTGATATAAAAGATTACACCCAAAGCTGGGTAAATAAAGATGTTTTTTATGGCAAAAAATATATTTCCTGCGGTACATAATGAACATCAGATTTAGAAAAATATATTACAAACAGATACGGCTGCGATAATTCCTATCAAATCCGCAATTAATCCGACAATAAGCGCGTAACGTAATTTTGAAATACCTACCGCGCCAAAGTATACAGCAAGTACGTAAAAAGTTGTTTCACTTGAACCTACCATTACTGCTGCCAGAGTTGTTGCATAATTTTCAGGCCCCAGGGTATGCGCGATATCAGAAAATACTCCAAGTGCTGCAGAACCGGATAGTGAGCGTACAAGCATTATCGGTATAGTATCTGCAGGAACGTTAAAATGTGCAAGCAGTGGATGCAGAACTTGTGATAAAGATCCGATTATTCCTGATGCCCTTAGCATTGAAATTGAAACTATTATTGCAACAAGATATGGTATAATATTTACTGCAACGCTAAAGCCTTCTTTCGCTCCAAGGGTAAAGCTTTCATATAATGGAACTTTTTTAAATAAACCTAAGGTTAAGATTATAAGAATTATTGAAGGCAGCGCCCACAGCGAAATTATATTCATTATTGTCTGAAACATTATTCTTCACCTCCATGTGTTTTGCATTGAGGTTTCCAGAAATGCTCAAATATTTTTGCAAGAACAATTGCGCTGACAAAAGTAATTGTTGTTACAAGTAATGTCGGGGCGATTATTATTGTCGGATTTTTATAGCCAACACTTATTAAAACAGCAATAACTGTCGCAGGGATTAGTTGAAAACCGGCAGTTGACATCGCAAGTAACATACACATAGCGTTTGATGCTGATGTTTTATCAATATTGTGTTTTTGCAATTCCTCCATCGCTTTAATCCCAATTGGAGTTGCTGCGTTTGCAAGCCCGAAGGCATTTGCTGTGAATGACATTGCTATATCACCTATCGCTGGAGAATCTTGCGGAATTTCTTTAAATAATCTTTTTGTTACTGGTTTTATAATCTTTGCAATAATTTTTATCAAGCCGCTTTCTTCTGCGATTTTCATCATTCCTAGCCAGAATGCCATTATTCCGATTAGCGAAAACGCTACTTTTACAGAAAGCTCTGCTCCTGTTAGTATTGAATTCACAACATCAGATAATTTTCCGTTTATTGCTCCGAATATTATTGAAATTACAATTAGAAAATAAAAAATATAATTCATATAGTCATTAAATCATTAAATGTTTATATGGTCAACTTGTTTGTGATACAATATATTTGATATAGAGAGGATTAGAATAATGACACGCACAGTAGAAGTTTATGCAGGCGCTTATGCAAGCGGGAAATCCGAAACCGCAATAAATAGAGCAAGACAATTTGCAAAATTAAATAAACAGATTACTCTAGTAGACTTGGATACTGTTGAGCCTGCTTATACATTAAGACCGATTGCCAATGTTCTTGAACAGGAAGGAATTAATGTCATAACTCAACCTGAATATTTTGGACTTGGAGAAGCCGGTAGTTATATTACACCTGCACAACAAAATTGTTTGGCGGCTAAAGGTGATTTGGTAATTGATGTTGGTTACGGTGCTGCAGGGCTTGATATGCTTGATATTCTCTCTAATATTGATAATGAAGATGATTTAAGAATTTATCTTGTTGTTAACACTTCTAAGTTTGAAACTTGTAATGTGGAAAATCTTATGGAATACGTTACATTTTCAGAAGGTTTGGAAAAACGTCCGTGGAAAAAATTTGACGGATTTATTTCAAACACTCATTTTGGTGATGAAACTACAAAAGAGGATGTTATAAGAGGTTATAATATCGTAAAAGAAGTGGGACAGAAACTTGGAATTCCTGTAAGAGCCATAGGTGTTGACAGAAATATCGCAGCAGATTTTGGCTTAACCTATGACAATGTAGATGTTTGGGTTTACGATAGAATTATGCCAAAAGCGTTCTGGTAACTAAAATTTGTAAGGATAATTTGAAGGTATTTTCCAACCATTGTGCTGTATAATTGCAGTGCAGTAAAAATTCTTTGCATTAGGGTTGCAGCCATAATTAGAAGTTGTATATAATGATTCTTCTTTTCCATCCCAGGCATTTAAATAAGGTTCTACTCCTTTATTTTTGTGATATTGAGGCGATATTTCTCCTGCCGGCCAAAAACCAAATACAAATTGTCTCTTACCCCACTTATTATAATCGTGGCCTTCTTGGCAATCTTGTGCATATGGACAGAATATAAAATGTCCTCCATTCGTTTTAAATGTTTGATTACCACTACTATCCCATGTTGCATAAATGTCTACAAGAAAAGCACTTCCATCAGCTAAACTTACTAATAACCAATCATTTCCTGTCCCAACACGTTTGTTCTCTACTTTAATATGATTTAAGTAAGTTTTTAGATACTTGTTAAAAAATTCTTCTGTATTGGCTGATACCCAATAAGATTTATCGCCATACTCGTTTTCTGCTTCTAAAATTGCTTGATTAATTGTGGAATAAAATTTTTGTAAACGAGTTTCTACAATCATTGCACGATGTTTTTGAATTAATGTGGGGATTGTTAATGATGCAACAATTCCTATTATACCTAGTGTTATAAGTACTTCTGCCAATGTAAATCCAGATTTCATATAATCTCCTTATACTTTATACACTATTATAATACTGTAGAATACACATTGTCAATAGTATAAAATTTTATCATGGTTGATTATAAAACTGTGTTGAAAAGTATAGGTATGAATTTCAGAGTTGAAAGAGTAAGACAAAGACTTTCTCAGGAACAGTTTGCTGAATTAGCTGATGTGCATCCGAATTATATTGGAAAAGTTGAGAGAGGAGAACAAAATTTAACAGTTAAAAAGATTGTAGATTTAGCTAATTCTATTAATGTAAATGTTGAGCAAATATTAAAAATTTAAAGATAAATATTATTAAAAACAGACTTTTAAATTTAAAAGTCTGTTTTTAGTTTATAAATTTTATCTATGCCTGTGCGGCGGCGGTGCAGGATGGTGATGATGCGGCGGCGGAGGGGCTATAGGCCGTGGATATAAAAGGTTTGGAACCGTGAAAATCCTTAATAAATTAAAGAATGATGTTACGTTTCTTGCCTGCATGTAATCATTCATGATTTTACGGTATTCACTATAGTTTATTGTCTTAGGGTTAGAATCTTCTTCATTATACATGCGGGATAGGGTGTTAAATGTGTGTACAGTGTATCTGTATTGGTTTGAATTATATGGATACGCATGTGTTGCATTCCAGTTTTCTCGTTCAGTTCGTGCAACTTCTTGTGCGCTTAATACACCATTTTCATTTCCGTTTGCATCGATTTCATTAAAATTATCGCTTAGGGATTTGTTGTAATCGAAATTTGTTACATCCCCGTATATAAAACAGTTAGGAATATTAACAGTTGAAATTGTCGGGTTATAATAATAGTATGTCGGAGGTACTGGCATTGGAAGCGGATAGAATACTTGTGCATCCGCTTTGTCAACATTTAATGATGCCGCAAGCGCAACTGCTGCAGCTCCTGCTGTGTTACGTATTGCCTTTTTTGCCTTATCTGTTTTTTCTCCTGCAAAATTCGGATTTGTTTGATATCCTATTCTGTTTATCCTCATAGACACTAACCCTTATTTTTAAGACCACATATTTATAATATGCCGAAAAAATTTTTTTTGTTAATTTTGTAATAATTTTTTACATAAAAAAACTGACTATTCAGTCAGTTTTTTATTTGCTTTAAAGCGATTATTAATATCTTCTATGAGTTTACTTCTTTGAATATTGGCTTGGTATGCTTTAAGCCAGCTTTGAAACATTGTTTTTATAGTTTTAGCCGGCGGGCCTGATTTTTTTACCAGTGAATTATAAAGCAATTCTGGTTCATCTATTTTCCCTTTTGAGTATCTATTTATATATATTCTATCTTTTGTTGCATTAACAGCGGCTGTTATTTTGGGGCCTATTTTTATCATTAAAACTAACCTTTCTCCTCATTTTGGGGTAAAAAAGACCGGTCTTATTAAGATCGGTCTTTATAATTATTACGATTTAAACTATTTGCAGCAAGAGCATTCTGAGCAAGTGCAACCCAAAGCTTCTTTAGCTTCTTCAAGTCTTACTTTGATACGTCCGTCTACTGCAATACCTTCACCTGTTGTTTCAGAGATTAACAACGGGTTAATATCTAATTCATCAATGAATTTGAAATCATTAACTAATTGAGATAATCTCAATAAAGTTTCTTGAATTTGGTCGATTTGAGCAGGTTTTGTACCTCTTGCACCTTCTAACAATTTGTATGCTTTAACTGATTTAATCATATCCATTGCATCAACATCAGTTAAAGGAGCAATTCTGAATGTTACGTCTTTCATAACTTCAACGAATACACCGCCTAAACCGAACATCATCATCGGGCCGTATTGAGGATCTGTTGCAATACCGCAAACCATTTCACGGCTGCCTTTTACCATTTCTTGAATAATAACGCCTTCAAGACCTTCTAACAAGCCTTTTGCTTCAAGTCTTTCAAGCAAGCCTTTGTATTCTCTTCTCAACTGTTCTTCTGATTTGATGTTAACTAC
>CALURL010000031.1 GCA_944323155.1 Candidatus Gastranaerophilales bacterium
TTTCGTGACGGAAGCGCTTTCGCGCCCTCTCGAAAAACGATATTCAATCGTTTTTCTCGGCAGAGTGTCACGTCGACATTTATCAAAATATTAAGTTTTCAAAGATTTATTTTGTTGCCGTTTCGTGACGGAAGCGCTTTCGCGCCCTCTCGAAAAACGATATTCAATCGTTTTTCTCGGCAGAGTGTCACGTCGACTAATATTTTTTTCATGTATAATTGTATCACAAAAATTATTTTTGTAAATTGCGGGGTAATATTATGGAAAAAGAAGAACTTATTCAAAGATGTTTAATTTCTGATGATGCTGTTGTATCTTATCCATTTAATGATAAAATATATTCTGATATTGCTGTTATTAGGCATAAAAGCAATAAAAAATGGTTCGCTTTGATTTTTAAATTGGACGGAATACTATATGTTAATTTGAAATGTGATCCTTATGAAAGTTTAGCTTTGAGAGATTTATATCCGTTTGTTACACCAGCCTGGCATATGAATAAAAAACACTGGAATAAAGTTGATGTAGAAAAGGCACCTGATGATATTCTGGATAATCTGATTAAAGCAAGTTATGATTTGACTGCTGATAATAACAAAAAGAAAAAATAGTATCTCATTATTTGAAAATAGTTTTTTACATGCAATAATACAAGTATGATCGAACAAATTAAGATTAAAGGCGCAAAAGAACATAATTTAAAAGATGTTTCATTAGAAATTCCGAAAAACGAATTAATTGTTTTTACCGGAGTTTCAGGATCAGGAAAGAGTTCTCTTGCTTTTGATACTATTTTTGCAGAGGGACAAAGACGTTATATTGAAAGTTTATCCACTTATGCCCGTCAATTTTTGGGACAGATGGATAAACCTAATGTTGAATATATAGACGGCCTTTCTCCTGCTATTTCTATTGACCAGAAATCTACAAGTAACAATCCGCGTTCTACTGTGGGAACTGTTACTGAAATTTATGACTACTTAAGACTTTTATACGCGCGTGTTGGAACTCCTTATTGCCCGCAGTGCGGAGCAGAAATTAAGCCGCAGACTATTGATGAAATCGTTAATAGTATTTTAAAACTTGATGAAGGTACTAAAATTCAGATTTTAGCTCCGATTGCCAGAGGTAAAAAAGGTGAATTTCAATCAACTTTTGAAGAATTAAGACAGGAAGGTTTTGCCCGTGTAAAGGTTGATGGAGAAATTTATAATCTTGATGAAGATGATATTTCATTAGAGAAAAATAAAAAACATACAATTCATGTTGTTGTTGATAGAATTGTTGTTAAAGAATCTGCACGTTCAAGGATTGCTGACAGTGTTCAAATTGCACTTCAAAAGGCTGATGGTGTTACAATTGTTGATATTATTGGTGATAAGGAAGTTATTTATAGTGAAAAACTCGCTTGTCCTAAGTGCAATTTGAGTTTTGAAGAACTTGCACCAAGAATATTTTCATTTAATAGCCCGTATGGCGCCTGTGAAAGATGTTCCGGTATAGGCGTAGATTTTCAGGTATCTGCGGATTTGGTTGTTCCGGATAGAACAAAATCCTTAAATCAGGGCGCAATTTATCCTTGGGATAAATCATCAACATCGTTTTATAAGGATGTTTTGAATAGTGTTACCGAACAATTTGGAATAAATCCTGATATCCCTTTTGAAAAACTTCCAAAAGCTCATCAGGATATTATACTTTACGGGGCGCCGGATATAATAAAGATGCGTATAAGAAGCTTTGGCTCTAAACGTTATGAAACCCGTTATACTGCTTATACAGGTGTAATTCCGTACCTTATGAAAAAATATCATGAATCAGATGCTGATTACTGGCGTGAAGAAATTGAAAAATATATGGTTACAACACCGTGTACGGCATGTCATGGTGCTAGATTAAAACCTTTCCCGCTTGCTGTGAGAATTAAGGGGAAAAATATTTATGAATTTACATTGATGCCAATCGATGAGGCACTTGAATTTGTTTCTGATTTGTATCTGGAGTTGGATGAATATCATATGCATATTGCAAAACAAATTCTTGATGAAATCAGAGCTCGTTTGAAATTTTTAAATGATGTAGGATTAAGCTATTTAAACCTTGCACGTATGGCAGGAACTTTATCAGGCGGTGAAGCTCAGCGTATTAGACTTGCTACTCAAATTGGCAGTGGACTTTCAGGGGTTTTATATGTTCTGGATGAGCCTTCAATAGGACTGCATCAGCGTGATAATGATAGATTAATAAAAACTTTGATAAAACTTAGAAATCTCGGTAATACACTAATTGTTGTTGAACATGACGAGGATACAATTAGAAATGCTGATTATATTGTTGATATAGGCCCAAAAGCAGGAATTAACGGCGGTGAAGTTATTGCCGCAGGAACTGTTGATGATATTATCAAAGCTAAAAATTCTATTACAGGAAAGTATTTGAGCGGTGAAAAATATATTCCTATTCCCAAAAAAGTTCGTGAAGGTAACGGAAAATTTTTACATGTAAAAAACGCGCATATAAATAATCTTAAAAATATTGATGTGGATATTCCTTTAGGAAAGATTGTAGTATTAACCGGAGTATCAGGTTCCGGAAAGTCAAGTCTTATGCAGGATTTGATATATGAATATGCCGTTCATAAACTTCGCGGGAACAAGCCAAAACCTCAAGGTGTTGATGAAATTACTGGGTTTGAAAATATTGATAAAATTATTGATATTGACCAATCTCCAATCGGAAGAACCCCGCGTTCAAATCCGGCAACTTATACGGATGTTTTCACTCATATTCGTGAACTGTATTCAAAAACTAATGAGGCAAAACTTAGAGGTTACAAGCCTGGCAGGTTTAGTTTTAACGTAAAAGGCGGCCGGTGTGAGGCTTGTAAAGGAGATGGCTTAATTAAAATTGAAATGAACTTCCTTTCTGATGTATACGTAAAATGCGATGTTTGTAAGGGAAAACGTTACAACCGCGAGACGCTGGAAGTTAAATACAAAGGTAAAACCATTTCAGATGTCCTTGATATGAGCGTGAAAGAAGCTCTGGAATTTTTTGAAAATATTCCATCAATAAAAAATAAACTTCAAACATTAAATGATGTCGGGCTTGATTATATAAAACTCGGTCAAAGCGCAACAACTTTATCCGGCGGTGAAGCGCAAAGAATAAAACTTGCATCAGAACTTAACAAACGTGCGACGGGTAAAACTCTGTATCTGCTTGATGAACCATCTGTCGGCTTACACTGGTATGATTTGGATAAGCTTATTAGAATTCTGCATAAGCTTGCTGATCAAGGAAATACAATTTTGATAATTGAGCATAACCTTGATTTGATAAAAGTCGCAGACCATATTATTGATTTGGGCCCTGAAGGCGGTATTGGCGGCGGACAAATTGTTGCTCAAGGAACTCCAAGACAAGTCGCTAAATGTAGAAAATCTTATACCGGTCAATATCTAAAGCCTATTTTTGATAACGAGGATTTATAAAATTCTATTGACGCTTTTATGAACATATGGTAGGATTATTAGAAGAAATTTGACTGGAGCCAAGTCTATGAAAAGGTTATTAATTCTTTTGAGTTTTATGCTGTTAAGCTCACCTGTAATGGCAAAGACTATTCAAGTTCAGGCTATGAGTGATTTTTCGTCAGAAAATCCGCCTGAAAATTACTCTGTTAAAGTCCTTGAAGATGTATATATTGAAGATCAGATAGTTTTGCAGAATGGGTTTATTTTAAATGGAAAAATTGTTGATGTAAAAGACCCTAAAAGATTAAAAAGAAATGCAACATTTACTTTTGTGCCATTAGAGTATATTGATTTGAATAGCGTTACGCATTCAATTTCAGGTTATTATCCGGGAAAATATACAACAAAATTAAATAAAGGCCAGCTTGCTAAAAGTGCTGCTTTAACTGTCGGAAGCTATTTTGTAAAAGGCTTGTCACTGGGGTATAGCGCAGTTGAAGGTGCTATTAAAAATGAGGAAGATAATCGTTTTAAATCAGGGGCTAAAGCCGTATATGAAGATTCACCATTTTCCTATGTTGAAAAAGGTCATGAACTTATAATCCCTAAAGATTCTATATTCTTTTTAAAATTTAGAGCAAAAGACGAACCTGATGAAGAAGATGAATCGAATTATGAGTACGAAATGCCGGAAGATATTAAACCGGAAAATTCTGTACAAGAATCAGAACAAGTACATTCTAATTTGAATAACACTCAGTCTGATAGTGATGAGGATTCCTTAATATCAGAATAATTATTGTATAAAATTGACTATATCTTTCTAATATGATATTATTCTTGTATAATATAAGTTTTGGAGAATAAGTAAGATGAAGAAGTTTTTATTTATGTTTTCGTTATTGGCAGCTTTTACAGTGACTCCTGTTCTTGCAAAAACTGCGCCTGTACAAACGTTGGATGATTTTTCTTTCGCAAATCCTCCTCAAACATTGAGAATAAAAATATTGGCTAATACTCAAATTAACTCTGAGATTATGCTGTATGAAAATTATGTAGTTGTTGGTAAAATTGTAAATCCTTCCCAAAATAGTTTTACTTTTATTCCACTGAAATATGCAAATATTCATAATGATGTTTATAATTTTGATGGTAATACTTATGCGACTTTTGCCGGTATGCTTGATTCAAAAAAAATGCCTGCAAAAGGTTTACTGCCTAGAAATTCTAAATTCGTATTGGATTTTGTAACTCAGAAAGTTCAGGATAATTCTGCAGAAAAATATAAAAATGTTCAAACTCCTGAAGGCGGAATTTCTTCTGTTGTTAATAAAGAGGCTCCAATTTTGATTGATGATACAATTCCTAAAACAACTAAAGATTTTCCTGGTATCAAGTTAAGAACATTTGATAATGGAAGTCATTTTAATCTTGAAGCACCTGTTATTAGGGCAACTCCAAAAGAGGTTAATATCAATAATTTAAAAGTTGACTAAAAAGAAACAACTATATAAAAACCGACCGGTTTAATTAAACCGGTCGTTTTTAGTTTGTAATTAATTATTTTCAATAATTAACCTTTAATCTGATTCATAACTTCATCAGCAAAGTTTTCTTGACGTTTTTCTAAACCTTCACCAAGAACAAATCTAGTGAAAGCTTTTACTGTCAATTTGCCTTCAATAAGCTGGCCGACAGTAATGTCAGGATTTTTGATGAATGGTTGTTCAAGAAGAACTCTTGATGCCATCAATTTGTTTACTCTGCCTTCAACAATTTTAGCTCTGATATTTTCAGGCTTTTTCAATAAATCTTCTTTACCCATTTCGATTTCTGTTTCATGGTCAATAACTGATTGAGGAATTTCAGCTCTTGAAATAAATTCCGGAGCAGATGAAGCGATATGTAAACAAATATCATTCATTAATTCGTCATCTTTTTTATCAGTTTGGATTAAAACACCGATTTTGCCGTTGTGAATATAAGAAGCAGTGTTTCCTTCGTAGCGTACAAATCTTCTGAAAGTAATTTTTTCGCCAATAGAAGCAATTTTTTCTTTAATTATTTCAGAAATAACTTTTCCGCACTGAGGACAAGTTGAAGCCAATAAAGCATCAACATCAGCTGGATTAGATTTAGCAGTAAATTCTGCTAAGTTTGCTGATAATTCTTTGAATTCTTCATTTTTAGCAACGAAGTCTGTTTCACAGTTAACTTCTACCATAGCGCCGCAATCGTCTTGAATAGAAGCAGCAATTAAGCCTTCAGCTGCAATTCTTCCCATTTTTTTATCAGCAGAAGCCATTCCTTTTTGGCGGAGTACTTCCATTGCTTTTTCCATATCTCCATCGGTTTCAACAAGAGCTTTTTTAGCATCCATCATACCAGCGCCTGTTTTATCGCGGAGTTCTTTTACCATTTGAGCTGTAATATTCATTATAATCTCCTTATTTATCGGAAGTCAGGAGG
>CALURL010000032.1 GCA_944323155.1 Candidatus Gastranaerophilales bacterium
ATCTTGTTGTTTCTTTTACATTGAGAACAAAAACTCTAATTCTGTTGCCCGGTTTGTAGTATTCACCAGGAATTTGTTCTTTCTGCGGCATAATCGCATCAGTTTTACCGATATTTACAATAACATTGCGGTTTTCCACTCTTTGGATAATACCGGTTGTAAGAGTTCCTTTTTTATCCATGAATTCTTGTAAAACAAGATTTCTTTCAGCTTCTCTAATTCTTTGTGTGATAACTTGTTTAGCAGACTGTGCTGCAATACGGCCGAATTGTTCAGGTGTAACTTCGATTTTAACTTCATCACCAACTTCGACGTCTTCAACAATTTCCTTAGCATCATCTAAAGAAATTTGTTCATCTTCGTTCTCTACACTACCGTTTTCAACAACAAGCTTTGTTCTAAAAACACCGATTTCTCCGGATTGTTCATCTAAAATAGCTTCGATATTGGTTGCATCTTTAATGTGCATATGTTTTTTGTAAGCAGCAACCATTGCATCGCATAAGGAAGCAATCAAAACTTCTTTTGATATACCTCTTTCTCTTTCCAATTCTTCACAAGCTTCAAAAAGCGCTGTTCCAATTTTAATCATGTTTATATTTCCTTTCGTTGTTAATTTTAATCAATATATAATTTTGCGGATTGAATATTACTACGCGGGATTAAAAGTTCCTGCCCGTCATCAAAACGGAAGAATTTTAAACCTTCATTTTCGTCAAAGTCGAGAATTTCGCCTTTAAAAATTTTTTCTTCTTCGCCTTCCAAAGGCTGTTTTAACTTCAAGCTTATTCTTCTTCCCTTAAAGTATATAAATTCTTTATCTGATTTAAATTTTCTTTCCAACCCGGGAGAAGAAACTTCCAGATAATACTTTACTGGAATAAGTTCATCGAGAAAATCCGACAAACTTCTTGTCACTTTTTCGCAGTCATCAAGAGTAATATCTTTTTCTCTGGAATAAAGATAAATTCTCAAAAACCATCTGTGATTTTCTTTAGAAAAATCGATTTCGATAGGAATAAAGCCAAAACGCATGGCGGTATTTTCAATCAAGGGAGTAATTTTTTCTAAGACTTCATGCCTGTTCACTTCCTGTTTCATGATAACCTTCCTTTCGCTTTCTGAACTTGTACCGACTAAGAATTAGTAAAAAAAGAACGGGCTCTCCCGTTCTTTCTTTGTGACAATACTGTCTATAAATTTATTATATTCCGGTAAAAATTAAAAGTAAAGTAATTGTAACGAATTATACATTTTCTTCTTGAGCGGCTTTCAATTGAGCCTGATATTCTTCTGCAGTAACTTTCTTAGCGCCGACCATATATAAAGTTTCTCCGCCAAATTCAGCCTGCCTAAATGCTGTACCGCTAGTTGATGTGAATTCCGGCACCATCTTGCTTAATTTTGTATAATTTACACGCTGCTGTAATTCATTGCGTTTATCAGTTAATTCATCATACTTTTCAGAATTCTTTTCATTCTTGCTTAAGCGGCGTTTTTCCATAAAACTCAAACCGTCTTTTGTATCTATTTTTTCATTTCTATCAGTTATTTTTCCTGATAGCGAATCCATTTGACCGTTTGTCTTTTGTAAATCTTTTTCTTCTTGTTGTTCAAGTTTAGTTAAACGTTCTTGCTGTTCTTTAATTTCCTTATCGTATTTTTCAATATCTGATTTCAATTCCTTTTGTTTATCTAATGCATCTTCATAAGCCTTGACTTTTCCATTTGCGTCAGATTCTTGTTTTTTCAAATCATTTAATTTTTTACTTTGTTCTTCCAATTCATTTTTAGCTGTTTCTAATTCATCTTTTGCGGTTTGAACATCTTTTGCAGCTTGTTCATATGCATCAATTGCAGTCTCATAGTTCTTAACTGCATTTGCATGATTTTCTTTTTGAGCTTCAAGTTCAGCTTTTGCCTGTTCTTTCTGTTTTTGTGCGATTCCAACAGCTTGCTTAGCCTGTGAATAAGCAGGTTCATTCGGCACTTGTGTGCCATTAGGCCCCATTATAGTTGCAGGTGTACTTGCTAATCTAGCTTGAGCATCCACTAAAGCCTGAGAAGCTTTTGTATAATTAGAAGCAGCTTCACCGACAGCTCTTTCCATATCCTGTGCAACTTTTAATTTTGAATCTCTGTCTTTTCCTGCAGCATCAAGAGCACTCTGTTTGTTGTCAACATCTGCTTCTTTTTCTTTTACTAATTTTTCTTGCTGCTTAACTTGAGGTTCTAATTTTTCTAATTCTGCTTTAGCAGTGTCAGCTTCAGCCTTCAAGTTGCCCAAATTACCTTCAAGTTGAGTTAATTCTGATTGCATTTGAGTTTTTTCAGTTTGAGCAGACTCAATTGCGCCACGCAATGTTGTTGAATCTTGTGCACTCTTCATTGCATCAAGTCCTGCTGTTCCTGATGTATCTGCGCTACGTGAAGCACCTGCTGCACCTGCGGTTCCTGTTGCGGATGCCTTGGCGTTCAAGCTGCCAATTGCACCTAAGCCTTTATTCAACAACTGAACTGCCATCATTGCTGTGGCATATTTATTCATATTATTGCCGCCTACATTAATTTGCGGAGCCTGTGCCATTGTATAATAATTCTGTCTTTGACTCTTTGGAATATATCCGGTATTGCTATTCAAAGACTTTCTCAGTGCAGAATAGTCAACTTCATTTGAGTATAATGAAAGCTTGCTTGATCTCGCTGCAAATTGGAAGTTTGCAGTTTTAACTTTTTGCAAACCAGTAAAAGTTGTTGATCTTGAAGTTGTAGTTGATATATTTTTTTCTGCTGTAGTTTTAAAAGAAGCTGTTGTCCTGCTTGATGAGCTGGTATTAGACAGCGTAATCTTCTTGCCGCTACCTGTGGTAACGCTCTGAGAAGAATATACTAAACCTGCTTTTGTTGCTTCAATACCGCCCATGATTATTCTCTCTTCTTTTTTATTTCTTAAATATATAAAAACTTTTTATTTCAGCTGATTTCATAAATATCCTCTTTTGTTACATTACTTAACATATCCAAAAACATGTAAATCAGCAGTTTTCAGACACTCGACCTAAAATTATTATGCCCATTTTTTTATAAAAAAATTCAACATTTAATGTTAATAATATTAATATTTATAAAAACCTTAAAACTCAAACAACAAGACTTTATCCCAAATACGCAAGTATTTTTTACAATTATTTAACAAAAATTATGTAAATTTTTTATCATATCAATTTTTAGGGCAAAACAGGCACTGATTAATCATCTTTGTTTTTCTTAAAAAATTAATTGTAAAAAGATAGGCATGTATAAACAAAATCTGTTTATTTTTTTTTGTTTTATTCTATGATGTATATACATCTTGGGAGCGGGGATTTTTTAAACATTCTGAGAGGTTTATAAATCTTTTGCTCGATATATTTATCCATCCTCGGAACGATTAAGTTTTTTCAAATATCGTTTAAAATATGGATAGAGGAAATTAGTTTTTATTTGGAGGTAGTGAGCAGTGTTAGAACACGGTTATATTCAAATCTATACAGGAGACGGGAAAGGGAAAACTACCGCTTCGTTAGGATTGGCTTTAAGAGCATTGGGTCATGGTTGGAAAGTTCTTATTATTCAATTTACAAAAGGTGACAGCGCAACATCTTACGGAGAAATCGTTTCCTCTTCTAAATTCCTCCCAAATCTTGACGTTGTTCAGTTCGGAATGGATAGAGTATGTTACTCTCACAACGTTTGTATGGAAGATTATAAAGAAGCAAAAAAAGGTTGGGAATTTGCAAAAAAAGCTATCAATTCCGGAGAATATCAGCTTATTATCCTCGACGAAATAAATATCTGCACTGCTATGAATATGATTAAAGTAAGCGATGTTAAGGAAACTTTATTGCATAAACCGGAAAATCTTGAAATTGTTCTAACAGGAAGATATGCTCATCCTGAATTAAAAGCAATGGCTCACCTTGTTACAGAAATGAAACCTATCAAACACTACTTTGATATGGGAGTTATGGCAAGACAGGGTATTGAATACTAAGTTTTAATGTTAATGTAAATCCTTTTTGTTTCAGAAAATGAAATACCGGACGTTCTAATTTAGAAAGTCCGTTTTTTTTTGCGGGCGAAGCCCGCTGTTACATAATTACATAATTGGTTTGCATAAAAGCATGTTTGTATTATTATATTATCGGTTACACTAGTCTGATAGGTTTTGCCCTAGTTCAGAGGGTGGCAGGAATAAATCGGATTCGATAATTCCTGATAAAAACAAAAACTCCCTGAATGAGACTGTATAACCCGTAGTACAATACATTAAACATAAGGAGAAGAAAGATGCCAGTAGCATCAATGATTGAACTTTTAGAAGCAGGTGTTCACTTCGGACACCAAACTCAAAGATGGAACCCTAAAATGAAACCGTATATTTACGGTGCAAGAAATGGTATTTATGTATTAGATTTGCGTAAAACTACTGACTTGTTAGACAAAGCTTATGAAGTGGTTAGAGAATACGCTGCTAAAAATAAAAATATCTTATTCGTAGGTACTAAAAAACAAGCCGCTGAAGTTGTAGCTGAAGAAGCTAAAAGATCAGGCGCATACTACATCAATAGAAGATGGTTAGGCGGTTTATTAACTAACTTTGAAACTATCAGAGGAAGAGTTAACAAACTTAGAGAAATGGAAGATTTTATCTCTTCAGGCCACGCTGAAAAACTTCCTAAAAAAGAAATTGCTCAATTGAACCGTGAATTAGGTAAACTAAGCAAAACTTTAGGCGGTATCAAAGATATGAGAGGCCTGCCTGATTTAATCTTTGTTGTTGACCAGAAAAAAGAATTAATCGCAATCCAAGAAGCAAATAAATTAAATATTCCTGTAATCTGCTTGGCAGATACAAATGCCGACCCAGATGGTATTGATTACATTATCCCGGGTAATGATGATGCTATACGCTCTATCAAATTAATCGCTTCTAAACTTGCTGATGCTGTTTTGGAAGGAAAACAACTTAGAGAAAACAAAGCTGATACTTCTAAAAAATTAGAAGATATTAAACCTGAAGATGCAGGCGTTTCTGTTGAAGAAAAAACAGAAGAAACTGTTGCAGAATAATTACTAGAAGATAGGAGGAGAAGACGGCTTAAACCTTCTTTCCTCCTGACTTCCGATAAATAAGGAGATTATAATGAATATTACAGCTCAAATGGTAAAAGAACTCCGCGATAAAACA
>CALURL010000033.1 GCA_944323155.1 Candidatus Gastranaerophilales bacterium
GTAAATTGTCTTCAAAATTCATCACTTGCTGCTTGTATTCAGCATCATTCTCTGTTTGCTCAAAAGTTACAAACACTGCATATGGTTGGTCCTCCAAACTCAATTTGAGAGCATCTAGCTGAGTAAAGCCTTCAGCAGTACCATCAGTGCTTTCTCTTAATCTCTTTAATGCCCTTGTAAAGCCATAAGCCTTAAATAATCGTGCGAACTCAGCATTCAAGTCCTTGACACTTGTTTTTGAAGATGTTGTTTTGTTCATTAATTTCCTCCTTTTATTTAATATAAAAAGTTTGCAAGGAAATTATAAAACCCTCTATTTAGAATATGTGTTAATCAAATAACCATTCTTATCATACTTCCCAAACCCATAATTTTCAGGTTTATAAGTATTTACAATACTACCGGAATTATTGTACTGCACCGTATTACCTGATGGATCTTTTGTGTAAATATTTTTTCTATAACCATCAGCATCATATTCTGTAGTATAATTACTATCAACTTCAAAACTCCCTACTATATAACCATTTTTATCGTATTTCACAGTACGCCCAGATGCATCTTTTTGATAACTAAACACTTTGTAGCCATTTGAATCATATTCAATCACATTACCTGAAGAATCTTTTTCATAATAACCAGTAAGGCGTCCTGAAGCATCATATATATCTGTACGTTGAGCAATTGCGGAAGAACTAAAAATTAAAAAATTTAAAAGCAATACAAATAATTTTTTCATTTCTTATATACCTTATTTATTCTATCCACAATACTTTGACATAAATTTGTCTGCTCTACATTTTCAATACTTTGATACTCAGAAATAGCTTTATTTAAATAACCCAGAGCCTTTTCATACTCTTCGAGTATATATAGCTCTAATCCTTTATCTATAAGACAAGATCCCCATTCACAAGGATATAGAGCACTATATTTAGCAATATCTGTTTTATTATAATTTTTAATAATTCGTTTAAGTCTAAGCATTAATAGTTTACTTTCAATGTTTTCTAATATGTCAGAACTTTTATCTTTTTTATCTAGTTCTGTATATAAATTTTGAGCAATGATAGAAATCATCGTGGAATAAGCACCTGCATGTCCAATATAACATTCATTATCACATCCATGCTGAAGATCAATTTTAATTGCATTATCAAAATCCTTTATGGCACCTTCATAGTCTTTTATTTGTAATTTTGCATGAGACCTATTAAGAAGTTCATATGAAGATGATGTTCCAGATACTTTTATTATATGCTTGTACAGTCTTTCAGCATTTATGTAATCTTCTGAATAGTATTTATCATCCGCAGTATTGATCAAAGAATCTATTTGCTCTGCAGGTAATTTGGGATAGAAAATATCTTGCATTAACCAACATAAAGTAAAAGAAACAATTACTGTTATAATAGTTATTAAAACATTTTTTTTATTCAAAACTAAAATCTCCCAAACATTTGTATTGTATTTAATATACTCTGACCGGCACTACTACCTTTATTGATTACATCAATAAATTTTTCTGCATTAGATGATTCTTCATAATTTTGTACGAATACGTTTTGAGTAGCATTAGTTGTTTCTTGTTTATTTGTTAAAGCATTAATCCCTGCATTAGTTGATGCTGAAATCACAACATTATTAGAATTAAATGTAAGTTCTATATCTACAGTTTTGTCCGTATTGATTTGTGGTAAAGGTTTAAATGGAGCAGCATTTTTTATTGCAAGCAGCGCAAGCCTATCAATATCTTCTCTACCTGATGATTTAGAAATTCTATAATTTAATAGTTCTCCATCTCTATTAATTCTTAAAATTGCAATTACATCATCAAAATTCCAAGAATTTGGATGCCATCCCATTTTTATTCTGCCTTGCATTTCTTGAATGTATGCATTGTAATCCATATTACTACCTTTTGAAATATTCATCTTATTTTTAAGTGCTATATCGCAAGCCATTTTATGAGCATTATAAATCACATCAGTTGATTCTATTGATGTCATTTGACCACTTTGCATAACACCAATTCTTGCATATGGATTTTCCATTTTAATATATTCTTTAAAAGTGGAAGACTCGACATAAGCTGCAGTATTATTTATAGGATCTGATTGCATTGTAATTACAAGTACTTCTTTGGGTCCCAAAGTTCCATCATCTTTCTTGTATTTAATGTTATAGAATACATAATCACTATTGGTACGAATACTATCTGTATCCAATAACACAGAATTTTCACCGGGTGCATTTGTATCTACCCAATTTTCAGCCTTTGAAATATTTGAAGTTAATAATAATAAACCCAAAATAAAAAACAAATTTAAATATTTTTTCATATATCACCTCTTAAAATCTATTTCCATACATTTTTATTGTCCGTAAAAACTGGTTTACTGCCTGATTCCCTTTATTGATGGCTTCAACAGTATTGTTTAAATTATTTTGGCTGCTCATATCTGGTGCTTCTACATAATATTTTTTGGTACCGTTATTATACACTTCTTTATAACGTTTACCGTTCTGATATACATAACCTTGATCTGAAGTGTTATTTACATATGTCTTTGAAGATGTATTAAAATTAGTTATTTTAGCTCTTTTGACTTTATATTCTATAGGAATATTATTGCCCTCTCTTAAAATGGATAAATGCACAATAGTATTTTCTTTACCTGAAATCATATTAATTGCTTCCGATAAAGATAATCCATCGGTTACACGATTATTTATGGCTATTATAAAATCTCCTTTTCTTAATCCAACATTTTCAGCCGGGGAATTAGCCAATACATTTACTATCATTAATCTTCCATTTCTTACAATTAACTCAGCACCTATACCTATTATTTGAGTTTGCATAGCTTGTTTTTGATTTTGTGTAGGTATAGCAGTAGATTTTATCTCTGAATAACTTATTACATCTTTACTTGGAGGGGTATCATCATATGCAAAAATTAGCTCAATTGACATTCCGCTAAAAGAAGTAGATGAACTCGGAAAAGGATTAGATTTTTTTATCGCTTGTAAAACAGATTCATCTACTGACTTGTTATTAGAAGATTCTACAATTTCGTAGTCACTTACTTCACCTGTCTTGTCAACAAAAAACCAAACTTTTACATTCTTTTGTGCCTTTGTTGCAGGAGGAGTCCAATTATCTCGAATTTTATTCCGAATTACCATTTGTTCTGCAGTTGTTTTTGCAGACAACTCATTAATCATAGAATAATAGCTTTCTGTATCCACACCATTATTATCATATCCTTGAGCATTAACATCATTTGTTTCAGCATAGACCTGCCCTGAACATGAAGTAAATAATAACAGTTGTAATAATATAACTAACTTAAAATAACGCATCTTCAACATATTTCTTTCTTTCCTGTTCTTCTTGTATTTGAGGATTAATTTGTACATTTTCTTGATTTACATCTTCTCTTATATTCAAATCATTTGAATATGTTTCTGTTTGAACCGGTTTTGTATTAATGGTTCCTATATTTTTAGCCGTATTTACAGGAGCCTTTGGTTTAGTTTCAACTTTAGCAGCAGGCTTTGGATTTGGTTTTGCAACAGGTTTAGGTTTACTTAAATCTTTATATATTGTCGGATTTGGAGATTTGAAGAATTTAGGAGCTCTTTTCCCCTCATAAATATCACCGGTTCCACAACTTGATGCTGAAACCAATATTTGTCCTTCTGACAGTTGAGAGGTGTAATCTACCTGACATTCATATCCTGCATAGTTATACTTCTTTGTGTAATCATCACTATCATACGTATAACCTAAATCTTTGGTAACTATCCCCATATAATCATAGTCGTATCTAAAACCATTTTTTACAGCATTTACAACAACAGTCCCAGAACAAGTGTATTTATCAACTGACGAATCATATGATATAGCCGCAGGATATTTCAAGTATACAGAAGCTACTGTTTCAGGTTTTACTTTTAAATAAGTAGCATCATTTTCTTTAAATATTTGAATTACCAAATCTTTTACCGTTGGATCTTCACAATTTCTAGCCCTATTATTAAATGTAATAGGCTTTGGATAATTATTATCGGAATTGTTAATATCAGGGCTATAACTCTTTGAAGTTATGAATAAGTAATATACAAATACAACAATACTTGCAATTAAACATATTCTTAAAAAACTGGATAAAAGTACCATAAAAACATTGACATTTTTTGATTGTGATTGCTTGGATTCTGAAGTACTTCCATTTATATTAATTGTTTCTTTTAATGGGGTACCACAGTTAATACAAAAAGAATCTTCGCTGCTAACTGTACTCCCACAATTAGGACAATTAAAGTTATAAGGAACAATCTCACCACAATTAGTACAAAATTTTTGATTTTCTTTTATTTCACATCCGCATTTATTACATTTCATATATTCTCCTTAATTCGCAAAATAAAGCATTAATAACAGAGTTCTAAATTGTCTCATATTAATTTCATAGCGCAGATTTACCCAAGTTCTGCTTGAACCATATTCCTGCTGCTCAAATACCTTATGATATTGCTCAACATCTTTTAGCCATTTTAATTCACTTGCTATAAGATTTTTAAAATCTTCTCTAGGAATTTTGATCCTTACTGCTTGATATGTTTCATTCAATAATTTATCAACAGCTTCATAGTATTCCATCATAAAATTATTAATTTCTGCAGTTGTCTCTAAATCCAATGAAGAGTAGCTGTTCTCTATCTCATCATATTTTTTTAAATAGTAATTATCTTTATCAATATTATTTCTAACTTCTGAAAATAACTTGTTTAAATCTTCCATATCCTTAGTACAAGCATCACAGTCATATATATTTAAAAAAGCATCATTTCTTTTAATTATGCTAAAATACTGTGCCTGTAATAAATCTATTTTAGCTAATACCTTACTTGGGGTTTGCAAATCATAAGTAACGTTTTTATTCACAATTTTATTTAGCTTTGAAATGGGATTACTTAAATTTTTGTGATCCGGTTGCATGGCAAAATAAGCTATACCAATTGCTGCCAAAAATATAAAGGCAAGAAACCCAAATCCAATCCAAAAATTTTTAACTAATTCGGCA
>CALURL010000034.1 GCA_944323155.1 Candidatus Gastranaerophilales bacterium
CCATAGACTTGCGCATACTGTGAGTGCCTATATTTGCAGCAATTCCGATAGCTTTACATGTTTCATTCAACATTCTGTAAACCTGGGAACGATCTAATCTATGTCGTTTCTGACTCAGAAACAACGGTTCATCATCTTCTCTGTCTTTTATGAAGTCGTTTATGAGTTTTTTAAGTTTGTCATTAATTGGGAAACGCTTACATTTGCCTGTCTTTTGTTCGTTAAGTTCTATATGTGTTTTGTTGCGAACATCTTTTACATCAAGAGCCAGAATATCAGAAACCCGTAATCCTGAATTACAGCCTAGAACGAACAGCAACCTATTTCTCTGACTTTTTTGTGCCAAGTAATCTTCAACTGCTTTTATTTGCTTTTTATCACGTAGAGGTTCAACTAAATGCTTCATGTCTAATCCTTTCTTTTACATCAATTGCACAGTTTTGTGACTTTATTTAATATAAAATTCAGGATATGAAAAACCGGAGAAAATTACTCCGGTTCAACGTTACAATATCTTTTCTCTTCGTTCCATAACCAATTATATTTTATACAATTTTCTTTGGAAATTTTAACAAGCCCATAGTTCGTATTTACCTCAAGACCTTCTTTGCAAATTCCCGTATCAAGACAGATATCTTTATCTTCAGTTGTAATAGTAAGAATTGTTATTGTTAATACAACAAAAGTTAAAAGACTTAAAAATATAACTATAACAGATTTTTTCATAAATCAATTCTAACACAAGATTAATGTTTATATCTATCCGGTAATCCATTAGGAACTCTGTGTTTCAATAAATCATAAGGGCTTTGAGTTGGATATTTGCGGCCTAAATCTCTTCCTTCTTGGTTTGCTTCTAAGTCTTCCTGAATATCTTTTAGACTTTCTTCAAGTGTGTACTTTTTTATGTAAATATTTTTAAAACTATCAAGAAATTCTCGCAAATCACCTATCGCTTTAGCAATCATCTCTCCTACAATTCCTTTTTGTGCCGCCTCACAATTTGCTCTTGCATGAAAATATTTATCTGCTCCAATAGTATTTGCTTCTCTCATTTGATGATAATTTACAAGAAAAATACTAACCGTCTGAAATAATGTATTTAATGGATCTTCTAAGCTTACTAAGTCATTTATCATTCCTTGGATTAAATCAGAATGACTATTTGAATATTCTGCTTGAATTCTACTAATATCCTGTTGTTCATTTATAATATTTGCCTGAAGGTCTTCTGCTTCTTGTAACACTGAATCAATATTATCAAAAAACAGATAACAATCGCACGCTTCTTCATCCATCAGAATTTCTTCAATAGTACACTTACAGTTTGGATGTGGTTTTTCCGGAATATCTTCTTTTGTATAGTAAACAGTTCCATCTAATTCTTGACAAATTTTGCATGCATTTGGTTCTGTATGCCATACATATTTTGAATTGTTGATACCACCTTCCAAAACAATATTTTCATCATTTAGTTTTTTGACCATACCTGATAATCTTTGAGCCTCAAGGTCTGCTTCTTTTGTTAAATTACCAGTTATAAATGTATTGTAACGGTATAGAGAATGTTCTATTTCGGATAGTTTATTATATCCGGCTGAATTAAAAGAGCTTTGAGAAGCAAGCTTTGATTTCAGCGTTGAAATTTGAGAGAGTAAATCGCTGTCAGCTTTCTTTTGCGCAATAGTTTGTTCAAGTTTTTGTTTTAAATTCATTTTTGTCTCCTTATTAACTAATGTATGTTACTGTTAGTTATAAGGTAGAATAATTTAATCGGTCAATTCAAAAAATAATCCTGACAAATCTTTTGCCCGCTTTTCTACAACACCTGCTCTGTCTCCACTTAAAACATTTATATACATTGTTCCCTGTTTTTCACCAATAACTGCATTTAAGAATGCCCACTGAGCTTTTTTATAATCTTCCCATTCATTTTGAGAGGTTTCTAACAAATCATACTGTTCTTTTGGCAGCGTTTCTTTAAAGAGTAACAGGTATTTATCAATTTCATTGTTCCAGTCATTTATTGAATCATCTACACATTTTGACATTCCGACTGTTGTGTAATCTTCTTTTTTCATGCATTCCTGCACTGCTCTTTCAATAGGATGAATTTCGGCTTTAGGTGTTAGGGATTCTTTTTCCTGTTTTAGTTCCGTAATAGATTGTTCTTGTGCAAAAAGCTTGGATTGCAGGGATTTAAGTTCCTTATTCTGCTTAACAATGGTGAAGCTGCTGAAACTCAAAAGACCTGAGAGAAATATTATAGTCAAGATTAGAATTGAATTTTTCATTTTATAATTCTACCTTAAAAAATTTTTTGTGAAAATTTATATAATTCACCGCCTTTCGTTTTTATTGCAAAATTAAGGTACTTTTATACCTTTCTGATTTTCTGATTATATTTCGGTATTTTGAGCGGTGATAAACCATTATATCATCCGGTTCATGAATTCGTCAATGTTCTGTTTTTTATCCTTACACGTAATACTCTTCCTAAATACTGTTGATCTGAAATCTGTAACATATCTCTAACTACTTAAAAACACAGCTTATTTAATAACTTTTTACCTTTGGATAGTTACTGCTATAATTTTTATCAGACAAGACTTTCAGAAATATTTAAACCTAGTCCATTTACTTACTCAAAAATTTCTTAATAATTAAAAAATCATTAAAAACCTCCTTAAATTCTAAATCATAGTGAATAATATAAAAGGTAATACACCTCTTGTTAAGCAAAATCCTAGATGATTTTTGTGTTTGCAAGGAGTAACTGAAAGTTTTTAAGCACAGTGAAGCAGATTCTTTGCTGTGCTTTTGTGTAGCTTATTATAAGGAGAAATAATGGAAAAAGAATATCATATTTTATCACTATCTGGCGGAAAAGACTCGACAGCTCTTGCTTTCTTTATGAAAGAGAATATGCCTGAAATCTTTGAAAAGTTAGAGCTTGTGTTTTGTGATACAGAACAAGAGATACCTGAAACATATGATTATCTAAACAAAATTGAGATATTTTTAGATAAACAAATAACAAGGCTTAAACCGGAAAAATCTTTTGATCA